>JBBSUQ010000009.1:0-32390 GCA_038234235.1 Flavobacteriales bacterium
GTTGCACGTGAGAAATATTCAAATTCTAAAATTTTTTGTTCTTGACAAGCCGTAAAAAGTTCAAGTAAAAACCCCAACTTGCCTCCAGCTACAAAATTATTATGCGTAAAAATAACCATGGCACAATGTAGAATTTTTTTTTGGGAAATGTAAGCGATAATTTACAAAATTTATTGCTTTTAATATTTTGAATAATCCAAGTTTATAAATATATTTGAAAAGACTTATATTTCAATAGACCTATAATTTTTAAATACACTTTAAATAAATATGAAAATAATCTTTTTTACTCTTTTATTATTGAATAACTGGATGATATACTCTCAAGACAATAAATTTATTGAATATAATTATCAGATAGACCAAGCAGAGCATTCTGATTCTCTAGGAAATTATAAAGAATCTCTTGCTTTTTATGATTCTGCTTTTAGTTTAATTGAATATTATCCTTCTGAATACTTTTCGGCATTTCAAGTTTCAATAAAAGATTCTAACATAGAATTGGCCATTAAGTATCTTGACAAAGGAACCACGAAGGGTTTAGATATTGCCAACTGGTATGGAGATCAGCTGGATTATTTTCTTGCAACAGAAAAAGGACAATTATATTTGACTAGAAAAGATTCGCTATTAAATATTCATTTCAACTCAATTGACCTCAATTGTTTTAATCTATTTAAAGAGTTGTATGATAAGGATCAAGGTCTACGAAATGTCCGAACTCCGTTAAATAAAATGATTGAGGTTGACAGTTTAAATTTTGAAGCATTGATCCATTATTCAGAAGAATATGGTTTTCCAGTTTTCCGCACTTGTGGTTATGGTGAGAATAAAGCTTGGATTTTATTATGGCATCATAGAGGAGAAGAATACCCGAATTCTGATCAATGGCAAAGGATTTTACCTTACATTCAAAAACGAATTGACGAAGGAGAGCTGCACCCAGATTATTTAAAAATGTGGGATGAATATACTTATTGAAAAAAAATTAAAACTCTGACTCATAAACCCCTAGCCCGGATAGTAATGACAGCTCCGACCAATTTTTTATTGGGCGGACTATAATGGATAGCCGGAAATAGCTCCAAATTCTGCTTCGTTTAATATTATGCAGGCACCTCAGACTTCGACTCACTTCGGCTTCGCTCAGTGGCCGCCGCTCAGCCACCGGTGGATTCATCTCCAAATGCAAAAATACCACCTTTCGACTCTTCCAATAAAAAAACTCGATTAAAAAAATGAAAACTCAGAAATTATAAATTTCACAATTTGAAATCTGAAATCTGAAATCTGAAATCTGCAATTTGAAATCTGTAATCTGTAATCTGTAATTGTAATTTGTAATTTTTCAATCTGCAATTTTTTAATTTGTAATTTTACAATAATGAAAAACACAAACGAACTAAAACAGCAACTTGCTGAGACGATAAGAAATTATAACGCTAAAGGTTGGAGCCCCGCGACTTCTACCAACTATTCTTTAAAAACGGATGACAACCAAATATGGGTTTCACGCTCTGGAGTAGATAAAGCTTTATTTACTGAAAATGATTTTATAACTGTAGACAAAAACGGAAAAGCCGATGGCGAATGCGCTGACCAAAAACCCAGTGCAGAAACAAAAATCCATGTGAGAATTTACGAGATGTTTCCGGAAACAAAGGTGATTTTGCACTCGCATTCTGTTTATCCAGTACTAATATCGCAATGGTTTGCGAACGATTTTGCAGTGAATGGTTATGAGGTACAAAAAGGTTTTGATGGTCAAGATTCTCATTTGGCCCAATTGCACATTCCAATTTTTGATAACACTCAAGATATGGATGCTTTCTCTGAAGAATTGAAAAGGAACAAAGCAAGTATTCAACACCATTGTTTTCTCATACGCAAACATGGAACTTATGCTTGGGGAAAAAATTTATTTGAAGCTAAACGCCATCTTGAAACGCTTGAATATCTTTGCCAATGCGAATATATGATGGTGGCGCACAATTTACCGATGAATTAATTTATAAATAGAAAAAAATGGCTGTTTTATCTATTCCAGATCAAAATATTACTTTGTTTGAAAGTTCTGAAATAAAGAAATTTATGAACGATCGCTCTTTGTTTTTCGACCAATGGAAAGCAAATGAGCAATTTAATGATACTGCAACACAAGAAGAAATTTTAGCTGCTTACAAAGATTCTTTAGAACCTTTTATGAATGCCGGCGGATACCAAACTGCTGACGTTATCTCAATAAACGAAACTACAGAAAACTACGAAGCTATTAGAAATAAATTTTTGGCAGAACATACCCACTCCGAAGATGAAATAAGATTTTTTGTGGATGGAAAAGGTTTGTTTTGGTTTCACCTCGAAAATGGAGAAATATTTAATGTGCTTTGCGAAAAAGGCGACTTAATATCTGTACCCGCGGGCACAAAACATTGGTTCGATGCAGGTAAAACAAACCCTTTTGTGAAAGCAATAAGAATTTTTATTGACATGACAGGCTGGATTCCAGAATATACAAATTCGACAGTTGAAAATAAATACGACGGTTTTATAATGCCAAGATAGTTTACTTGACGTAGTCTTGTTTTTTTACCAAAATATATTGGTCGTCCTCAACCTTTATGTATCCTTGATCGTAACAGAAAAAATATTCGCCTCCTTTTTTAGTGTTAAATACATTGGTGAAATAGTGAAAATTAAATCCTTCCTCGGCTAACAAAATGCCATCAATCGTGCGTTTTCCCGTTGGGTTTAGATTATTTAAAATTCTTCGATTTTTACGCAAAATATTGTTGATTCGACGCATGTATTTTGTCGCGTCCTCGTTCATGCGATTGTTGTAAGTGTTTCTGCAGTGATCAGAACAATACTTTTGGTCTTTGCGACCCATTAATTTTGATTTGCATTCCAAGCACAATCTTTCTTCCTTCGCCATAAATTGTGTATATTTCCCAACAATATTAACAATAAATAACAAGCTTACAAAGTTATAATCCCTCTATGATACGAATTTTGTAATGTTTTAAACTTTTTATATGTCTGACGATCAAAATATTCTTAATCCAGCCGAACAACTTAGGCTTTTAGGGGAAGAAATAAAATTGCAAAATGTTGCATTTACACAATTAAAAGAAGAAATTTCTAAGGTAATTGTCGGGCAGACTGAAATGCTCGATCGCTTGCTAATTGCATTGCTTGCCGATGGGCATGTGTTGCTTGAGGGAGTTCCTGGACTTGCTAAAACGCTTGCCATAAGTTCGCTTGCCCAAGCCGTAAGCGTTTCTTTCAGCCGTATTCAGTTTACACCAGATTTGCTACCGGCTGATGTTACCGGAACGCTTATTTACAGTCAGAAAACCGAACAATTTAATGTGAAGAAAGGTCCTATTTTCGCACATTTTATTTTGGCAGATGAAATTAACAGAGCACCTGCAAAAGTACAATCAGCCTTACTTGAGGCCATGCAGGAACGACAAGTAACAATTGGCGACGAGACATATCCTATGACCAAGCCGTTTATGGTTTTGGCAACACAAAATCCGGTGGAACAAGAAGGAACATATCCTTTGCCTGAAGCTCAAGTGGATCGGTTTTTATTTAAAGTTTTTCTCGACTATCCTACCAAAGAAGAAGAAAAAATGATAATTCGCTCCAACGTGCGCAAAGAAGGACTTTCAAAAATAAAGAAGGTAATGACGCCCGAGCAAATTATGCAAGCACGAGAATTGGTTAAAGCTGTTTATTTAGACGAAAAAATAGAACAATACATTGTAGATTTGGTTTATGCTACAAGAAAGCCGAAAGATTATGGTTTAGATCAATTGGTGCCCTTAATTGAGTTTGGATGTTCACCAAGAGCAAGTATAAATTTGGCATTGGCGGGTAAAGCTTATGCGTTTTTACAAAATAGGGCATTTGTAATTCCTGAAGATATTAGAGCAATTGCTTATGATGTAATGCAACATAGATTGGGTTTAACTTATGAAGCTGAAGCAGAAAATATGACTTCCAGAGACATAATAAAATTACTTGTGGAAAGAGTTGAAATTCCTTAATAAAACTTAGGATAAAACATAATAATTAGAACTAGAAAGAACTAGAAAATATAAATGGATACAAACGAACTTCTTAAAAAAGTACGCAAACTGGAAATTAAGGCAAAAGGTCTTACTAAACAAATTTTCAGTGGCGAATACCATTCTGCTTTTAAAGGCCGTGGTATGACTTTTAGTGAAGTGCGCAATTATCAGTTTGGCGATGAAGTAAGAACCATAGATTGGAATGTTACAGCAAGATTTAATGAACCTTTTGTAAAGGTTTTTGAAGAAGAACGAGAAATGACTGTCATGCTTTTAATTGATGTTTCTGGCTCCCATGAATTTGGTTCTAATTCAAAATCAAAAAAAGATTTGGCATTGGAACTTGCAGCTATTTTGGCTTTTTCAGCTGTAGCAAATAACGATAAAGTGGGCGCCATTTTTTTCTCCAATCAAATAGAAAAATACATACCCGCAGATAAAGGCAAAAAACACGCCTTGATAATTTTGCGACAATTAATTGAATTGAAAGCAAAAAGTAAAGAAACGGATATCAATGAAGCGTTAAAATATTTCAGAAATACCCAGAAGAAAAAATCGATTGCATTCGTAATTAGCGATTTTTATGATTCTCATGATTTTTTAGAAGGACTTAAAATCTCTAACAGAAAGCACGATGTTGTTGCACTTCGAGTAATTGATTCTGCTGAAAAAACATTGCCATCACTTGGCATGATTCAACTATACAATGCCGAAACGGACAAGAAAACTTGGATTAATAGTAGTTCGTCTCTCGCAAAAGCAAAGTATGAAACAGATGTACTTCAAAAAGAAGAAAAATTACTTAAAAGTTTCACTAAAGCTGGTATTGACAATGTTTCTATAGATACGGAAGATGATTATATCTTGGCATTAATGAATTTATTTAAATACAGACGTTGAAATTCTTAATCGTCATAATGTTTTTGTTTGTTTGTCTTGATTTTCAGGCTCAAGGAGTAGAGACGGGCATAAGTAAAGATGAATTTAAAATTGGAGAAAGCATAAAATATGTAATTCAACTTAAACTGAAAAATAATAAAGATTCAGTCTACTATAAACCATACGAAAACACAATACCTGCCCGACAAAAAATTCAAAACAGTATGTTGAATACCAAAACACCATTTGAATTTGAAATATATTCTCCATTTAAAGATACCCTCGATTTTAAAAATAATATTTGGATTGGAAGGTATGAAATTACCATATGGGACACTGGCTATTTTGTAATTCCGCCGGGAACTTTAAAATACCAAGATTCGATTTATGAAATTCCTGCTTTGTTGGTTCATGTGTTGCTCGATGCATACGACCCGAAAAAAGATCCGATTGAAATAACTGAAATGTTTGAAGAATTAAAAGATGAAACTATTGTAGAAAAAATAGTTCGATTGAGCAAAACATATTGGTATTTGTATGTTATACTAGGAATTTTACTACTCTTTTTATTAATAAGAAAACGTTATAAAAAAAGTGAGGTAAAACCAATTATTCATAAAGAAATGAGTTTAAAAGACAGAACTCTATTTGCCATAGACGCATTAGACAATCGCAAACTTTGGATGAACGATCGTTTGAAAGATCATTATTTAGAATTATCATCAATTTTACGGATGTACTTAACAGGAAGATATAAAATAAATTTCATGGAAAAAACATCTTCTGAAACTTACAAAACCTTACAAAAATTAGGCTTGGAAAAAGAAATAATTGCTACAATCCGACATATACTTTCACATTCAGACATGGTTAAATATGCTAAATCTGAACCAGAAGAATTAGATATTTTAAAAGTATCTTTATTGAGCAAACAAGTTGTAGCAGAAACAAGTCCTTTGGAATTTGAAAATGAGTAATAGCTGGAACATAAGATTTTGGGAATATGAATTTCTGCAACCCCATTGGTTTTGGCTGTGCCTGCTTTTACCATTAACGGTATTTTTAGGTTTTTACAGAGAACGCCAGCGCCACGGAGATATAAAGTTTTCTCAAAATGAAGAACTCCAAATGTCTTTGTCAACTTCATGGATTCAATATTTGAGATCGGCTCTAATTTTAATGTTGAATTTTGCTTTTCTTTTGTTAATTGCTGCCTTGGCAAAACCTTTTAACCCAAGCACAAATGCCGATAAAAACAACGATTTTAAAAATGGTATTGATATTATTTTAACCATTGATGTATCTGGCTCCATGTTAAGTGAAGATTTTAAACCAAACCGCTTAGAAGCCGCAAAATCAGTAGCCAAAGATTTTATTGATGGCAGATCTGGCGACAGAATTGGTTTGGTTGTTTATGCCGGAGAAGCATATACCGCTTGTCCTGCAACCTTGGATTATAAAATCTTAAAAGAACAAATTGACGGAGTTTCTGAAGCATTTTTAGAAGGAGGCACTGCAATTGGTGTTGGGTTAGGAACAGCAGTAACTCGTTTGAGAAGTGATAGCATTAAATCTAAAGTTATTATTTTATTAACTGATGGAAGCAACAATGCAGGAAACATAACTCCAGATGAAGCTGCAGAACTTGCCAAAGCCAAAAATATACGCGTTTACACAATTGGAATGGGAGCCATGGGTAGCGCGCCAACTCCAATAAATACTCCTTTTGGAACAATTATGCAAACATTGCCAGTGGAAATAGATGAACCACAACTACAAAGAATTGCCAGCAAAACAAATGGCAAATATTTTAGGGCAACGGATGAAAGTAGTTTAAGAAAAATTTATGATGAGATTGAAAAACTTGAAAAAAGAAAAATGATCAACAATCAATTTAAATCTGATCCACCTGCCCAACCAATGGCATTTTTAAAGTGGGCCTTGGTGTTAATGTTGCTCGCTTGGATGAGTTCATTTTTAATTTTTAGAAGTCAAGAATGAAAAACATACGAAAATATACTTATAATTCTCGCAGAATTCTAATTGCTTTTGTGTCGTCACAAATAATTTTGGGCTTTTTAATTTATCTAGTACTTGGCTTAGTTGGATATCTAGATAGAGATTTGCGCAGCACACACATTGATTTTTTAAATCCTTTGGCATTTTACCTTTTTTTACTTTACATACCTCTGCTACTTATCTTTTATCGGCACATTCAAAAAACCAACAAATTTGCAGACAATGTACAAGAACGTGTTCGGCATACCTGGTTAAGTCCTGTATCAACATTTCATACTACTTTAAAATTTATTTTCTTTTTAAATGCGCTTACCTTTTTAATTTTCACCTTGGCTCAACCAGTTTTAGGCACAAAAAAAACCGAAGGAAGCATACAGAGCATGGAATTAGCCGTTGTGTTGGACATAAGTAAATCAATGGACGCCAAAGATATTGATCCAAAATTTAGTAGGTTGCAAATAGCAAAACGAGCTTTAGACAATATGATAAATGGATTGGGCGGTGAAAAAATATCATTGGTTCTTTTTGCCGGCAGTGCCTTTGTTCAACTACCACTAACCACAGATTATTATGCCGCAAAAATTTTCCTTGACGATATAAATTCAGATATGATGGGTCAGCAAGGAACCAACATTAATCAAGCTTTAATAACTGCCGAATCGGTTTTTAGTGAAGAAAAAATAGGTAAAGCAATTCTACTAATAACTGATGGCGAAAACCACGAAGCCAGTCCGAATAAAGTTTTTAAAGAATTACAAGAAAAGAACATTCAATTTTTTGTGTTAGGAATTGGAACTCAAAGTGGTGGCACAATTCCACTACAAGCTGACAGACCAGAACTAGGAAATAAACGAACTGCAGCAGGCTTACCTGTTATTACCAAAATTAACCCGAAATTTATAAATCAATTAATTAAAGAATCTGGCGGAAGCGGCATGATATCTGAATCTGCTTTTCCAGACATTCAGGCACTTACATCTAAAATTAAACAAATAAAAAAATCAACTTCAAAAGGAATGGAGTTTGATGTTCAGGAAAACAGATATCAATATCCATTAGCTGGAGCAATATTTTTTGCTTTAATGTATTTGCTCTGGAGTTCTAAAAATCTTAACTTTATAAAAAGAAAAGCATGAAAATTGGTTTATTATTTTGTTTGAGTTTTCTATTTCTGGGCAGCACTAATGCCCAAGAATGGAGAGATTCTGTACAAGCTGCAAGAAATTTATACAAACAAGGCGAATACGAAAAGGCAATAAAAAAATACAACGCTGCACAAAAAATTGCTCCTGAAAACATAGATTTATCAGTAGAGACAGCACAATCTGCCATGAAGCTTAGAGATTTTAAAACTGCTGAGAAGTTTTATAAAGAGAGTATTTACAATGAAAAAGATGCATATCAAAAATCTTTAAAAACTAGAAATTTAGGGAATTCTCAATTGGCACAAAAAAAATACGATGAAGCAATTGAGACTTACAAAGATGCGCTACGTATGAATCCGAAAGATGAAAAGTCTAGATACAGCATGTCTGAAGCCATAAGAAGAAAAAAGAAGGACGAACAAGAACAACAAAAAAACAAAGATCAGAATCAAAATAAAGATCAAGATCAAGATCAGCAAAATAAAAAAGATCAAAAAGACCAACAAGACCAGCAACAAAAAAATCAAAACGGACAGAACAGCCAAAAAAATAAAGAGGGTGACAAAAGCGAAGAAGGAGACCAAGATCCATCCCAAGGAGGAGGTAAAGATTCTGATAATAAATCAAAATTAAGCAACAAAAAAGTAGATAAAATGTTAGATGATTTAATGAAACAAGAATCATTTACAAGACAAAAAGGCAGAGGAGAAATGGGAGAGAAAAACACCACTAAATCTGGCAAAGACTGGTGATGAAGAAATACATCTTACTTTTTTGCTTGATTTCTATAAATCTCATTGCTTCTGGTCAAAAAAAATATATTAAGCTCGAAGTTTCGCCAGCTGAATTTGGAGTTGGAGATGAAATAATTTTAACCGTGAAAACCAATATCGGTTCAAATTACGAAATTGATTTGCCATCTTTTTTTAACCGCGGCAGCACCTTGTCTCAAAGCATGCAAGAAAGTTTAGATTACAACACTGGTGCCGTGGAGCGCGTTATAGTTATTGCTCAAAATGGAAGTATAAGTAAAAAAGGAACGTTTACAATTGGTCCGGCGTTTATAAAAGAAAACGGCAAAGTTTATAAAAGCAACACGGTTCAAGTTAAAGTTTTGGATCCTCAAATGATTGGTACAACTCCACAAAAATTCGATCCAAACAAGGCTATAAATTCGAAAATAGTTTCTAACAAAGAAGTTTATTATGAAGGAGAACCTGTAATTCTTTCGGCTTCTGTTATTACAAAATTTCAACCTATTTCTACAGGTATTCAATACAGTCCATATACAATGGAAGGCAATATTGATCAATATGATTTGAACTTTAACAAAACCGCTATTTTTGACCGAAGAATAATAAATAGCCAAGCATTTTATGAAGCTTTTATTGATAAAAAATTAATTTTCCCTGTAGGAATTGGGTTTTATAAAATCAATCCATTTTCTGCAATTTTCAATAATGGATTTAATTATTACAATACTAAAAGTGCAGCCAAACGTATAGAAATAAAAGCACTTCCTGCGGGAGTTCCTAAAGATTTTGTTGGTGCAGTTGGTCAATATTTTCTTTCGGTAGAAATGCCAAAAACTAATTTTAAAGAAGGTGAGGTAAGTGAATTAAATATTATTATTTCTGGATCTGGAAATTTACACAATGTAGAAGCTCCAAAAATTGACCTCGGTTCTGAATTTACAATTTACGGAGATCCGCAGAGAGTTGATAATTTCATTTTTACCGAAAGAGGAGCTGAAGGAAAGGTTACTTTTATTTATAATATACAAGCTCAAAAAGATGGAAAATTTAAAATTAATCCTATCACTATTTCTTATTTTGATTTAGTAACTGAAAAATATATAAGTATTAAAAGTCAGGAAATTATTTTAGAAATAGAAAATGATCCCAAATATACGGCAGTTCTAGATTCTTCATCGGTAGTTGTTGATGCCAAAATTATTGATGGAAAAACACTCCATGGAATTATTAGTAAAGAACAAATTATAAATATTTCAAATGGTTTTCCTTTATGGATTAAAATTTTCATTGGAATATCTATTTCCACTATTCTAATTATAATTTTTAGCAATTTTTTTAAAGGAATTAAATCCAGAAAACCTCAAACTAAAATCGTTGAAATAAGCAAAACAGAATTAAAAGAAAATTTGGAAAAAGCACTTGAGTTACACCTCGCTGGTAACACCAAAGATGCTTATGGATATTTGCAAAAAGCTTTGAAACAAAATGCCAGACAAAAATTAAATATCGAGTCTGTACATCCAACAAAAAGCGATATTTTTTCTGCTTTGGAATCGAGCCGAACCAAGCCTGAAGACGCGAAAAATTACGAAATGATATATATGCGCTGCGAAGAAATGAAGTATAGCTTTGGTAATTTATCGCAAAATTTTATGCAAGATTACGATTTAGTTAAAAATTTAATTCAAAAACTGAAATCATGAAGTCTATTCTATTTATCATGGCTTTTTTGATTAGCAGTTGTGTTTACGGAGTTGACCATCCAACAAATTTTGAAAATGGAGTTCTAGAATTTAAAGCCAAAAAATATTCATCTGCACTTAATTTTTTTGAAATAAGCGCCAAAAACAATCCTACAGATGTTGCAGCCAATTACAATATGGCACTCTGCTTTTATAAGCTGGAAAATTACAAAGCTGCAACCTATTTCTTTGAGAAAGCTTATGCTTTAAATCCCAACAAATATATAGCACGGGAAAACGCAGAATTAGCAACAAGTAAAATTACCAATCCCAAACAGATTAAAGATTATGGAGTTTTTACTAAGTTTATCTGTATAGGAAGCAGAACAGGGTGGCATTTAGCATTAATATTTACTGTATTGCTTTCTGTTGTTCTTACTGTTTTATATATCTTTTCTAAAGTAGGAGAAATTAAAAAAAGACTGGCAACAGGCACAATTTGTTTATTTATTATTTCGCTTTTTATCACTTTTTGTATTTACCAACGTCAGAAATATTATCACGATTTTCAAATAAAATATAAAGCTCAAAATGAAGTTAAATTCTTCGAAGTCAAAAGTATTTTAAACCCATAAAAACAAATTATATGAATTATTATTTCTCTCTTTTTATACTAATCGCATTTGTTTCTTGCAGCGGCTCTAGTGAATTCAACAAAAATTCAGACAGAGTAAATGTCTTTCTTCCTAACCAAGAATTTAAAGATTATTGGTATGCTGGTGGCGGTGCTGAAATTACATCTTACAATTTAACCCAAGCAAGATATGGTGAAGAACGACAAGGAACTGCGGTTTTTATATTTGTGACTGAACCCTTTGATCCCGAAAAATTTGTGAAACCCGACAGCAAAAAAAGCAATGATGTAGAAGTGTTAAAACTCAATTACACCAAAAATTTTGTAACAGGTGTTTATCCATACAGCATGATGACAAGTAGTTTTTATCCTTTAAATGGCGTGGATAATTCATTAAAAATAAGCAGCAGTTCACAAGAATGGTGCGGACATACATTTATGCAACTTACCCGTAAAAACAAACTCAATGTACTGCTTCACTCCTATTTTGAAAGTGAAGGAGAACAAAATTTTGAACTCACCTCTGCACCTTGTGAAGATGATATTTTTTCGCAAATTAGAATAAACCCTGAAGACATTACTACAGGAAAAAGAAAAATGGTTCCTTCCTTATTTTTTCTTAGATTGAAACATGTAGAATGTAAAGCTTATGATGTAGAAATATTAAGAAGCACGGAAGGTAAAATGAGTACAATCACCTTAAATTATCCTCAACTTAAAAGATCCATGAAAATTAAATTCGATACTGCATTTCCTTATGTAATTCAATCCTTCGAAGAACGCTACGATGATAGCTTTAATAATGCAGGAACCTATTTGGTTACTAAAGCTGTTTTGAATAAGCAAATAAGATCTAAATATTGGGAACATCATTCAAACTTAGACAGTGATTTAAGAAAACAACTTGGTTTATAAGTCAGGAATGTCATTTATTATCATCAAGATTCAAGACTAATCTTTAAGAATACTTACTTTTGTGTGTCAAATAATTTAGAGATGAAATTCGGAACCAAAGCAATACATGCTGGAGTGCACCCAGACGAAAGTACAGGAGCTATCATGACTCCTATATACCAAACTTCAACTTATGTGCAGCAAGGTGTAGGCAACCATAAAGGTTATGAATATTCTCGAACGCAAAATCCAACGCGACATGCTTTAGAAAAAAATATTGCCGCCTTAGAAAATGGCAAATATGGTGCTTGTTTTGGATCAGGTTTGGCATCCATAGATTGTATCATTAAAATGCTAAATCCGGGAGATGAAGTTATCTCAACCAATGATTTATATGGAGGAACTTTTCGTTTGTTCACAACAATTTTCGAAAAATACGGAATCAAATTTCACTTTGTATCTATGAGCGATACTTCTGAAGTTGAAAAATTTATAAACGATAAAACAAAACTTATTTGGGTTGAAACTCCTACCAATCCAATGTTGAACATCATTGACATTAAAAAAATGTCGGCAATTGCAAAAAAAGCAAACGTTATGTTAGCCGTTGATAACACATTTGCAACTCCTTATTTGCAAAACCCGTTAGATTTAGGAGCAGATATAGTAATGCACTCTGTTACAAAATACTTGGGCGGACACTCTGATGTAGTTATGGGAGCATTGGTAACTTCAAATGATGAAATTGCTAAAGAAATGTATAGAATTCAAAATTCCAGTGGTGCAGTTACCGCTCCAATGGATTCTTTTTTGGTTTTACGCGGAATTAAAACATTGCATTTAAGAATACAAAGACATTGTGAAAACGGCGAGATAGTTGCAAAATTTTTAAAAACTCAATCAGCAGTTGACAAAGTATATTGGCCAGGTTTTGAAGATCATCCGAATCATTCAGTTGCAAAAGAACAAATGCGCGGATTTGGTGGTATGGTTTCATTTAATTTAAAAGGAAACAAACTCGAAGATGCATTAAGAGTGGTTGAAAAATTTAAATTATTTGCTTTGGCAGAATCTTTAGGTGGAGTTGAATCTCTAGTCGGGCATCCTGCAACAATGACTCACGCTTCAATTCCAAAAGAAATTAGAGAAAAATCAGGCGTAGTGGATTCACTTATTAGGCTTAGCGTTGGTGTTGAAGATGTAGAAGACCTAATTGAAGATTTAAAACAAGCATTATCTTAATAATAATAAAAAATGAACTACAGTAAATTTGCAGTAATTGGTGTCGGGCGATATGGCTCTACGATAGCCCGAAGTTTGGCCGAAAAAGGATCTCAAGTATTTGCCTTTGACGACAACGAAGAAAAAATAGCCGATATTAAAGATGAAGTTGCATTTGCAGTAACATTAGACGCGACAGATGTGCGTGCTTTGCGAGGTCAGAAAATTGAAGATATGGACGCTGTAGTTGTTGCAATTGGCGAAAATTTCGAAGCAACAATTCTTACCTCTGTTCATTTATTAGACATGGGAGTTCGAAGAATAATTACAAGAGCAAGTGGACCGCACCAAAAATTAATACTTCAAAAAATAGGGATTAAAGAAATATTAACCCCAGAAGATGAGGTTGCGTATGTTATTCGCGAAAAATTGATTAACCCATCCATCTTGTCTTTTTTGCAATTGCCAGATGATTATGAAATTGCTGAAATAATTGCGCCCAAAGGTGTTATTGGCAGAGAAATAGGAAACATAGAATTCACCAGTAGATACGAATTAACTTTGGTAACCATCAAAAGAGAATATCCTAAAACCAAAGATGGGGTTGAAATTATAGAAAAACACGTTATTGGAGTGCCAAAAGATGAAAATGTAATTACAGAAAAAGACACATTAGTTATTTTCGGAACGGCAAAAAATCTTCAAAGATTTATGGATATTAATGAATCTTAAACATCAGTGAATAAAAATAAAACTGTTTTCATCACAGGAGTTTCATCCGGAATTGGGTTGGCGACTTACAATCTATTGAAAAAAGAGGGATTCTTTGTTTTTGGTATTGGACGAAAATTTACTGATGATATTGAAACTGAATTTAAACTACATTTAGATCTCTCATCTGAACAACAAGTGAAAGATTTCAAATTTCCCAAAATTGATACCGATGAAATATATCTCATTAACAATGCAGGTATTATTGGCGAAATTGATAAAATAGCCAATTTAGAAAAAGAAACTGAGTTGAATGTTTTGATGGTAAATACTATTTCGCTTATGGTTTTGTGCAGAAAACTCATTCAACAATTTAAAGGTAAAAAAATTAAAATAATTAATATTAGCTCGGGAGCTGGTAAAAGACCTATAAGTGGTTGGAGCACATATTGCGCATCAAAAGCAGCAGTTGATATGTTTAGTTTATGTTTACAAGAAGAAGAAAATGAAAGAAAAAGTGGGGTAAAAGTAATTGCATATTCTCCTGGAGTTGTCGATACAAACATGCAAACTGAAATCCGTCGTCGAAATGAGCAACAATTTTCTTCCGTTCAACACTTCAAGAATCTTAAAGAAAATGATGAATTACTTTCACCTTTAACCGTAGCCAACAATATTTTAAATGTCCTAAATAACGATTATCCGGTATTACTGACTTCCAAAGAACTAATTTAGCTTTACAATCCTTCGACATACAAATCTTACCGTTTATCGAAAATATGATTGTTGTTTACTATCTATTTGTTATTTTAGTGCGTTATAAATTATCAAACTAAATAAATACTATGAAAAAATTTCACACATTGCTTTTATGCATAGGAACTTTTGCAGCAAGTTATACTTACGCTCAGAGCACGAGAGACCTTGACCCTACCAATATGAGAGACGGTGAAACTGTTGAATATTGTAGCAGTCATAAAAAAATGGATGAAGCAATGAAAGATCCAGAATACAAAGCTCAACGAGAAGCATTTATAGCTGAAATGAGTGAGAAAAAAGGTTCTAATGACACAGAAAAAGGAACATTATATAAAGTACCTGTTGTTTTTCATATTCTTCACAATTATGGATCTGAAAACATTAGCGACAACCAAATATTTGATGCACTTGCTATTTTAAATAGAGATTTTCGTTTACAAAACGCAGATGCTAACAACGTAAAAGCAGAATTTCAAGGATTGCCAGTGGATGTTGAAATAGAATTTGTTTTAGCAACTAAGGCTCCTAATGGTGCTTGTTTTAATGGTATAACAAGAACTGTGAGTGCTTTAACTAATGATGGAAGCAGTGGTTCTGCCCAAGTTAGTGCAATTATAAATGGAAATGATGTATTCAACGGGCAATGGGCGCCTAGTAAATATATGAACGTTTATGTTTGTGGAGAAATTGGCGGTGCTGCAGGGTATACTTTTAATCCATCTGGTGGTTCAAGCATGTATTTTAATGGAATATTTGTTTTACATAATTATACAGGTTCAAATGGAACATCTTCTGTATATACAAGTAGAACTTTAACACACGAGGTTGGACATTGGTTAAACTTATCTCACACTTGGGGTCCAAATAACAATCCCGGAAACGCTTCGAGTTGTAATGATGATGATCAAGTTACTGATACCCCAAATACTATCGGAGTTACTGCTTGTGCCTTAAATGAAGCTTCTTGTGGACCTTTGGCTAATGTAGAAAACTACATGGATTATTCTTACTGTTCTAAAATGTTTACCGCTGGACAACGTACTAGAATGAGGAATGCTCTTACATCTTCAACTGCAGGTAGAAATAATCTTTGGACAACAACCAATAAGGATGCTACGGGTGCTAATGGCATTTTAACTTTATGTAAAACAGAATTCTCAGCGCCAAAAACATTGATTTGTCCTGGAGATTCAGTTACGTTTAGTGATGAATCATATAATGGTGCAACATCTTGGACATGGACATTTACTGGGGGGAACCCTGCTAGCTCAACAGTTCAAAACCCTACTGTTACTTACAATACACCTGGTATTTATTCAGTAGTACTAACTGCAAGTGATGGAACAACAAATTTAACTGAAACCAAAACATCTTACATAACTGTGTTGCCTGCATCGTCTTCTCTTCCTTTCTATGAAAGTTTTGAGAATTATAGTACATTGGCTGCATCTGGTGTTTGGTTTATAAAAAACACACCCACCAATGAAGCTTTTGAAATTACTAGTACAGCAGGTTTTTATGGCAGTAAATCCGTGAAATTGAAAAATTCTTCACAGACTGGAAGTAGCTATGATGAACTGTTATCTTCACCAGTGGATCTTTCAGGTGTTACCTCTGCACAAGCAGTAACACTAAGTTTTAGATATGCTTACCGTAAAAAAGTTTCAACGAACAGTGAAAAATTAATTGTTTTCTTAACTAACTCTTGTGGTGATGATTGGGATCAAAGAAAAACACTTTCTGGAAATACTTTAGGCTCAATAACCGCATCAGGTGACTGGTCTCCTACATCCCAGGCAGATTGGGTTACAATTCACATGACCAATGTAACTTCGCAATATTGGATTTCAAATTTCAGATACAAATTTGTTTTTGAAGGAAGTGGAGGAAACAATGTGTTTATAGATGATATTAATATTTATGAAGGTCCACCATCAGATCCGATTGTGAATGGTACGGCATCAATTTCTGAAAATACTAACTTGATAAATGGATTGAATGTATTTCCAAATCCGGCAGATGAAGAGTTAAATGTTGAATTTAGCTTAGCTCAAAACCAAGCAGTAACAATGGAAGTTTATGATGTAACAGGAAAAGCTGTGAAAAGTGCTTCAGTAAACGGACAAGTTGGTAACAATGTAATTTTGATGCCTGTTAGTGAACTTTCAAAAGGAATGTATTTTGTGAATATTCGTACCAACGGATTTTCACAAACTTTACAAGTAGTAATTAAATAAAAGTCAAATATTTTATAATTTTGAAGCGAATCTGAATTATTAGATTCGCTTTTTTTTATTCTATTTATTTATGTATCAATTAAAGACCGAACAATTTATAAAAACCGACTTGACCACGGCTTGGGAATTTTTTTCTAATCCGAAAAATTTGGCTCTAATCACACCGGATACTCTTGGTTTTAAAATTAAAAATGAAGTGGCCGATAAAATGTATGAAGGAATAATGATTTCTTATACTGTAAAACCTTTGTTAGGAATTCCTTTGAATTGGGTCACTGAAATTACGAAAATAAAAGAAAAAGAATATTTTATTGATGAACAACGGAAAGGTCCTTATAAAATTTGGCACCATGAACATCATTTTAAAGAAGTGAACGGAGGCGTGCAAATGAGTGACGTTTTATCATACGAAATACCATATGGTTCTTTGGGAAAGCTTATGAAATCATTCATAAAGAAAAAGATAGAAGAAATATTCGCGTTTCGAGAAAAGAAAGTCGATGAGCTTTTTAATTCAACTAAATAGAAGAATATTTTTATTGTAAACAAATAATTTAAATTTGGTTTCTAAAATAACTTATCAAGGCCATTTAAAAACCCAAGCGTTGGTAGAAACCGACTGTAGATCTCCCAAATTAGATTTGGCTGCATCAGATGTCGGAAATGATTTAATACTCACTAAGTAAAGAGAATCAAACCTACCAACAATAACTGAAGGATTGCCATCATTTGCCAATTTTTGAGCATAATTATCAGCGTTGGATTTAACCATAAATGCTCCACCAATAACATGATAAGGTGTTCCAGCATCTGGTTTATTAACACTTTCAATATTGGGTTTGATATTGGTTGTTTTCACTGATTCTTCAACTATTGGCATTTCAGCAACATCATTATTTGTTTCTTCCATGTTTTCAACCATTGATGTAGTATCAACTGTCGTGTCAGCATTAGGATCAATTATAGTTTCGTTATTTTGTAAATCTTCTTCCGATGATTGGTCATCTTTCACGGTCGAAGTGTCATTTTTTGCAATAAAATAAGATTTTACTTGGTCATAATTGAGTGCAACATAAGTGCCACCGCCAATCAGCAAGAAAAGCAAAACCAACAATAGCCAAAAACCAGCTCCTCTTCTTTTCTTTTCTACTATAATCACTTCTTGATAATAAACTTTTTCTTCTACAGCTACATCATTGTCAGGAACCTCGCTATTCAAAATAAGAACAGTTTCTTCTTCATCTGGTGTTCTTGCATGTTGATTTTCAACGGGTGCTATGGTAATCTCTTCAGAATCTTTACTAATTATTTCCTCTTCCGTGTTCGAAACAGAATCGTTGTCAAGATCGTTTTCTTCTTCAATTGCTTCAAAAACTGGAATTAGAGGAACTATATTGATTTCTTCTGTTGATTCTTCGGTTTTATCGTTTGTTGAAGGTGAAGCTTCTGATTGATTTTCAATTTGCTGATCTACTTCAATTTCTTCAACCTTATCAAGCATTTCTTGGGCTTGATTTTGAACTTCTTCAGAATCGCCGTTGTTGGGTAAATTTCTTGAATCAATCCCTATAGAAGGATCAGTGAGATTGGCTTGTTCCTCTTTTTGAGAATTATCAGATTCAATATCATCCTGCACGGAATTTTCAACTGCTTCCACCTTGTCAAGCATTTCTTGTTGTTTCTCTTGAACTTCTAAAGTATCACCTGCATTTGGCTGATTTCTTGAATCTATTACTTCAGTTTCATTAACTTCCACTTCTGAAGATTCCATTATTTCATGAATTTTAGAAGTCTCATTGTTCCAATTCACAAATTCTATATCGCCATTCTGCATAACAAAGGTACCGAACTGATACATTGAATATTCTTCACCTTTTTCAAGTTTTGCCTTGATATCTCTTACATACTTGGCTATTAAATTTTTCGCATCATTTTCTTCCCAGCCTTCATTCTTTGCTATATATTCGGCCAAATTTCCATCTTCATGCTTTAAATAGGGCATAAACATAATTTCACCAGTATCTTCATTGGTGATGGTTAAGGCTCCTAATCCCGGAATAATAATGGTATTTGTTTGCTTTAAAATCTCTAGTAAGTACTTGTCCATTGCAATCTGATTTTGTGTTTTTGAAAAATTAGTAATTTCTATCCGAATAATTCAGAAAATTTGAAAGTTTCTTTTAATCTTACGCCTCTATCGGTATTCATAAGTGTACAGCATTCGTTTACTGAATCGTGCTCAAAAATTAAAACATATTCATTATCGGCTGCTTTTTTTAAGAATTTTTCCTTTTCGCTCATGGTAATTAATGGACGCGTATCATATCCCATCACATAAGGTAAAGGAATGTGGCCAACACTCGGAAGCAAATCTGCCATAAAAACTATGGTTTTTCCTTTGTACTGAATGTGCGGAATCATCATACTTTCTGTGTGTCCGTCAACAAAAAGCACGTCAAATCCCAAAGTTGTTTTCGCCATATCTGTATCATTTCTGTCAACAAAATTGAGTTGACCACTTTCTTGAATTGGCAATATATTTTCTTTTAAAAAAGAAGCCTTCTCTCTATCGTTCGGGTTTGTGGCCCATTCCCAATGATTTTGAGTACTCCAAAATTTCGCATTTTTAAAAGCGGGCTTAAGTATTTCTTTATCTGAAGTTTCAATTGCACCACCACAATGATCAAAATGCAAATGCGTGAGAAATACATCCGTAAAATCATCTTTTTGATAACCTAATTTGTCCAAAGATTTCTCTAGCGAATCAGATCCGTTTAATTAATAATAAGAAAAAAACTTTTCGCTTTGTTTTGTTCCAATGCCGGTATCAATTAAAGTTAAGTTTTTACCATCTTCAATGATTAAAGAACGCATGGACCAGTTGCACATATTTTTTTCATCTGCTGGGTTGGTTCTTTCCCAAATAGATTTTGGCACAACACCAAACATTGCTCCGCCATCCAATTTAAAATTCCCTGTATTTATTGCGTGTATCTTCATAAAAATCTCTTCAATACAAATTAACAAAAAATACAGGACTTCCGCAGGTCTTGATGGATATTAATTTTAAGTTATGGGCAATTTGGTCCATAAACCTATAAATTCTTTATTGCCATCACCTGCCAAAATCGGGGAATCAATGTAAGCATTAAACTGTAAAAAATTAACTCTTGCACTTTCTTTTACATCTTCTATTGTCTTTAAATACAGAGCTTTATTTTTCACAATTCCGCCCTTACCCACGTTTTCTTTACCTACTTCAAATTGTGGTTTTATCAATGCTACAACTTCTGCGTTGTCCTTTAAAAATTGATGTATGAAAGGAAATATTTTAGTTAGTGATATAAATGAAACGTCAATAACGCAAATATCAATTTCTTCCGTTATTTTTTTCTTTGTCAATTCTCTTACATGCGTTTTTTCCAAATTGACAACATTTGCATTTTCAATTAAAGATTTGTGTAATTGGTTTTGTCCAACATCAACTGCAAAAACTTTCTGCGCACCATTCTTTATTAAGATTTCTGTAAAACCGCCTGTTGATGCTCCAACATCCATTGCAATTTTATCTTTAATATTCAATTTCCAAACTTCTACAGCTTTCTCTAATTTAAGAGCATCTCTACTTACATATTTCAATTCTTGTTGCAGTAAATTTATGGTAGAATTAATTGGAAATTTTTTACCGGTTTTATTTATCAATTTTCCGTTAACTTGAACACCCACATTTCTTATCATGGCTTCTGCTCTGGTTCTATTGCTAACCAAGCCTCTAGCAACTAAAATTTTATCCAATCTTTCTTCTTCTCTTTCTTGTTCTTTTTTTTCTTCCATCATTTCCAAGGCAAAATACTGTATGATTCTAATTTTTTATGTTCGTTGTACTTCAATTGTAAACTCCTAATTATTTTTTCAATACTTAAAAATTTATGTGTTTTATGCGGAAAAATACAAACATTTTGTCGAGCAGGTATCTTTCCATCTTCACTTTTTATTGTTTTATAAGAATTTTTGTTTGTTTTATTATTTGCATAGTTCTTAGGAATCAAGGTATAACCACCATTATTATCAACCATAGTATTTAATATTTCCATATTCCCACCGGTAAAATCCCAAGTTTGAGAATCATTTGCACTTTCCTTTAAATTACAAAAATTAATCATTTGGTTTCGCAAACAATTTCCTTCATTTAACAACCAAGGTTTTTTCCCTATTAGATCGTCGGTTGAAATGGTTTTTTTATTTAAAGACGTATAAACCATAATTTCTTCTAAAAAAACTGGAACCACTCTAAATTGTTCTCTCTCAAAATCACCAGCAAGAATTCCGCAGTCAATTTCTTTACTTTTAATTGATTCTAGTAATTGTTCAGTACGGAGCTCAATTATTTTTAATTGAACATTGGGTAAAATTTTCTTCCATTCTTCAAACATATCTGTAACCATGTAAGCAGAAATTGTGGGAATAATGCCAATTCGAAGAATTTCCTGGTATTTTCCTTCGCTCTTTTCAATTAAAATATTTATTTTTTCAGACTCATCAATTGTATTTCTTATAATTGGTAACAAAGATTTTCCAAATTTAGTGAGACTTAACTTTGCATCATCCCTATCAAAAATTACATTGTTAAGTTGAATTTCTGCCTTTTTAAGTTGCATTGAGAGCGTCGGTTGCGTAACATTACAAAAATCTGCCGCTGCTTGAAATTGTTTTAAATCATCAAGCGCAATTATGTATTTCATTTGCTGTAAACTAATCATAAATATAATCTATAGGAATATAAATTTAATCAATTTTATTTAATAAAGAACTACAGTTAACTTCGCACATAAATATATTTAGAAAAGTAAATTATAATTAAAAAAATAAAAAATGGGAGTATTAGTTGGTAAAAAAGCACCAAAATTTAGTGCATCGGCAGTAGTTAAAGGAAATGAAATTGTATCTAATTTTTCTTTAGAGCAGTTCATTGGAAAAAATCATGTGATATTTTTCTTTTATCCAAAAGATTTCACTTTTGTATGTCCGTCAGAGTTACATGCATTTCAGGCTCAGTTATCAGAGTTTGAATCAAGAGGTGTAAAAGTTGTAGCTTGCAGTACGGATACTGAAGAGTCTCATTGGGGATGGTTACAAGTACCTAAAAATCAAGGCGGAATTCAAGGAGTTACTTATCCAATTATTGCTGATACTACAAAATGTATTTCAAAAGCATTTGGTGTCTTAGCAGGAGATTATGAATGGCAAACAGACGAACATACAAACGAAGACCACATGAGAAGCACTGGACCAATGATTGCATACAGAGGTTTGTTTTTAATTGATAAAGAAGGTGTGGTAATGCACCAGTTAGTTAATAATTTTCCTTTAGGAAGAAATGTTGATGAAGCATTAAGAATGGTAGACGCTCTTCAATTCTTTGAACAAAATGGAGAAGTTTGTCCTGCTAACTGGACAAAAGGAGACGAAGGAATGAAAGCATCTTTTGAAGGTGTAGCTGAATATTTGAGCAAAAATTAATTTCGTTTTCAGAATTTCAAAAAAAGGAGATTTTTCGAAATCTCCTTTTTTTGTTTCTTAGTTTAAATTTAACACTAACATACTTTTTCAACATTGTATTAGCCTAAAAGACCGTATCTTTGCAAAGCGTAAAATTTTAACTATTGCATGAAATCGGTTATTGTTTCTTTAGTTTTTTGTTTTTTTCTCAATGTGGCATTTACACAAAAGGATTTGTCCATAAGTGGATATATTTACGATGCTAAATCAGGTGAAAGTATTATTGGAGCTAAAGTATTTGACGATTCTCTTAAGGTTGGTGCCGTAACAAATACTTATGGTTTCTATTCTTTCACCCTCCCACCAGGATTACATAATATTATATTCAATGCTTTCGGGCTCGATCCACAAAATATTGAAATTAACCTCACCAAAGATACTACCATTAATATAAACTTAAGCTCAACTGATTTGCAGCTTGATGAAGTTCAAGTGAATGCTAACAAAGGCGAATTTATAAAAAGTTCACAACTCGGACAAATAGAACTTGAAGTCGAAAAAATAAAAACACTTCCAGCTTTTATGGGAGAAGTTGATATTATAAAAACAATTCAACTTTTGCCAGGTGTGTCATCTGCAAGTGAAGGTGGACAAGGATTTTATGTGAGAGGTGGTGGGCCAGATCAAAATTTGGTTTTATTGGACGAAGCAACAGTTTACAATGCCTCACATCTTTTCGGATTTTTCTCAGTGTTTAATGTTGATGCAATAAAAAGTGTAAACCTGATAAAAGGTGGAATGCCAGCAAATTTCGGAGGTCGACTTTCTTCTGTTTTAGAAGTAAATATGAATGAAGGAAACAATAAATCTTTTCATATAAAAGGTGGTATTGGCGCCATTGCCAGTAGACTAACATTTGAAGGTCCCTTAAAAAAAGACAAAGGTTCTTTTATAGTTTCGGCAAGAAGAACATATATCGATGCAATAATGAAAGTTGCCATAAGTGATACTTCTCCATTTTTTGGTACATCTTATTATTTCTATGACATGAATGCCAAATTCAATTATAAATTGGGACCAAAAGATAAAATATTTTTAAGCGGTTATTATGGCAGAGATCAATTTATTTATGCCAATAAAAAAGATGATTTTTCTGTAAAAATGCCATGGGGAAATGGAATAGCTTCCGCTAGGTGGAATCACGTTTTTAATCCTAAATTGTTTCTTAATACCTCTCTTACTTTCACTGATTATCAATTTAGTTTTGGTTCTAATCAAGATGAATTTCAATTTAAGTTGCAGTCTGGAATCAGAGATTATGGCGCAAAAATGGATTTTTCATATTTTCCAAATAACCGACACAAAATAAAATATGGTGCCAACTACACCTTTCATATTTATACGCCAACTAATGTCTCCGCCAAGCAAGATACAATCGTTTTCGATACGGGTGAAATACAAAGAATTCTCGGACATGAATCGGGAATATACATAATGGATGAATTTGCTGTGAACGAAAAATTATTAATCAACGCAGGTCTTCGTTACAGTATGTATCAGCACACCGGTCCGTTTAAACGATTTGTAAAAGACGATATTTCAAATCCAGATTCAGTAATTCAATACAACAAAGGAGATTTAATAAAATCTTACGGCGGATTTGAACCTCGCTTGAGTATGCGTTATTTATTTAAAAACTACAGTTCATTTAAAGCGGGCTATTCATTTAATTATCAATACGTGCACCTTGCATCAATAAGTGCAGTTTCATTGCCAACAGATATTTGGTATCCTACAACCGATATTGCCAAGCCCGAGCAAGGTTTTCAAATCTCAGCAGGTTATTTCAAAGAACTTTTTAAAAATAAATTTGAAGGATCGATTGAAGTTTATTATAAAGGACTAAATAATCTTGTTGAATTTAAAGATGGTGCGCAGCCGGCAGATAATGTAAGTGATAATACTGATAATCTTTTAACTTATGGGAAAGGTAGAAGTTATGGAGCTGAATTCTTTCTAAAGAAAATAAGCGGAAATTTAACCGGTTGGGTTGGTTACACGTGGGCAAAAACAGAAAGGATATTTGCTGAGATAAATGATGGCAATCCTTTTCCTGCAAAATACGATAGAAGACACGATTTATCTATTGTAGGTAGTTATAAATTAAATGAACGGTGGACTTTTGGAGCCGCATTCATTTTCGCAACAGGAAATACTTTAACCCTGCCTAGCTCCTACTACACACAAGATGGCGAAGTTGTTTTTAAATTCGGATCTAGAAATAGTACCAGAATGGCAGATTATCATCGATTGGATGTATCTGCTACTTGGTATTGCAAAACAGAAAAAACGATTATTAATCCAGAAACAGGAGAAAATATTACGGTTAAAAAGAAGTTTAAAAGCAATTGGTCTTTCGGAATTTACAATATTTACAATCGTGCCAATCCTTATTTTTTATATGTAGACAACGATGGTGATTTACTTAAAGGAGATTTTAAGATTACCGTAAAACAAGTTACCTTATTTCCAATTATTCCAAGTGTGACCTGGAATTTTGAATTTTAATATTTTAATAGATGAAAAAAATATTCTATTTAGTCTTTATTTTACCCGTGGTGTTTTCATGTACCAAAGAGGTAAAAATTGACATTCCCGACTATGAAGAACAAATTGTGGTGGATGGAAACATTGAAACTGGTCAACCGCCTTTTGTTATACTTTCGCGAAGTAAAGATATTTATGCACCTACTGATTTAAATTCATTTTTAAACGGATTTATTTCTGGAGCCGAAGTCTATGTTAATGATGGCACAACGACTTATCAATTAGATGAAGTTTGTTCAGATGAATTGCCTCCAGGATTTGAATCATTTGCAGCCGAGATATTTGGCGTTCCAGAATCAGAAGTTAGCAATTATCATCTTTGTGCTTATACAAAGCTAGATGGATCAATTGTCGGGGAGGTTGGTAAAACTTATACATTAACCGTAAATTTCGAAGGGAAAACTTATACTGCAGAAACCAAAATTGTTAACCCTACCCCATTAGATTCAACTTATTTCAAATTGGCCAACAATGCAACTGACAAAGGATTTAGTTACGCCCAACTTACAGATCCTCCAGGATTTGGAGATTCTTATTTTTGGGAAGCAAAACGGATTAATAAAAACAGTGATGGTCAAGAGAAAGACAGTTATTTTACTCCGACCTATGCACCTGTTTTTGACGATCAATTTATCAATGATATCACGTTTGAATTTTATTTTGAAAATCCAGTGAGAGATCCTGATTTGCCTTCTGAATATCGAGGATATTTTAAAGTTGGTGATACGGTGGTTATCAAATTTTCTAAATTAGACAAAGATGTTTATGAATACATGGATAGCAAGTACATTCAATTGCAATCAGGCGGAAGTCCGTTCTCTACTCCTACAAATGTCAAATCAAACATTAAAGGCGGTGCACTTGGAGTTTGGGCAGGTTTTAGCCCTAGTTATGACACAATAGTTTGTCAACCCTGAAAGATGTATGGTTTTTGATATAGAACAAGTAAAAACACTTTAAAAATGAAAACAATAATCTTTATTTTAATTTCAATAACAATGAGTGGTAATTTAATCGCACAGGAAAAGAACAAAGAAGATTTTAAAAAAATGGCTGATTCTTATGCCGATGAATTTCCAACAATTACCCAGGTTGAATTACAAAATAAAATTAAAAGCGGTAAAAAAATATATATTCTAGATACCCGACAAATCGAAGAATACAATGTCAGCCATATAAAAAATGCGCTTTTTTATGGATTTAAAGATCCTAAAGAAGCAATACTTAAAGACATACCAAAAGATGCAGAAATAATCGTTTATTGTTCAGTAGGGTATAGAAGTGGTAAAGTTGCCAAAGACCTATCAAAAATGGGTTATACAAATATTAAAAACTTGTATGGAGGCGTATTTTCTTGGTTCAATGAAGGAAATGAATTGGTTGATAACAATGGGAAAAACACCAATAAAATTCATACTTACAACGAGAAATGGTCTAAGTGGATAAACCGAGGCGAAAAAGTTTACTAGTGAAAGAAAGATATCAGCGACAAATCGTTCTCCCTGAGTTTGATAAAAATACGCAAGAAAAAATATCAAAAGCTAAAGTTTTAGTTGTTGGAGCAGGTGCACTTGGTTCATCATGTCTATTGTATCTCACGGCGGCCGGAATTGGAAAAATTGGTATAGTTGATGGCGATAAAGTTGAAATAAGCAATCTCCACAGGCAAATATTGTACAAAGAAAGCGATTGCGGAAAGAGCAAAAGTAAATGTGCAAAAAAGGTTTTAAGTAAAAGAAATTCTAATATTCATTTCAAAATATACAATGAGTTATTAGAAAATAAAAATGCTCGAAAAATAATTTCAAAATACGATATCGTTGTAGATTGCACGGACAATTTCCCGACCCGTTATCTTATAAATGATGCATGCTATTTTGAAAACAAAGCGAATGTTCATGCGTCCATTTTGGGTTTTGAAGGACAATTGAGCGTTTTTAATTTAAAAACGGATAACGGAAATTCAGCAAATTACCGAGATTTATATCCTTCACCACCAAATGCTTTAGAAGTAAAATCTTGTGAAGAAGCTGGAGTTATTGGTGCATTGCCTGGTATTTTGGGGTCTATGCAGGCACTTGAAGTTTTAAAAATTGTAGGTGGATTCGGAGAACCTTTAAAAGAAAAACTATTCAAAATAAATACATTAAATTATAAAAGTGTGTTAATTTCTTACCCAAAGAACCCCGAAAATCCAATATCGGGCAAAAATCCGAGTTTAAAAACATTAATAAATTATCATCAATTTTGTGGCACTAACAATACGAAAATGAAAACAAAGACTGTACAAGAATTAAAAGAAATGATGACCAATGAGGAAGTTTTTCAACTTATTGATGTTAGAGAACCGCATGAATATGACGAAGGTAACATAAATGGATATTTAATACCTTTGGGAGAAGTTCCAGCAAGATTTGAAGAATTCAGAAAAGACATGCCAGTTGTAGTTCAATGCAGATCAGGCGTGCGAAGTGCAAATGCCATAACTTGGCTGGAAGAAGAACATGGCTTTGAAAATCTTTATAATTTAGAAGGTGGAATTTTAGCTTGGGTAAATAAATTTGGCGAACCTATAAATTAAAATATGAACAGACGTAGTATTAATTGGATTGTAACTTTGGGCATTTTATCGATGCTGTCGGTGATATTTATTCAAATTTTGTATATCAGAAAAACGATGCAATTGCAAAATACTACAAGGTCAATTCAAGCAAGAGAAGACAGCTTAACACGTACTCATTTTTCTGAAAATGCGCACATTGCTTTAAGAAACGTTCTAGAAGAAATTTCATCTGCAAAAGCAGACAGTTCTGATATGTACGGCGCAGTTAAACAAATAAGTTCAAATTATTTTTCAGTTGATATAAATGAAGATTTACATCCATTTTTTCTAGAAACTTTATTAAAAAGAGAGTTTTACAGTCAAAACATTCGTGAAGATTTTCAATATGGAATTTACGATTGTTTTACAGATTCAATAGTCTTTGGTAACATTATAAAATACTCTGAAAAAGACCTTTATGAACCAGCGTCTGATACCATGGTAGGCATTACTTCACCTCAATTAAGTTGGAAAAAAGACGGTCATTATTTTACTGTATTTTTTCCAGATCTTGAAGATTTTATTCAGCAAAAAGAAGAAGATTCTATCTCTGCTTGGATTTATGTTGCAATTGTTATAAGTATTATTCTGGCATTTTATGGCTTTACAATCACAATAATTATGAGGCAGAAAAGGGCGAGCGAAGTAAAAAACGATTTCATTAATAACATGACCCACGAACTTAAAACTCCTATTGCTACAATCGGACTTTCCAGTGAAATGTTAATGAAAAATACCACCGTCGATTTAGAAAAAATTCATAGATACGCCGGTATTATTAGCAAAGAAAATAAACGTTTAGAAGAACAAGTAGAAAGAGTTTTGAATGTTGCAAAAATGGATAAAGGTCATCTTGTTTTGAAAAAAGAACCTACAGATATACACCAAATAATAAAAGAAGCTGGTCAGAATTTTGACTTCACACATTTAGAAAAAGAAGGTGATATTTCTTTGAAACTTGATGCCCAAAACCACATAGCAAACGTTGATCTATTGCATGTTTCAAATGTTATTTACAATCTTATAGATAATGCTGTAAAATATACGGTTACCAATCCTCAAATCAACATCAAAACTTGGAATGAGAAAGATAATTTTGTGTTTGAAATTACGGATAACGGAATTGGAATAAAGAGAGAATTTCAAAGAATGATTTTCGATAAATTTTACCGTGTTCCTACTGGTAACTTACACGACGTAAAAGGATTTGGCCTAGGATTATACTATGTTAGATTGGTAATTGAAGAACATGGTGGCAGTATTCATGTTAAAAGTATAATGAATAAAAGCTCGACATTTACTATTATTTTACCGTTGAAAGGTTAAAATTCTTCAGGTAATATTTTATTAAAATTTCTACTTCTTCTCTAAAATCGCATCAGGCTGCGGATAAATTCCTTCCCTTATAATTTTTTTTTCTTTTTTGTAAACTTTCAGTCGTTCGGCAATTTTCTGTCCATCGGCTTTGGTTTCCAAAACATAAGTATCATCATCTTCAAAAATAACTTTGTAAACACTTATAAATTTGTCTTTTCCAATTTCAATTTGAACATTTTCTCTGCTCAATTCTATCTGAATACTGCAGGCTAAAACTTCCAATATCATGGTGCCATTGTCCATTTTATATCCCGGAATTGTTCCCGAATAAGCTCCTAAAACTTTCTTTTTAATATTTGTATCTCCTTTGTTGGAGGTGAAGGAACCAGCTATAAATAATAAGAATAGAAAAATCATTTTCATATCTCAAAATTACACTTAATATTTATTTGAACAGCCATGAAACATATTGTTTAAAACTTTAACCTTAAAATACTTCCAAATTTTGTAACTTCGCTAACGGAAATTTTTATAAAAACTGCATGGAACAATATCATAAACTTTTGAAGCACATTCTCGAAAACGGCACAGATAAAGGTGACAGAACGGGCACAGGAACACGTTCAGTTTTTGGCTACCAGATGCGTTTTGACTTAAGTAAAGGTTTCCCGATGCTTACTACCAAAAAATTACACATTCGCTCCATAATTCACGAATTACTTTGGTTTTTAAAAGGCGATACCAATATTGCTTATCTCAAAGAAAACGAAGTAAAGATTTGGGATGAATGGGCCGATGGAAACGGAAATTTAGGTCCTGTTTATGGTCATCAATGGAGATCTTGGCCAGGCAAAAATGGAGAAACCATTGATCAAATAAAAAATTTAATTCACCAAATAAAAACCAATCCCAATTCAAGAAGATTAATCGTTTCTGCTTGGAACGTAGCGGATGTAGATTCTATGGCATTGCCTCCTTGTCATTGTTTGTTTCAATTTTATGTTGCAAACGGCAAATTGAGTTGTCAATTGTACCAAAGAAGTGCGGATGTGTTTTTGGGTGTGCCTTTTAATATTGCATCTTATGCTTTACTAACACACATGGTAGCGCAAGTTTGCGATTTAGAGGTTGGAGAATTCATTCATTCATTTGGTGATACACATTTATACAGCAACCATATTGAGCAAACAAATGAACAATTAACTAGAGATTTGCGCAGTTTGCCTGAACTAAAAATTAATCCAGACGTAAAAGATATTTTTGGATTTAAATATGAAGATTTTGAAATTAGAAATTATGACCCACACCCGCATATCAAGGCAGCTGTGGCTGTTTAGTTTATTTATTGCTTTTTGTTTTAATGCCAATTCTCAAGAAGAAAAAATAAGTATTCTTTTTACTGGAGATGTTATGCAACATGGTCCACAAATAACTGGTGCGTACAATAAAAAAGCCGACGTTTATGAATATGAAGAGAGCTTTAAGTTTATAAAACCAATTGTTGAATCTAAGGATTTAGCCGTGGCCAATCTTGAAGTTACACATGCCGGAAAGCCCTACAAAGGTTATCCACAGTTCTCTGCTCCCGATGAATTGCCACAAGCTCTAAAAAATATTGGTTTTGATGTTTTAGTAACTGCCAACAACCACGCCTGCGACGGTCATGAAAAAGGAGTAACGCGCACCCTCGATATTCTTGATAAAGTAGGAATTAAGCATACTGGTACTTTTAGAAATGCCAAAGAACGAGAAGCCAATTATCCTTTAATTATCGAAAAAAAAGGATTAAGAATCGCTATTTTAAATTATACTTATGGTACAAATGGGCTTTTTGTTGCAGCGCCACTTATAATTAATTATATAGACAGTGCAGTTATTGCGAAAGACGTTGCAAAGGCTAAAAGTTTAAAGGCAGATTACATTATATGTTCCATGCATTGGGGAAATGAATACAAATCTTTACCAAATACCTACCAACAAAATTACGAAGCATATTGCTATGAACTTGGAGTTGATATGGTAATGGGAGGCCATCCGCATGTATTGCAACCAATTGAGAAAAAAGTTGTTGATGGCAAAACCAGAGTTACTGCTTGGTCTATGGGAAATTTTGTTTCGAACCAACGAGACCGCTATAAAAATGGAGGAATTTTCGTGAATACAGATTTGACATTAAAAGAGGGAAAAGTAAAAGATATTGACGTAAAATACAATTTTTTGTATGTCCACGCCAAAGAAATAAATGGAATGAAACCCTATTATGTATTGCCAGTTTTCGATTATAGTTCATACAAAGGTTTTATGAGCAGTCTAGATTCGGCAAACATGCAGCAATTTTTTGAAGATTCTCGCAAACTTTACGACAAACACAATCTAGCAACTTCTGAAGAAATTATTAAAGAAAATAGCAAAATCGGTAAAATAATAAAGTCGCATATTGATGGATATTATACAATTTATTTATTAGATAAACTGAGTAATCCTGCAGTAAAAAGTGAGGACAATGTTTACAAGGCTTTTTTTCTAAAAAGAATGATTTCCGACGGAACTTACATCAATGCTTCTGGAATGTTTGACAGTAAAGAAATGGCTGAAGAACACTTAGAATTTCTTAAAGACTGTAAAGTAGAAAAGGAAATGAAGATTGTGTTTATTAGTTCAGAAAATAAGTTGGTAGAATAATATATGAAAATAAAATTGATTGCAGCTGTAGATGCTGAATTTGGAATTGGAAAGAACAATGATTTGCCTTGGCATTTACCTGCTGACATGGCTTTCTTCAAAGAAAAAACACAAAATACGGTTGTAATTACTGGAAGAAAAAATTATGAATCAATTCCTGAAAAATACCGACCACTTACAAATAGAATAAATATTGTGCTGTCACGAAAGGAAGATTATATTGCCGAAGGTTGTATTGTATTTAAATCCTATGATGATGCGCTACATGCTTTATACAATGGATTAATTCCGGGAACTAAAGACAAAGAAATATTCGTTATTGGAGGCGGACAGTTATTTAAAGAAGTTGTGTTGAAAGATAAAATCGACGAAATGTACATCACGCACATTGAACACTCTTTTAATGCTGATGTATTCTTCCCTGATTTCGATACCAGTAAATGGAACTATGAAATCATTGATCGACAAGAACCAGATGCCAAAAATAAATATCCTTTTATCATAAGAAAATATACCCGTAAATAATTCATGAAACTTTGCATTGCCGAAAAACCCAGTGTTGCCAAAGACATCGCAGAAGTGATTGGGGCAAAACAGCGTAAGGACGGCTACTATGAAGGAAATGGATATTGCGTAACTTGGACTTTCGGACATTTATGTACCTTAAA
>JBBSUQ010000010.1:0-32003 GCA_038234235.1 Flavobacteriales bacterium
CAATTTGACCTAATTTTGGTCCGGGAATGTATGTTTCCATAAATTTAATGTACAGCAAATTTAAGCTTTACTGAAAAACATAACAATTTTCAGGGCTTTTTATTTTGCAAGATATGTTAATAGTGCTTTTTTATAATGCTGGTTGAGGTTCTCGATGTTGATTGAGGCTCTCGAAACCAACATTCATTAAAAAAGCCTGCTCGCAATCAACGAACAGGCTTCTTTGCTATGGCAATAAGGATTGTTTATTTAAGTTCAAAATTAATTGGCAGAACCACGCGTGTGCGCACAGCTCCATAATTTTGCTCTCCTGGCTTCCATTTCGGAAAGCTTTTAACAACCCTGATTGCTTCGCGATCAAGATCTTTGTCAACACCTCTTTTTATTTCCACATTGCTTACGTCTCCATTTTTTTCAACAACGAAACTTACAAGAACCTTACCTTGGACTCCCATTTCTCTTGCTATTTCTGGGTAAACAACCTTACTTTGGATAAACTGCATCATTAATGCGTAACCACCAATATAAGCGGCTTCAACTTTTACAAACGGATGAATTGTGTTATCTGCTTCAATTTTAATTATACCTTGATCAAAGAATGGTAAATCCGTATTTATTTTGCTGTCTGGCTTGGTTTTATTGTTTTCAATTGTTCTGCTGTTTTCATCTATCAATCCTGCATCAATTGCGTCAGTCATTGTTGCATCAGACATTTGATTTTCAATAACAGGCAATTCCACAACTTCAATTTCTGGTTCTGGGATGATTTCTGCGTCTTGAATATCATATTCAATATTGAATGCCTCGGCGAACTTGATAGTTTTTGGGCTTTCTTTTGGAACAGAATAAGTGAAGGCGGCCAACACTAAAGATCCAACGATTAGCAATCCTGCTTGGAAGAAGAATGCTCTTTTTCTTTCGAGGTCAAACCTCTTACTTTTTTTTGCGATCATAATAAAAAATTTAATTTGTTATGACGGCGAAATGCCAAAACTTGTGCCAAAATCATAAGTAACACTAAATGAATTTTTTAACCTCTTTAAAATTGTTATTTTTTTGTTAAGCGGATTGTTAAATCGACCCAGATAAATAATTTTTTAAGACATATTATTTTATCGTTAAACTTGATGTGTAATACGTCTGTGAAACAATAAAGCCAAAAAATTGAGTAAATTCGCCAAAGTATGATCAAACAAAAAAAACATACCTTGGCTTTTAGTGAAGTACCCGATTATTTATTGTTGGGAATATGCTCACATCATAGAGATTACAGGTTGGTTTGGTCTATAAATGAGAAATTTAATTTCGATTTCATTAAATGTGAAGAAGATTTTGAATTGTATAAAAAAGGAGAAGTCTACGCTAAATTTGGGATGTATTGTTATAAGAATCAAGAAGAATTTGAATCTTATTACATCATAAAAAACAAGCAAAATTCGCATTTTTTGATTCCTGAGAAGCCAACTATAGATTATTTTCTTTTTATATGTGAAAACCATCAATTTGAAATAGATGAACTTATAGAGAAACTTAAATCTCTTAGTAGCGTATTAGGAGTTTACGTATTTGAACCGAGCGATATTAAGTCAACTGAAATGATAATATTTGATTAAAGAAATGAACAATAATAAAAGAACTAAAATAGTAGCAACTCTCGGACCAGCGTCCACTCACAAAGATATTTTAAGAGAAATGTTTTTTGAAGGGGTTAATGTTTGTCGACTTAATTTTTCTCACGGAGGTAATGAAGCGCATGAAGTAGCCATCAAACTGATTCGTGAACTAAATGAAGAAACGGGTCTTAATGTGGCCATTCTTGCTGATTTGCAGGGTCCAAAAATCAGGACTCATGAAATGGAAAATAACGGTGTCGACTTAAAAAACGGAACGGAAGTCAAAATTTCTACCGAAAAAGTACTTGGAACGGCCGAAAAGTTTTCCATCAATTATGAGAAATTGCCAAAAGATGTGCAGGCAGGAGAATTTATCTTGTTGGACGATGGAAAGTTAAAATTAGAAGTAGTTTCAACCAATGGGAAAGATGAAATAATTGTAAAAGTGATTCACGGTGGAATTTTATCTTCCAAGAAAGGAGTTAATTTTCCTAACACTAAAATTTCAATGCCTTCATTGACAAAAAAAGACCGTGAAGATTTAGATTTTGCATTGTCACACAATGTTGACTGGATAGGTTTATCGTTTGTGCGTTCAGCAAGAGATATAATTGAACTTAAACACTTAATTTCTCAACAAAATGCCAAAGCGAAAGTTGTGGCTAAAATTGAAAAACCCGAAGCGATTGACGATATTGATGAAATTATAAAAGTAAGTGATGCATTGATGGTTGCCCGTGGTGATTTGGGAGTTGAAGTTCCTTACCAAAACGTTCCATTGATACAAAAAATGCTCATTAAAAAATGTGCTTTGTATGCAAAACCAATTATTGTTGCAACGCAAATGATGGAGAGTATGATTAAAAACATATCTCCTACAAGAGCAGAAGTAAATGATGTTGCAAATGCTGTTCTTGATGGCACAGATGCTGTGATGCTTTCGGGCGAAACTTCAGTTGGCGATCATCCTGTAGAAGTTATTCGTACAATGGCCAATATTATTAGAGAAATGGAAACATTTGACGGAATTTACAACAAAGAAGAAATTCCGGAAAAAAACCAAGATCGATTTATCTCAGATTCAATATGTTTTAATGCCTGTAGATTAGCGCAAAGAGTAGAAGCGGATGCAATTGTAACAATGTCTTTCAGTGGTTATACGGCATATAAAATTGCATCGCAAAGACCAAAAGCACCCATTTTTGTTTTTACAAGCAACAAGCAAATTTTAACTCAAATGAGTTTAATTTGGGGTGTAAGAGGATTTTACTATGATAAAAGAGTAAGTACAGATCACACAATTGCGGATATTAAATACCTGCTTAAAAAATCAGGAATGGTGGAAGAAGGAGATTTAATAATAAATATTGCATCCATTCCTATTGAAGAAAATGGCAAGACCAACATGCTTAAATTAAGTCATGTAGAATAATTAATGAAAGAAATACTTTTAATATCTGGGAGTAATAAGCGAGATTCAATAAATTTCGCTTTAATTCAACTTTTGAAGGAACAATTTACTCATGTTTCCACAAAAATTCTTGATCTTAGAACTTTGCCTTTACCGATGTATAATCCGGACGATGAAATTAACGGAATACCTGATAATGCAATCATCCTGAGAAAGGAATTTGATGGACACGATACTATTTTATTGGCAATTCCCGAGTACAATGGATCCATGCCTGCTTTTTTTAAAAATGCATTGGATTGGCTTTCTCGAGTAGAAGCTCCTGATTATAAATATTTTACCGGAAAAAAATTAATACTAGTTAATGCAACTCCGGGCTATGGCGGCCAATATGTTTTGCAGCACATGCGAGACGTAAGTAAAAAATTAGGAGCCGAGAAAATAGCAATAATGCAATTTCAAAATTTTCACCAGATTACGCATTTCAATGACGAAATGAAAAAATTATGTTTAAATAACAATGTTGTTGAAGCGTTTAACCGTATTCTCAAAGAAAATTTCTTACCTTGAGCCAAGTTGTTTATGAGAAATGTTAAGTTGAAATTTAGGAACTTACAAATAATTAAATAAGCAACGAACTTTAAATAAATGTTAGACAAAATCTCATGAAAATATTTTCAATTACAATACTTGTGTTTTTAACAAGCTTAATTTCTTTTTCACAAGAAACAATTACTTCAGCCGATATTACTCCTACTGAAGGAGAATACAATTTAAACAGTAAAATGCGCCATGGCTTTCAAATCATTGTAGAAGGAGAATCTAAAGATATTCTGAAATTTATACGCAATAATTTTAAGGACAATTATAATCTTAAAATGAGTTCAAGTCGAGATAAAATGCAAATAACCGATGCTACAAATGCAAGTTTTAGTGAAAAACAATTTAGTTTATATGTTCGAACGTTTAATTCTTCAGAGAAAAGACAAACGTTAACTTTTTGGATGTCTTTGGGAGAAGATATTTATGTGGATTCTCAAAATTATCAGCTAGAATACCGCAATTTATACAGCCATTTTCAAAAAGCTTTAAAATTATATTACAGTTCATTGGTTGATGACGAGATTAAGATTCAAGACAAAGCGGTTTCAAGTATTTCAAAAACTTATGGTAAGGAACTAAAAAAACGAGGAAAGGCTGATAAACGTTTGGCGTCTTCTAAAAAAGAAATTGAATCTTTAAAAGACGACCAGGTTAAACTCAAAGAAAAAATAAAATCTTTAGAAGGTGAATTAGCTAACAGCGAGAAAACGTTGAGTGAGGAACAAAGAAACGCAGAAGCGCTGGCAAAAGAATTCGAAAGTCAACAAAACGAGGTAAAGCAATTGGAGTTGAAAAAAACAGAAGAAGAAGAAAAAATGAAAAAACTAGAACTTAGAAAAAATTCAATATTGATTTTGCAATAACCTTTTGACTATTAAATTTAGCAATGCAAGAATACATGCAAAAACTTAAAGTTAATAGCTAGATATTTTCTATCTTGTGAGTTCAAAATTGCTCGATATGAAAAATATACTATTCTTAATTTCCTTTTTTAGTTTTTATTCCTACTCTCAGAATTCTGAAAATTTAATTCAAAATTATTTTAAACTCCACACACAAGGAACGCTATTGGAGGAAGACGATTATAAAGATTTTAAAATTATTTCTACCTCATCATCACTTGCTAAAGAAACGCAACATTTATATTTAGGTCAGTTTGTGCAAGGTTTACAAATCTTTAATTCTCAAGCAAATTTCACAATTCAGAACGGAAAAATAATAGCCTCTAATATTAATTTTGAACCAAACACATCTTCTAAATTACCTGTACTTTCTCCAAAATTATCTCCTCAACAAGCATTGGAATCAATTTTAAAGCAATTGGGTATTCAGTCTAATTCTTTGGAAATAACAAAAACTGAAAACAACACAACTACTTTCTCTAAAAACAATATTTCTAAAGAAGATGTTCCTTTTACACTCGGACTAATGTCAAATGGAGAAAAATTAACGTTGGTTTATGAAACAAATATTTACTTGAAAGACGCTTCGCATTGGTACAGCATGAAAATTAATGCAAACACTGGGGAGATTGAATATCTCAATGATTGGGTGGTAAATTGTAAATTTGATAACGCCGACGATTCGCAAACTCATCAACATTTAAACTCCGAAACATTAAAAAAAACTTTAGATAAAAAACCGAAAGATTATACACCTAAAGCACTTAGCCAATACAGAGTTTTTGCTATTCCAACAGAATCTCCTAACCATGGAGCGCATGTTTTAGTTAGCGATCCTCACGATTTAATTGCTTCTCCTTTCGGTTGGCACGATGACAATGGTGTCGTTGGAGCTGAATATACAATTACAAGAGGTAATAATGTTTATGCCTATGAAGATATTAGCGATAACAACACTCCAGGAAATAGTCCAAGTGGTGGAGCAATAAATGCTTATGATTTCGGATATGCAACCTCACAAACAACAAGTCAGAATTTGGATGCGGCAATAACAAACTTGTTTTACATGAACAATATCATGCACGATGTGTGGTTTCAGTATGGTTTTGATGAAAGTAGTGGCAATTTTCAGTTTAACAATTACTCAAATAATGGAATAGACGATGACCATGTAATGGCTGAAGCTCAAGATGGCAGCGGAACAAACAACGCCAATTTTGCAACGCCTCCCGATGGTGGAAATCCCAGAATGCAGATGTATATTTGGTCTTCTAGTGCCAATAGTCAATTACTTACCATAAATTCTCCAATAGGTTTACAAGGAAATTATACAACTACTTATGCTAGTTGGAGTGCACAAATAACTACTCCTATTACGGCAGATTTAGCCTTGGTTGTGGATGGTGTTGGAGATTTACAAGACGGTTGCGAGACCATAACCAACGGCTCGCAACTGATAGGAAAAATAGCGGTTATTCGCAGAGGAGCGTGTACTTTTATTGCTAAAGCACAGGCTGCGGAAAGTGAAGGAGCGGTTGGAGTGATAATAGTAAACAATGTTGGCGGAAATCCTGTTTCGATGGGTGGAACTGGTAGCGTTTCAATTCCTGTTTTGATGGTTTCACAAAATGATGGAGAAAAAATTATTGACTCTTTATTGGCAAATAAAATTTTAAACGGCACAATAAACGGCACTGGAAATCTTATTGCAAATGACAGTGATTTCGACAACGGCGTTATTGCGCATGAATTTGGTCACGGCATATCAAATAGATTAACCGGCGGGGCAAATAATACAAACTGTCTTTCTAACGAAGATCAAATGGGCGAAGGTTGGTCCGATTGGTTTGGACTTATGTTGACAATGCAGCCAGGTGCTACGGCCACGCAAAACAGAGGTGTGGGAACTTATTTGGTAAATCAAACTACGAACGGACAAGGAATTAGACCTGCACCGTACAATACTAATTTCTCTGTGAATGGATATACTTTCGCCAGCACCAATAATACTTCAATTTCACGACCACATGGTATTGGTTTCGTATGGTGCAGCATGTTGTGGGATTTAAATTGGGCATTTATTGATGAATATGGTTTTGATCCGGATGTGTATTACGGAAACGGAGGCAACAACATGGTAATGAAACTGGTTATTGAAGCATTGAAGCTACAACCGTGCAGTCCAGGATTTGTTGATGGCAGAGATGCTATTTTATTGGCAGATCAAATTTTGAATGGAGGAGCTAATGCATGTATAATTTGGGATGTTTTTGCAAAAAGAGGTTTGGGTTTAAGTGCCGATCAAGGTGATACAGACAATCGTTTTGACCAAGTAGAAGCGTTCGATAAACCCGTTTGCGATATTTCATCTACAGCTTCAATTTTAGATAACAAAGCAAATTTAATTTCAGTTTATCCAAATCCAAACAACGGTCAATTTTATATTCAAAGCAACGATTTTGGAGATATTAGTTCACTTAAATTGACAGATTTAAATGGTAAAATACTTTTTGAACAATCTGAATTGGTTACTTTTAAAACTTTAATAGATGTCAGCAGCTTTGCAAAAGGAATGTATTTATTGAACTATCAGTTTGGCGGAAAAGTTTATGTAAAAAGGGTTGTTGTTGAATAAAATTTAGAGATTACAAAGTCGTTTAGAAGTCGATGATAAATTATTCTTTAGTGCAAATTGTCTATCCCGACAAGTATCCATTTATAAGTGGAATAATTTCTTTTGGTTTAGTTGTGTTTGGCCTTCTTGGATTGATCATGCTCATTTTAGCTCTCAAACACCGAACAAGTCTTTCGAAAAAACAATCGGTTTTTATCATTTCTTTGAGTACAATAATCCTTGTATTTGTTTTATACAATTGGCTGGGTTATTATTTGATATTTTGGGAAAATGAAAAGATAATAATTGGCGAATATAAAAGCACAACTACTGGTGCCATTTTAGCAGTCAAAAGAAATCATACTTGGGAAATTAAAAAAAGTACAAATTCATGTAGAATTGGCGTTTGGAAATTTCATATGGATGAAGATTTTACTTATTGGAACTTAACATCAGATAATGTACGTTGCAACGAACAAACCTTTTCTTCTACTCAGATTACATTGAGAGGAATTACGTTTAAAAAGTAATATTAGCAAATTGATTTTTAAAAATCAGTGAAATCATCTAACGGAGAATTAGAATCTGCCTTTGGTTTTTTTAAAATAAATTTATAAAGCAAGTAAAGAAAAAACATGAATACCAACGAAAATGCAATCATTAAAACAAGGATATAATCGTTTACAGGATAAAAAACCAACAGAAGTCCATAGTTGAATATACAAGCCAAAAATGAGGAACCCAAAACCTTTAACAGGTATTTTTTCTCAGTATCATATTCGATAGAAAGAACTTAAGCGATTAGAAATGCCGGTAAGGTTTGACCAAGTACAATTACAATATTCTCAATTAATAAATTCAATTCTATTTCTAGAAATAAAGAAGAAACTACTGCTGCAATTAATGCGCTAATTAACCAAGCGTACAAAACAAATAAACCCTTCAAAATAATTTATCTCTTGCTTTGGAAATAAGCTTTTAATAACTCTGAGCATTCTTCTTCTAGAATGCCGTTCATTATTAATGTTTTGGGATGGTACAGTTGTGTCCCAAATCTACCCGCTCCTCTTTTTTCATCTCTTGCCCCAAAAACTATTTTATCAATTTGAGACCAATATAAAGCTCCGGCGCACATTACGCAAGGTTCAATTGTAACAAACATTGTACAGTTTTTAAGATATTTTCCGCCTAAATATTCTGCAGCAGCGGTTATGGCCTGAGTTTCTGCATGGGCAGTTACATCATTTAACAATTCTGTTAAATTGTGGGAACGAGCAATAACCTGATTTTTAGCAACTATTACAGCACCAATTGGCACTTCATCTTTATCTAAAGCTTTTTGCGCTTCTAATAAAGCTTGTTTCATGAAATATTCATCGTTGAATGGAGTAATCATTATTTTAATTTTTTTTATTCTCGTAATTCTTAATAGCTAATTTTCAACTTGAACAAACGAAATTGAATTTCATATCGTTGTACCTTTACACAAAAATATATGCTATGAAATTATATAATTTATTTTACCTACTAATAATTGTTGTTGTTTGTTCTTGTAAAAAAGACAAGCCAGAACCTACAGCACCCCCAGTTACTCCTGCAACTCCCATGTTGCGTATAAAAATTAAAACTGATAGCACGCAAGCCCGACTAGATAATTTTGGTAATCCTAGTACAGTTCCTTCAGGAAATGGAGCAGTTTCACCAATTTTTTATAAAATCTCTGCCCACTACATTGAACTTGCACCCAACCAATTTACACAATTAGGTGCAGGAGCAATTTTATATGATGGTGTAAAAACTACAGTTGGAGGTTCTTCTGCCATTGATTTTTCACAAGCGATTGTTGTTGGTCCAAATGAATTATTTTTGTCAATTCCCTTAAGTTCTATTCCGGCAGGAAGTTATGAATGGGCGCGTGTTTCGCTAACTTACCAAAATTACGATATTCCATTTAAGGCTTATGGGTATAATCTTAATGGCAGAATTGCCTCATTTGTAGGATTTAACGATTACATTACAACATTTTTAATTAACCAGGAAACAATGACCGTTAATGCAAATAAACTGCAAGGCTTTTGGGCTTTTGAAACCGATGATTCTCAACTTCCATTTCAAGTGCCCGTTCAAAGCGGACAATCAGCAGGTACAACTGTTGTTAATCCAATTAATGCTTCTAGTCCTGTTCCTCCAGGATCTTGTGTTGTAACTGGTCAGTTTGCAAGTCCTTTTGTGGTTACTGGAAGCGAAACAAGCGACATTAATCTTACTATTTCGTTAAGTACCAACAAAAGTTTTGAATGGTCAGATGCGGCAGGCAATAATATTTTTGAACCCGCGGATGGAGATACAATCGTTGATATGGGATTAAGAGGGATGATTCCGATTATTGAATAATTTTTTACCCCCAAGATAAGTATTATTTCCCCTAATAAATTTGTAATATTGGAGCATGCAAAATAAAATTCCTGCGCTTCAGAAAAACGATTTAATTTATATATGTGCTCCTGCCAAGGCAATTGAAAAGGAGTACGTAGACTTTGCGGAAAAATTTCTTATTGATAACGGGTATAAAGTTCAAATTGGAAAACATACACTCGGTCAACACAATTATTTCTCTGGAACTTTACAAGAGAGATCAAGTGATTTGCAATATGGGCTTGATAATCCTGATGTTAAAGCTATAATTTGCGCTCGAGGAGGTTATGGTTGTGTGCAGTTACTAGACTATTTACAATGGGCTTCTTTTGTACGAAATCCTAAATGGATAATTGGTTTTAGTGATGTAACCTTTTTTCATCAAAAAATTCAATGTTTAGGCATTGAAAGCATACACGCAACCATGCCTTTAAATTTCATGCAAAATTCTAAAGAATCTTTTGAAACTCTTTGGCAAGCCGTTTCACAAAAAGAATATTCTATCCCATTCGAAAGTTCAAGTTTTAATAAAAAAGGAAAAGCTGAAGGAAACCTTGTTGGGGGAAATTTATCAATTTTAGCAGCACTAATTGGCACGCCAGATATGGTGAAGTTTGAAGACACAATTTTATTTATTGAAGACCTCGGTGAATATTTGTACCATTTTGACAGGATAATGTATTCGTTCGCTAACAGTGGAATATTTGATAAAATTTCTGGATTAATTGTTGGTGGCATGACAGATATGAAAGATACACCCATGCCTTTTGGTTCTATTTATGAAGAAATTATTTTAAGACATTTGCAATTTAGAAATATCCCTGTTGCTTTTAATTTTCCTGCTGGGCACATAGATGATAATCGTGCTTTGCGCTTAGGAGCAAACTGTAAACTCGAAGTAGGTGAAAAATGTTCTTTAAAATTTTATTGATTTGGTTTTTGTAAAAACCTATTTCTTTTTAACCATTTAGGTAAAATCAAGGCTCCAATTATTAAGTATGGAAAATAACTTATTAGTCTCCACAGCAAAGCCAATACACTCACTAGCAAAGCAGATTCCGTAAAATCTATCAACAACTCACCAAAGGCATATTCTGCCACACCACTTGCTCCCGGAGTTGGACTAATAAGCATAAACAGCCACAATACGAGTTGTTTAGCCAAAACCGTAATGTGTTGTAAAAAATTGAGGTGTAAAAAAGCCTGCAGAATACAATTTATAACCAAATAGCGGCAAATCCAACTAAGGACGGTAGCTCCAAAAGATTTAAACCAAAAACCAATGGGTTCTTTTTTAAGTTCTATTGAAGTAATTTCTACTTCTTCGCCAGTTTTCAGAGCTTTATCGCGCCATTTTCGCAGCCATTTGAATTTAAAAATGAAACCCAAAAAACGTGTCGCAAGTGAAGGAAATAAAAATATGCTGGCAAATAAAATTAGACAAATGCCAAACATTATTGCAAAACCGCTCCAAAAAACAACTTCTACACCAAAAGACGCTGCAGAATCTGTTGGAAATAATTGAGATTGATCAATAAAAAGAAACACAAATGGAATCATTAAAATGAAAAATAGATTGTCCATTAATGCCGTAATAATTACAATTGCGGTAGATCGGCCCAATGGCACTCCTTCTCGATTAACAATAAACATTGCTACTGCCGCGCCACCAACTACACCGGGAGAAAGAGCCGATGCAAACTCCCAAATAAATGTTATTATAATTGCCCTGCTGAAACTGAACACTTTTTTACATAAAATCCAGATGCGCAAACTATAAAAAAAGTCGCGCCCAAACATAAAAACGATTGCCAGAATTAACCAAAAAATAGATGAGCTATTCCAACTTATTTTAGAGAAAGAATTACTAATGTTTTCCTCATCGTAATTTCCACCTTTTTTGGCTACAAATTCGGCTGCCGATTCAAAATCAATTTTATTGTTGTGGTTGGCATCTATCCAAACAAAACTTCCTTGACCTTCCGGTACTTCAACAAAGTTTATTTGACTTAAACTGCGATAAATCATAAACCCAGTAACGAACAGTCCTAACCCAATGGCTAGAAAAATTTTCCAAGAGCCAAAAGCTTTTTTTATTTGATTTTCATCAGCCATGAAAAGTCATGTATTTCATAAAATCAAATATATGTAGATAAAATTAAATTGACAGCTGAAAATTAAAGCTTATAAGAAAAATTGGCAAAATAATACTAGTATAGTTGGTTTTTAAAGCGGCTACATTTTTACCAATAACAAACTGTTATATGATTTAACAACAAGATTCTGCATTGGAGTTTTCATTAGAAATAAAGGGAATTTTGCCTCCACATCCTTCATAAATTCCGAAATGGGTGTCCCAAGTTCCGTAAAATTCAAAATGTTTATTAAATCGTGTGTCTTGCAACATTCTATATGTGTTTCCGCAGACAGACATCACCTTCCCCTTCTCAAATAAGTGATGATCATCCAGTTTCATGGTAATCGGATTTTCGGTAAGCGTGCCCTTATACATTACTGCTTGTCCGTAGTCTTCACAATCTGATTCCAGTTCTGCAATTTTAAATAAACGGTATGTTACAGAAAAGAATTTAATGTCACCTATAAGAGCTTCCAATTTTTCGTTTTCTACAGTTACGGGTTTGCTCTCCACGGCTCTTGGATCGGAAAATCCTGCTTTTGTTGCAAAATTTAAAAAATCATTCCAATAAAGAGCACCACTAATACACTCGCCCCAAAGAATTTGATTGTTTTGCAAATCCAAAGGAATTCTACGATCAGCATAAACATCTGAAAAATACATTTCTCCTCCAGGTTTAAGTAAATCAAAAGCATCTTTTAAAACCTTTTGTTTATTTTGGGCTAGGTTTATAACGCAATTAGAGACAATTAAATCAAATGATTCTTTTTCTAGTCCGAGTACTTCTAAATTTTCAATATTGCCTTTAACAAAAGAAATGTTTGGTTTAGAATAGTTAAATTTTTGCGTGTGATAATCAATATGTTTATTTGCCACCTCCAACTGATTTTCAGTCATGTCTACACCAACAACGAAACCATTTTCACCCACAAGTTTGCTAGCGATGTAACAGTCTCTTCCACTTCCGGAGCCTAGATCTAAAATTTTTAATCCTTCTACTTCTTCAGGAATTGTAAGTCCGCAACCATAATATTTAGATTGTACTTCATCGTGTATTAAACTTAGCGCATCTAAAATATGTTTGGGAGGTTTAACAAGTGTGCAACAAGCATTGGTTTGCAAATCATTTGTGCTTTGCAAAATATCACCATAATATTGTTTTACATTCTCGTGTAAATTATTTTCCATTTTTCGTTATCAGTTTTGTAAAGATAGTTGTAAAATTTGTTTCAATAAAATCTTTCAATTTTGTGTTGATTTATCGCAAATTGAAAAATAAAAAAAGGGAGACCTATAAAATCTCCCATCAATATTAAAAAAGTATTAAACTTTATATTTTCTGCATTTTTTCATGCCTAAAAGCCTTATTCAAAACCTTGGGATATTTGGCACCAAATTCGCCGATGCACCACTCTTTAAATCTCAAGATTTCTTCAGCATCCGTAATCCACTTTAACGCCTTGTTCAATTCTTTTTGAAAAAGAGCACGGTCAAAACTTACTTTGACAAGAATTTTTTTGGTTAATTCCAACATAGTCTTTTTTGTGTTTTTGGGTTCAAACAAGTTTAACGATTATTTTTGGAATTTTGTATTCTGAATATGTTAAAAATGAGAATTTAACATTTGCAAAAAATGTTAACAAAAGTAACGTTCTGTATATCAGAATAAAACTATTGAATCTCGTGTTCTATTACTTGATAGATTTCTAAAGTAATTTTATCATATACATAAATTAAGACATGGTGGTTATCAAATTCTGTTACATTATCAGGAATTTTATACGAATAATACAATTCATATTTTCCTGTACCCTGATTTAGATAACTACTTTTTATTGTTCTTCCGAAAGCATTGCCATCAATGCAACCACGCATTATGTCTCTATGTAGGTAAGAATCGTTATGAGAACCGTCTGGCATTTTTTGATCACCAACTAAGCTGTCTTCTATAAAATAAACAGCTTGAGCCAAATTAGAATATAACAAACTATTATCTAAAATATCTACTTCAGTAAAAAGAAAATATCCTCTTGTAGATGCATAATAGTTAGATTGCGCTTGTAAATTTACTTTTAAATTATTAGCATTTAAAATGTTATCTGTCATTTGTGACCATTGTAGAGATGCGTTAAAGATATTGCCTCCATTATAAGCTCTTGAAACTGCTCCACGAGGATTACCACTGAAACCACCGTCATTGGTGCCAAAATAAATTCCAATTTCTAAACCCTGAGGATTTGTAAAATCTTCTGGATAATCTGGACCTGTCATTTGGAAACTTCCCTGACCATTTGGTCCTGAGTGTATACTCGCAATAAACACCCTGCCGGGTGGCTTTGAAAGTAAAATATTGTGCGCATCATCGGCCGCATAAGGACAGAAAGTACATTGAGAACCAGTAAAATCTTCAATTAAAACATTTCTATCGGTGTTGGTGTTTTGAGTGAAGGTTGGCACAACTAAATCTTCAAAATTACCAGGATACAATGCCGGATTTAAATCTTCTGTATTGGGTTGATAAGCAATATCTTCTTTGTTACAAGAGCTAATTGTTAATGCCCCAATAATACAAATGGATAAATAAATAAATAAATTAAATTTTTTCATAATTAGAAACTTTGAGTCAAGGACACAGTTAATCCATTAGAAGCTGGCACGAATCTACAAACACCACCTACACAAAATAAACCAGCACGTTGGCGACCATATAATACCATTATTCTTGTAGAATCTTTAATGTATCCAAAACTGCCAATAATGTAATGCAATTTAAGGTTTTCAATTGGATTTCCATAATTGTATTGATCCATTACCGAAAAAAACCAGTGCGGAGAAATGCTATATTCTATAACTGCCGTTGCCCAGTTTCCTTTATCTTGCTGAGTAAACAACGCTTGAAATTCTGTTCGAATACTGTGTTTTTTATTAATTTTATATCCCATTTCTAGCACACCAATATGGCTAAAGATATTCCCAATGGCATCTGTTGAAACCTTCGCAACATTATTGTTAAGTGTTATGTTGAAATATGAAAGTATAAAATTGAATTTTGCATTAACTTTTCTGGTAATACTTGCGTTGAAATCTCTCCAGTACAAACTATCCGACATGTCGAAAATCTTACCTTTATAAGTTACTCTTTCTGGTGTGTATAAGCCATAACCCGTTTTGTGCTGCATTGGTTTGTAAGTAGTTGAAAAATTTACATTTATCGCCGTTCCATATTTGCCACCTAATTTAGAACCTTTTTTTAAGCTGTATAACATTTCCGCCTGATAAGAAACTTCGCCGGATAATTGTGTTGCATAAGGATATAAAGTTGCAACAAGATTATAAGTATGCGTTTTGTTTGTGGGTGGTATAAAATTTATCAATAAATCTTGTAAATCTCTATCTCTTTCTGAGCGAAAACTAATATTATCAGTAGATTTTGCGCTTAATAAAAACCCGAAACCTTTGCGTGTATAAGTTCCGTTAATATATAAGGCATGACCAGGGTTGAAAATATAACCATTGTCTAAAGAAGGATCATTTACTTTATATGCATATTCTCCATTTAATGCAATCTGTCCTATTTTCTTATCAATGAATCTAATATCCGTTCTTCCACCAAAAATTGCAACATTTTCGGGTAAATTCAGTTCTTCACTATTATCTGGTTCATATTTACTAACGATAGAACCTCCAAACGTATAACTGAGTTTTTTGTCTTCCATTTTTTTGAAAATGCTGTTTAGTCTAAACTCTGCATCGACACCTCTTACAATTCCGTTACTAAATAATTGTTTGCCTTCCTGAAAACTATAACGCTGTCTTCCATAAACTGCTTTTATCTGAACTCCGCTGTAAGGTTTTAATATCACACGCATACCATCCATTGCATTATCGTAACCTAAACTGCGGTCTTCATAAGCTCGAAACATTATTCCAGAACCAAATTGTTCATAGAAATTACCAATAGTTATGTCAATAAAATCGTTTACATATCCGACGTAGCGCATACCTAAGCCAGTTCCATCAAACCTATTTGGATAACCTTGAATTCTTGGCAAATAAGATTCAAACCGAACACCTGCCTTAAAATTCTTATGGGTGTAAAATACATTCATATATGAATTCAACAAACTTTTTGAGGGCGGTTGATTTGCCCCAATAACGGTATCATTATTCAACAATTGAAAAATACTTTCAAAATTTCCTGTAAAATTTGATTGGTCTAGCTGTGCTGTCCCAAAAAATGAAAATACCGCTGAATAAACAGCCGTTAGTAAAAGTTTTTGCATATTTTAAGTAGAGTACTTGTTTTACTTTTTAACCGTCAATTTCAGAATTTCTTCGTAAAGTTTTTCTTCATCACCCGGAGCATAATTGTTGTGCGAATATACTATTTCGCCATCAGTATTTATTAAAAATGTATGAGGCACATTGTTAACACCCATTGCACGTTTAAAATCTCCATTAGGATCTAATAGCACCAAGTATTCCCAGCCAATACCACTAACATAAACGGGCACGTTATTTTTTGTGCGCTCATCATCAATAGAAACTGCAACTAAGGTAACTCCAGTAGCTTCTTGCCAATCAACATACAAATCATTAATAGTATTTAATTCTTTTTTACATGGGGAACACCAAGTTGCCCAAAAGCTTATAACAACCGGACCATCAAAACCCAAATCTGCTGTGTTTACTCTTTCACCATCTAGGTTAACCAAATAAACAGAGGGTAAAGTTTTTAAAGTTTCGGTTTCAACTTCTTGAGCGAAAGTGCTAAAAATTAAAACAAAAGCACTAAAGCATAAAATTAATTTTTTCATAGTTTTTAAGATTTTTAACCTCGGATTTTCAAATACCTTGCCGAAAACCAAAATTAAAAGTTTTATTGATAATAGTGCCTATATATGTCAATTTAATCTTGGAATCCTAAAAAACATATCTATCATTTCTAATAATATTTAACTTTTAAAACAATATTGGTTTTTAATCCCAACATCTTTAAGTTATAAGGCACCTAAGTGTTTGATTTATAAATAGATTAAAAATTTCTTAATTAAGGATTATTGTATTCTTAAAAAGCGGCACGATATTTTTAGTTCACTTTGATCAATCCATTTAAATAAAATTAAAGTATATTTGGTATTCGACATTTATAAAACACGATATGAAAAAACAATTACTTTCAATATTTTCTGTACTAACATTAGGTTTGACCGTTGCCCTCAACACTTATGGGCAAGATCTAATAACCATGAATTTACAGGGTCAGTCTGCAGATGTATCTGGAACTACAATACAGGAAACATCATTAGGTGCAGATGTAGTTTTAAATATAGAGGTGAGAAATATATCTAATATTTCTAAAGATTGGGTTATTACTAGAAGAGTAATTTCCCAAACTGCAACTTGGCAAAATGAAGTTTGTTGGGGAGGAACAGGCCAAGCTGGTCAATGTTATCCTGCTTATCCTGCAACTACATGGACAACACCAGATATGGCAACTATTGCGGCAGGAAATTCAGGAACTATGACTCTATATATTAAACCTTACAACAATACAGGTTTTGGAGATTATATGTATTATGTTTCTCAAGATGGAACAACATATGAAGATTCTGTTAGAGTTCAAGTATCAAATACTGCATCAGTTAAAACTACAACAGTTAATGCAACTTTAACATTGGCGCCAAATCCGGCAACAAATTTTATCAATATTACAGCTTCAGAAGTTGAGAAAGGTACGTTGAAAGTTGTTGATGTTCTTGGGAATGTAATCTTAAACGAAAGTTTTAACTCTTCTAAATATTTAAACACTGAGAATTTCAGAAATGGTGTTTATTTTATTGTTATCGAAGGAAACGGCATAAATACAATCAACAGAAAATTTGTTGTAAGACATTAAGATTTTTTTTAATAAATTTTAAAACGCATTCAATTTTTGGATGCGTTTTTTTATTTGCTTATTTTTGTTCACCAATGCTTGATAACAAAACAATTAATTTAGTCATGGAGGCGTCAATTTTGGCTTCTCGAAGTATCATGCAGGTATACAATACTGGGTTTTCTCCCAATTTTAAAATTGATGGATCTCCCGTTACCGCAGCCGATTTAAAATCTTCCGAAATATTATTAAACGCCTTGGCTCAAACACAAATTCCAGTGATAAGTGAAGAAGATTTAGACGAACCTTATTCTGTTAGAAAAAACTGGACAATCAATTGGTGTGTAGACCCCTTGGATGGAACCAAAGAATTCATTAAAAAAAACAATGAATTCTGCATAAGTATTGCATTGATAGAAAATGGATTGCCAACCTTTGGATGTATCTGTTCTCCTACAGAAGAAACTATTCTTTTTGGGGGCAAAGATTATGGTGTTTTCCTAACTAGTTTTGACGATTTTAAATCCAATAAATCTCCTGAAAAACTTATTGCGAAAAGCACAGTAAATAATCCTATGGTAATTTGTCGCTCTCATGCACCGATGGGCAAAAAGAGTTTAAGTTTCATAAAAGATATTCAATCAAAATTTGAGAATATAACTATATTAAAAAAAGGTAGTGCTTTGAAGTTTTTGGATTTGGCTAAAGGCAAGGCTGATGTTTACACAAGATTTGCGCCTACAATGGAATGGGACATTGCTGGTGGACACGCAATATTAAAAGGTTTAGGAGGTGAAATAATAAGTGCAGAAACCAATTTACCATTAACTTACAATAAAGAGTCATTGTTTAATCCGCATTTTGTAGCGATGACTTCAGCTTATATAAAGACCGTATCTTTATGAAAGTAATCCTAACCATTATTTTTATTGGTTTAATATTTCAACATTCGGCGCAAGATTATATAATGCCTATTGAGAGTAGCTACAAGGATCGTTATTTTGCCAATAAGTATAATTTAAATAATGGGCCGCTATTCCCTCAAACCAAAAGCTTTAAAATCGATACAACTTCAATTGAAAATAGAGAAGGATCTTATTTAAAACGAAAATTTTTCTCTGAGCACTTAGTTCAAATTTCAGGAGAAAATTTTGCGCTGAATATTTCTCCCATGTTCGATTTTAGTGGAGGAATAGGAAAATTGGATTCCACAAGAACAAAATTATACCAGAATACACGAGGAATATATGCTGAAGGGAAATTAATGGATAATTTCTTTTTCAACACTTCATTCTATGAAAACCAAGCACGCTTTTCTGATTATCAGACGAATTTTTATAATTCAGTAGGCGAATTTTATCCAATAGATTCTAGTTTCTATCAAGTAAACGCAGTTATCCCAAATGCAGCGCGAACAAAACCATTTAAAACTGGAGGCTTTGATTATGCCTATGCAACGGGTTCTTTTGTTTTCTTGCCATTAAAAGACTTGAGTATTAGTGCAGGAAATACAAGTAAATTTTTGGGCTTTGGTCATCGTTCTTTGTTTTTGTCAGACAATTCTGCACCAGCGCCATTTCTTCAAGTTCAGTATGATTTTTTGAGTAAATTTCAATATACTTTTTTGAGAATGCGTTTGTTGGATCTGTACCGATTGCCATTCTCATCAAGTGATGAATCTTATTATACTCCAAAACTAATGGGTATAAATATGTTGAGTTATTCGCCTTTTAAAAAATTAAATATTTCCCTGATAGAATCATCGGTGTGGAAAAGTTATGATAGTTTGGGCCGCAAAGTTCTCTCACCTTTTTTCTACAATCCTGTTCCATTATTGGGATTGGCTGAGCAAAACAATTCCAAACGGACAAGTGTTTTTGGTTTAAATACGAGTTACCAACTAAACGAGAAAAATTTGATTTATGCACAATTGGTATTGCCCGCAAATTCTTTTCAAGTAGGTTTAAGGTCTTCTAAGATGTTTAATCAGAATTTAATGCTTCAAATAGAATATAATGAAGTTAAAAAAACTACATATTTCCAAAACGGACTTAATTATTCCCATTATAACTTGCCGTTGGCGCACATTCGTGGAGAAAATTTTAGAGAAATTATAGTTCGTACTTCTTATGAATACGAGAGATTTGTTTTAAATCTTAAAGGTGTTATTTATCAATCTTTAACCGAAACCACGAACAACCCGATGGCTTTAAGAAACGATGTGAAAATTATTCAAGCAGATTTAGCTTATCGATTTAATAAAAAAACCAATCTGCAATTATTTATATCAGGAACTTACCGAGTTGAAAACACAGTAGGTAAAGATATTATTTTGCAGTTAGGAATTAAAACTGCACTCCGAAATTTTTATACAGACTTTTGAAACATTTAATTTACATATCAATAATATTAATTGGCTTTTCAGTTCAAGCACAAGTTTTTATTGACAGATTGAATAATGACATAATGCCTGACACCAATGTTAGGAACAATCAACATTTTCACACTTCCATAAAACCTCAACATTTCGAAAATTTTTCTATAAATGATACAAACCATAGTAAAATCCCTTTTATAATACCTGCATTAGATTTAATTTATGGTGGTTTGGATTCCACAAGTTATCGCACAGGTCTCGGTTTTTCAGTTCAAAAAAGTATTGGTGATAAATTTTATGTTCGCTCTTCGGCTCTATTCGGTTTGGTAAAATCTAACAATTTAATAAGAACCAATGCCTATTTTGACAACCATGATTCTTTAGCTACTCAATACATAGACTGGCGAGCCAGATTGATTTACAAGCCTAATAAAGTTTTTAGTTTCCAAGCAGGAATTGATCAAAATTTTATCGGAGAAGGTTGTCGTTCTTTGTTTTTATCCGATTATGGAAAGCCTTATCCTTTTGCATTGATTCGCGCAAATTTTTGGAAACTTGACTATTCCGTTTTGTATCAATTTTTTCATGAAAAAACTCCGACTCGTGGTGTCAATAAATATGCTGCTACACATTATTTAAGCTACAATGTAGCAAAATGGTTAAATATCGGCGTTTTTGAAACAGTAATTTTTCAACCAAAAGATAGTTCACTCAATAGGAGATTTGAACCAGAATACCTGAACCCTTTCATTTTTTATCGTCCACAAGAATATAGCTTAGGTTCTGCTGATAATGTTTTATTGGGTTTAAACTTATCTTCCAACTTAGGCAATCATATTATTTACGGTCAAATATTACTTGATGAATTTTTACTTTCAGAAATTAAAGCGAAAAATGGATCATGGACTAATAAATTTGGTGTTCAATTTGGCGTGAAAGGTAAGGTTCTAGAAAATTTTACGTATCGTTTAGAAGGAAATATTGTTAGACCCTACACTTATGCACACAGCTCAGTAGGGCAAAATTATGGAAACAAAAACACTGCTTTGGCACATCCATTCGGGGCAAATTTTGCTGAAATATTAGCTGAAATAAAATGGAAAAAAGACAAATTTAAAATTGAAACTTTTCTAAACTATACTCTTCGTGGAAGTGACTCCGTTAATACGAATTATGGCTCGGATATTTACAAAAGTTATAACTCAAGACCTTATGAAAATGGACATTACATTGGTCAAATAATCTCACTAAAAAATCTAAATTCATATATGAGAATCAATTATACGATTTTACCAAAATATTCTTTTGAAGTTTTTATTGAGCAACACATTCGCTTACAAATAGACCAGAAACAATTAAATTTTGCGACCTTGGTTGGTTTACGTACTAATTTATGGAATGATTATCACAATTATTGATAACCCTCAAGCTAACAATGCCTTAGTTTTTCTATATTTGTTGTCTTAATAATTTTCAATTAATGGCGACAATAAAAGATTATAATTTCAAAGGTAAGAAGGCACTGATTAGAGTTGATTTCAATGTTCCTCTTGATAAAGAAACACAGGAAATTACTGACGATACAAGAATTAAAGCAGCCTTGCCAACAATTAATCATGTACTTGAAAATGGCGGTTCTGTAATTTTGATGAGTCATCTCGGTCGACCGAAAGACGCGTCAGACGCTAAATATTCTTTGAGACATATAATACCAAGAATTGAAAAATTGCTTGGAAAAAAAATAGACTTCGCAGATGATTGTGTTGGTAAAGAAGCCAAGGAGAAAAGTGATAATCTTAAAGCTGGTGAGGTCTTGCTTTTAGAAAATGTACGATTTCACAAGCAAGAAACTGCCGGAACTGAAGAGTTTGCTAAGCAGTTGGCCAGCTTTGGAGATTGTTATATAAATGATGCTTTTGGAACTGCACACAGAGCTCACGCCAGTACAACACAAATAGCCAAATTTTTCCCACATGATAAAATGTTTGGTTTCCTCCTTGAAAATGAAATAAAAAGCGTTGATAAAGTATTGAATAGCAATCAAAAACCTTTGACCGCTATAGTAGGTGGAGCTAAGGTTTCATCAAAAATCAACATTATAAAAGAACTGATAGAAAAAGCTGATAACATTATTGTTGGAGGCGGAATGGCCTATACCTTTGTGAAGGCTCAGGGCGGAAAAGTAGGAAACTCATTGGTAGAAGACGATTTTTTGGATACTGCAAAGGAGATTTTAGAATTGGCAAAAAAAAGGAATGTTAATTTATATATTCCCGTAGATTCTATAATTGCAGATAAATTTTCTAACGAGGCTAACATAGATGAAGTAGCAATTGATGAAATTCCTGATGGTTGGATGGGATTAGATATAGGAGCAAAATCTTCTGAAGAATGCAGAAAAATAATACTGGAATCTAAACTCATTTTGTGGAATGGTCCAATGGGTGTTTTTGAGATGGAAAATTTTCAAAAAGGAACCAAAGATGTTGCCGAAGCGATTGTAGAAGCAACTAAAAACGGTGCTTATTCACTTATTGGTGGTGGTGATTCTGTTGCTGCAATAAATCAATTTGGATTTGCCGATGATGTAAGTTATGTTTCAACAGGTGGTGGTGCCATGCTTGAATATTTAGAAGGAATAGAATTACCAGGTATAAAAGCGATAAAAGAATGAGTTTGGTAGCTACATCTGTTTTAATTAAAGCCAAATTTTCTGGACAAATGTCGGATACGCAAACCTATTTAAATATGGTTATTCAAGTTGCGGGTGTTCTTTTTTTAGGAATTGTTGTTTGGAAATTCGGTAATAATTTACACCGCAAAAAAATGGAAAAACTTAGCAAAAAGAGATTAGAAAGTCCTTTCTCAAAAGAATGGCGACGATAATATATGGAAAAAGTTAAAGAAAACGAAACAAAAAAAGAGAGAGAAGTTGCCATAATTGGTGCCGGATTAGTTGGTTCTTTGCATGCGATACTGATGGCAAAAAAGGGCTATAAAGTTGAAGTTTTTGAAAGAAGATCTGACATTCGAGAAGCAGCAATTGTTGAAGGAAAATCAATTAATTTGGCCCTGTCAGACAGAGGTTGGAAAGCTTTAGAATTGGCTGGAATTGGTGAAGAAATTAAAGAAATTGCCATACCAATGTACAAACGTTGCATGCACGCTTTGGATGGAACTTTAACTTACCAACCTTATGGCGTAAACAATGAGGCAATATATTCAGTTTCTAGAGGTGGGCTCAATAAACGATTGGTAAACTTAGCTTCTGAATTTCCTAATATCTCTTATAATTTTAATACTGGATGTAAAGACATAGATTTACGAAATAAAAATTTGGTTTTACAAGATAGCAACAACAAAGAAATTACTACAAAATCATACGAACACGTTTTTGCAACGGATGGGGCTTTTTCAGCAGCAAGATTGCGCTTGCAGAAAACTCCAATGTTTAATTATGAACAAATTTATCTATCTCACGGATACAAAGAATTGGTTATTCCAGCAAATGAAGATGGAAGTCATAAATTAGATAAAAATTGCCTGCATATTTGGCCTCGAGAAGAGTTCATGATGATTGCTTTGGCAAATTTAGACGGCAGTTTTACTTGTACCTTATTTTTTCCTGTTGAAGGAAAACTGTCTTTTGAAACAATTAAAACGCAAGAAGATTTAGATAAATTATTTGAAGAATATTTCATGGATGCTATTCCACTCATGCCTACTTTGCATTCAGATTATTTGGATCATCCAACATCTTATTTGGTTACTGTAAAATGTGCTCCTTGGAATTATAAAAATGAAATATTGTTAATGGGCGATTCGGCACACGCCATAGTACCATTTTACGGCCAGGGAATGAACAGTGGTTTTGAAGATTGCACATTGTTTCATGAAATGTACACAGAAAGAAATGGTGACTGGGATGGACTTTTTGAAGCATTTTCAGATAAACGAATTCCTGATGCCAACGCAATTGCAGAATTGGCGTTGTACAATTACATAGAAATGCGAGATAAAACGGCAGACGAAGATTTTCTCGTACGAAAAAAAATAGAAAATAAATTTACAAAACTCCATCCTGATTTATGGTTGCCACTTTATTCGCAGGTTACATTTTCGCACATTCCATACAACAAAGCGCTTGAAAATGGTTTGCGACAACGTGCAATAATGGATAAAGTTATGGAACTTCCAAATATTTTAAAAGAATGGAACGAAGATTGGGTTATGTTGAAAGTTCAGGAATTTTTGTAAATTTATACTATGCGTAAAACTATTTTAATAACATTGACCTTAATTTCTGGTGTTTTGACCGCCAATGCACAGCGCGATATGACACCAGGATCCAGAAAAGCTGCTTTTGGCAAAACAGATACACGTTTGCTTACAAATAAAGGTATACAACTTACATTTGGTCCTACATATCAATTCACCAATGCAACAAATAAAACACGCGAAGGAATGGATTCTTTAGGTTCTCGATACAATTATATTCAAGATCCTCAAGGGAAAATTGGTTTTCACATTGATTTGGGCATGGCAATAATTCCAGTTAAAGATCCAAGTATTAAATTTTTAAAAAAACGCATTATTTCCATGTATGATTGGGGTGTAGCATTTAAATATTTAGGGGGAAGTGAAAAAACAACTTTTAATTATACCGATGCATTAGGAAATACCTTGTTTTCAGAAACGGGAGAAGGTAAATTTTACCATGGTTATTTGGGAGCAAGAGTTACCGCTTATCACTTTGATTATATTGGTAAAACTATATTTATTTCTAACGGTTTGGGTATAAACGTAGATTACCGTTTATTAGAAAACGGAGGCAATTATTCATCCCCTGTTTTGCCTTCAACGCAAAGATTTCAAAAAGAATTAGTGGCACAAATACATTATGATTTTGGTATTGGTTTTAGATTAAAAAGAGGAGTTTACCTCATCCCAGGTGTTCAAGTTCCGGTGATTGGAGTTTATGAGTGGAATAACTTTAACCCTTCATTGCATTGGTTTAGCAGTTCTTACTGGCCTGCACTATTCAAAATTAAATACGTGAAATTATTAGAGAAAAAAGCAAAAGGTTGTCCTGCTGTGGGCACCAGTGATTCTGATAAGCAAAGAGAGAAAGAGTTCAGACAGGGGAATTAGCCCTTCGACGAAAGCTTACTTCGGCGCACTTCGGCGAAAGCTCAGTGTCCACCGCTTACTTCGACTCCGATCAGCAACCCGCAGTGGCCGTAATTGTATTTGGAATGTTTTTTTAATGTATTTATTAGATTATTTTAAGCCTAGTAATCTGTCTCTCATTTCTTTGGGGTCGTATACAAAAAATTCTAGTTTCAAACGGTGGGCTAACTCTTTTGCAATTTCTTCGGCTTTAGATCTTTGTTCAAATTTTACAAATTCTTGTTTGTTACGGTAGTGAGCGTTTAAAATACATATTCCAAAAAAATATTCTGTAACACTAGAATCATTTACCCTTGAATAACTCGTACTGCTTTGTCTTGAAGGAATTGCAGAGATGTAGGTAAATTTACTTAAATCGTGTCTCTTTCCGAGTTTTAAAATTCCAAAGTAACTAGTATATTCCCATATTTTTCGCTCTTCTTCTTCTATGATTGTCCCGTAGGTTGTAAGAATCACAAATAGACCGACGATTAATAAAATGGATGCTAAATAAATTATATTAAAAAACACAAAAACTGAAATCACAAAAAATATATAACCAATAACCTGCACGTTTCCAGGAAACACCTTACCATTTTTGAAATGTAAGTTAACAGGTGTATCTAATATTTCTTCTTTTAAGTTCAATAGTTTTAGTTTTTAAAATAACCCTATTAAATCTCACACAATCCCAAATGATATATTTCGGGATAAATAGCTTGCTTCATTGACTTTAAAATAAATAAACATTTTACAAAGATTTAAGATGATTTTACTCTTCTTTCGCCTCATTTTCTGCCTCTAGTCGAATTTTTTCGTTGCCTTCTTCCCAGCAATCCTTTAGCATTTTTATTACCTTTTGTTTGTCTTCATCTGTGATATATGGATATTGCTCATCTACATAATCTACAAAGTTTTGGTCTGTTAAGTCATCTGTTTTAAATTCTGAGAATACGTACTCTAACGCAATATCAATTTCACTGGCCATACTGTCTAAAAAATGTTGTTTATCTCTTACATAAACTTCTTCGGTATATTGGTAGTTTTCTGTGTGCACAGTTCCATCTGGCGAACAAAATGCAGTGCCTCTCAACATTTCAACATCTTCGTCATAGGTGCACATAACTTCCTGTCCGTATTTAATCGCCAAATTTTTACAGAAATCTATAGGCGGTGTCCATGGTGTTTTAGGGAAAAAAGTAATACAATCTTTTTCATATTGAACACGGGCACTTTCATAAGTGACATCCCATTTAGAACCAAAATGTTCTTGGTTAATTTCTTCAATTTTTAATTTGGTAGATGAATCTGAGCCTTCTGGCCAACCCACTAAATCTTTGAATAATGTTTGAGATTTTGCTGCTCCGAGGCTTTGCAAATCTTTTTTTAAGTCAGCTAAATCTTCCTTATTTCCTCTAATTTCTACTACGTTTAAGCACCAGTTTGGCATAATTGTATTTGTTTTTAATGAATTTATAAAATTAAAATAATTTTTGGGTTTAAGCGTTATTTTCTGCCCAGCATTCTTTTAACATCTCAACTATTTTTTGCTGTTCATCTTCTTTACAAAATGAATATTTGTCTTTAACATAATCTTTATATTCATTATCTGGTGGGAAATCGTTGTTCAGTTCGTCCATTATGGCGTCCAAAACTATGTCAATAACATTTTCCAGATGTTTATCGCTTTAATCCAGTAATGACCTCTAGATTTGGGTTTTTATAAAGTTTAGAATATATTATTTAATTGTTCTTAATTGAGTTTAAAACTTTCAATTGTTAAATTATGTTGTATTAAAGGTCACCGCTTGGCAATAAGTTAATTTATGAGATTTAAATACTTTATATTTGACAATGACACTAATTGTCTTTAAAAAATATACTATGAAAAAATATATTGTACTGGTTCTTTTGGGTTTTACATTTGCCTGCTCACAGAACAATGAAGCTGAGGTTTCTGATGATACAATTGAATTAGAAAATGCCACTATGGAGCTTGAAAATTCGATTGAAAACTCTGAAATGGAAATTGCTAAAAATCAAAAGGAAATAGACTCATTATTAAACGGAATTTAATTTAAAAGTTATGAAAAAAGTAATAATTATTGCGACTCTTTATTTTGTGAGTTTATCACTAAGTTTTCCGCAAAAGCAAGGGAAAGGTAAAGAAAATAAAGAATCTAATGGAAATTCCCAAGAGAATAATAACCAAGAGAATAAATCAAACGGGAAAGAAAAAGTTTCAGGTGAAGTTCTACATTATCGAAACGAGCCGGTAGATCAAAACCCACACAATAACGGAAATCAGAACGGAAATCAGAACGGAAATAAACCAAAACACAATCCAAATAATGGAAATGGAAATAATGATTTTAAAGAAAAACACAATAACGGGAATCATAATGGTCATCATAAAGACAAACATGAATCACAAGGAAATGCTCATGGAAAACACAAGGGCAATTTAAGTGGTAGAGAATTTGGACAACAAAGAGCTGCTCAAGCAAGGGCTGCGGCTGCAGCGAGAAAAGAAGCTTCAAAAAAGACAATTATAAGACACGAAAGCATTATAAATGTTTACCAAACAAAAATTCAAAAGGCGAAAGATAAAGTTAAACTTCAAAAAGATTCGGGTAAAATTACTTCTGAACAAGCTAAAATAAAAAATGATAGAATTAATTTGGCGAATGATAGAATTAGGATAATGACTCAGTTAGTTGCAAATAACAGATTTAAAATGGAAAGACTAGATAATGTTATGAGATAATATTGATTTTTTAAAAAAATTGAATGATTAATTGAATTAGATATCTGTAATTTTATGACAATAAAAAATGCCCTCACGGGCATTTTTTATTTAATATATAATCGGTTTTTTAAACCATTGCTTTGAAATATTCTCTATTCATTCTTGCGATATGCTCTAATGAAATTTCTTTCGGACATTCAACTTCACAAGCTCCAGTTACTGAACAATTTCCGAATCCTTCTTCATCCATAGTTCTCACCATGTTCATTACGCGTTCTTGTCTTTCAATTTTTCCTTGAGGCAACAATGCCAATTGAGAAACTTTAGCTGCTACAAACAACATTGCAGAGGCATTTTTACAAGAAGCTACACATGCACCACATCCAATACAAGTTGCTGCATTGAAAGCTTCGTCTGCATCGTCTTTTGGAACTGGAATGGCGTTGGCATCAACTGTGTTACCAGATGTGTTTACAGAAACAAACCCTCCGGCATTCATTATTCTATCAAATGCAGTTCTATCAACCATTAAATCTTTAACAATTGGAAAAGCTGTTGCTCTCCAAGGTTCGATGTAAATGGTTTCCCCATCTTTAAATTTTCTCATGTGCAACTGACAAGTTGTTATTGCTCTGTCAGGTCCGTGCGCTTCTCCATTGATAAATAATGAACAAGAACCACAAATTCCCTCACGACAATCATGATCGAACACTACGGGGCCGTCAACATCATTAGATTGGATTAATTGTTCGTTAAGAACATCTAACATTTCCAAAAAAGACATATCTCCTTCTATTCCGTCAACGTTGTAGGTTTTAATGCCTCCTTTATCGTTCGGACTATTTTGTCTCCATATTTTTAAAGTCAATTTCATACTTTCAATTTTTTTCTATAACTATGAATTACTTATAACTTCTTTGTACAAGCTTGATATTATCAAACTCTAAATCTTCTTTGTGTAAAACTGCATCAGAAGGATTGCCTGTATATTCCCATGCCGAAACAAAAGCATAATTTTCATCGTCTCTTTTAGCTTCACCTTCTTCTGTTTGCGATTCTTCGCGGAAATGACCGCCACAAGATTCATTTCTTGTAAGTGCATCAAGTGCCATTAGTTCTCCTAATTCTAAGAAATCTGCCACTCTACTCGCTTTGTCAAGTTCCGGATTCATTTCATTTATCTTTCCTGGAATTCTAACGTTTTCATAAAACTCTTTGCGTATTTGTTGAATTTCACTAATCGCCTCTTTCAAACCTTCAGCATTACGAGCCATACCAACTTTATCCCACATTACCTTGCCAAGTCGTTTGTGAAAACTATCAACAGATTGTGTTCCTTTGATATTCATTAATCGTTGAAGTCTTTGGTTTACTTCATTTTCAGCTTCAATAAATTCCGATAATTCTGTAGAAATTTTTCCTGTACGGATATCGTCTGCCAAATAATCACCTATTGTATATGGAAGAACGAAATAACCATCTGCCAAACCCTGCATTAAAGCAGATGCACCTAATCTATTAGCGCCATGATCTGAGAAATTTGCTTCTCCAGCCACATAACAACCTTGTATGGTACTCATTAAATTATAATCTACCCAAATACCGCCCATTGTATAATGCACTGCTGGGTATATTTTCATTGGTGTGCTATATGGATCGTCATCTGTGATTTTGTAATACATTTGAAATAAGTTACCATATTTCGCTTCAACTACACCCTTTCCAAGTTTGTAAATTGTATCTGCACTTGGATTGTCTATATTATCCATCAGTGCCTTTTCGGTACCGTAGCGCATAATAGCCGATGAGAAATCTAGAAAAACTGCTTCTCCAGTTGGGTTAACACCAAATCCGGCATCGCATCTTTCTTTTGCTGCTCTCGAAGCTACATCACGTGGAACTAAATTACCAAATGACGGATATCTTCTTTCTAAGTAATAATCTCTATCTTCTTCTTTAATTTGAACTGCTTTTAATTGCCCTTTTGCAATTGCATCGGCGTCTTCTTTTTTCTTAGGAACCCAAATTCTACCATCATTTCGCAACGATTCAGACATCAAAGTTAATTTTGACTGGTGATCTCCAGAAACGGGAATACAAGTAGGGTGAATTTGAGTATAACAAGGATTGGCGAAATAAGCTCCTTTTTTATGAATTCTCCAAATCGCTGTTCCGTTGGATCCCATTGCATTTGTAGAAAGATAAAAAACATTTCCATATCCACCAGAAGCAATAACTACTGCATGTGCAGAATATCTTTCAACTGCTCCGGTAACTAAATTTCTTGCGATAATTCCTCTTGCTTTGCCACCAACAATAACCAATTCAAGCATTTCGTGGCGGGTTTTCATGTTTATTTTACCCTTCCCAATTTGTCTTGACATTGCAGAATAAGCACCAAGTAATAATTGCTGCCCTGTTTGACCTTTGGCATAAAAAGTACGAGAAACTTGCACACCACCAAAAGATCTGTTGTCTAACAATCCTCCATAATCTCTAGCAAAAGGTACACCTTGAGCTACACATTGGTCAATAATACTTGCTGAAACTTGAGCTAATCGGTAAACATTTGCCTCTCTTGAGCGGTAATCACCTCCTTTTATTGTATCGTAAAACAAGCGGTAAACAGAATCTCCATCGCCTTGATAATTTTTTGCTGCATTGATACCACCTTGCGCTGCAATTGAATGCGCTCTTCTTGGTGAATCTTGAAAGCAAAAAGAAATTACATTATAGCCTAATTCTGCTAAAGAGGCAGATGCTGCTCCTCCTGCCAAACCGGTTCCCACTACAATAACGTCGATAGAACGCTTGTTTGCAGGATTAACCAATTTGATATGATCTTTATATGCATCCCACTTTTTTTCGAGTGGACCTTCCGGAATTTTAGAATCTAAAACTGCCATAGTTTAGGATATTATTTCGTTAAATAAATTATTATTGGAATGACTGCGAATGCTGTCGGTATAATCAAGGCGAACGTTTTTCCGAAACCTTCTATTAATCCTTTGTATTTATGCGTTCTTAAACCTATTGATTGAAATGCTGAAGCGAAACCGTGCCATAAATGAAAAGACAAAGCGATCATTGCTAAAGTGTATAATATTGTTGCTAAAAGTGCATATTCATTTGTGGGAATACCTTCTTTTGATTTGTCTTGTCCGAAAAATGCCATTACCATAGAATGTAAATCTTTTATGGCTGTACCGTATTTTATATCATTGTTTTTAAAATATACATCCGTGTCGTTTTTAATTTCAAACGGACCTTCTTGACTTACATTCTTTTTAAGAAGAATATTACCTGTGGTTAACAAATAGACGTCTTCAGACTGGCCAGATTCTTTATCGGTAATTTTATCCGTGTGCAAAGGAAAACCTTCATCAAAGTGCATGCGTGCCCAAAAGTTTACCATGTGCGTTACTATGAAAATCAATATTACGGTACCTAAAATTCCCATATTTCTTGAAGAAATAGAAGAGTTTGCACTTGGTTTGTTGTAAGCATAATTTTTCTTACGTGCTTTTGCATTTTGAACTGTTAATATTATTCCATCAATTGCATGAAATAAAATAGAAGCGTAGGTAATATACGAAACCACCATAATTAGCGGATTGTGCGTCATGAAAAATGCATATTCATTAAACATTCTTTTCCCTTCGGCACCGTGGTAAAGTATTAGTTGTAAGTTTCCTAGTAGGTGACCCACTAAAAACAGACAAAGAAAAAGTCCTGTGAAAGCCATCCAGTACTTTTTGGCTATTGAGGAGGACAATATTGCAGATTTACTCATTTTGATCTATTAGTTTTCTGAATTCAGCACAAATTTAACCACTAGAACCAAGCATCTGACAAAAGTTAATTTATTTAGACTTGTTTTAAATAAGATATTTATAAATTACCAATTGCTTATTCTACCTTTGTGTAGCAATGATTAGGGCAACATATATATTGATTTTAATATGCTTTTTAGCATTTCCAATTTTCTCACAACTTGAAAAGATTGCACTATTCGAGAAAAAATTTGATGAAATTTCGGGAATAGAATTTATTTCAGACACCGTTTTTGCAGCAATTGAAGATGGGGGTGGCGGAAACATTATTCATTTTTTTAACCTCAAGGCTGAAGAAATTC
>JBBSUQ010000011.1:0-30016 GCA_038234235.1 Flavobacteriales bacterium
GACTTTGAAATCTTTGGAAACACTGGTTTGAACATATTCACTCAAATAAATTCTGGTTCTCCTTATTCAAATCAAACATTCATAACAAATGAAGGTAATTTTACCCCTCAAGGTGCTGGTTTGAATGGGACAACAAATGGATCTAGATTGCCTTGGACTTACCGTTTAGATTTGCAATTAGACAGAACTTTCAATTTACAATTGGGTAAAGAAGATAAGAAAAAGGCTACCTTCTTAAATGTTTATGTGCGTGTTACAAACTTGTTTAATAAATTTAATGTATTAAATGTTTATAGAGCAACAGGTGTTTCAGATGACGATGGTTATTTGGCAGCAGCTCAATACCAAACTACAATACAAAATCAATTGGATGAGCAAGCATTTAGAGAATATTATGCATTAAAAGTTGACAACCCTTTTAACGTGAGTCAACCAAGAACAATTCGTTTGGGAATTAAATTTGATTTTTAATAATAGAAATTAATAAGAGATGAAAAAATCTATAAAATATCTTGTATTGAGCGCAACATTTGCGTGCATGCAATTAACTGTTTGGGCATTGCCTAAAGAGGGTGGTAAATCCGCCACAGTTAAAAAGCCAAATCCTAATGCAGAAAAAGGTGCCAATTGTGCTCCAGCTTCGGCAATTTTAAATTTAGAATTTAATGGTGTAAGAGCTTTAATTGAAAATGGGGGTTCCATGTTTCAAAACAGATCTACGAGTACCGCTGCGTATGAAGTGCCTAAAGACAGTAAGTTGTATGCTATCTATTCTGGTGCACTTTGGATGGGAGGTAAAGACATCAATGGACAGTTAAAATTGGCTGCAATTACTTTCCGTAATGGAAATGACTTTTGGCCAGGTCCTTTAAGTGTAAATCCCGGGAGTGGTAATTATGATCATTCAGTTCCTGCGGGTGACGATGTTGTAAGAGATTTTGGTGCAGCAGAAATTGCTCCTGAAGAATGTCTTCGATATGATAAATTTTATACAATTAGAAAGGCAGAAGTAATTAACTATACTAATTGGTGGAATTGTATTAAAGGAATTACTCCTGCAAATGAATGTACGGAAGTTGAATCGCCGGCAAACGATGTACTTTTAAGAATTTATAATTGGCCTGCTCACGGTGATCAAACTCTTGGTCAAGATTTTTATCTGGCTCCATTTTACGATAATGAGTCTTTAAATCCAGCAAATGGTATTTACGATCCAGAAAATGATGGAGATACACCTTGGTACGATGATATTCTAAAAAGAGATGACATAGAGTGCGGAGTTGATCGTAGAATTTCATTATTTGGTGATGAAACAAACTGGTGGGTTTTTAACGATAAAGGAAACATACATACAGAAACCAATGCCGAACCAATTGGTATGGAAATTAGAGCGCAAGCTTTTGCTTTTGCAACCAATGATCAAATTAATAGAATGACCTTCTATAATTATGAATTAATTAATAGAGGTACTCAAATTTTAGAAGAAACCTATTTTTCACAATTTTTAGACTGTGATTTAGGATTTGCAACAGATGATTATGCTGGTTGCGATGTTTCACGCGGTTTAGGGTATACTTACAATGGTGATAACAACGATGAAACTTCTGGTGGACAAACTGGTTATGGACTTAATCCTCCTGCTATTGGAGCGGATTTCTTTGAAGGACCTTATCAAGATCCTGACGGAATTGATAATCCGGGTCCATATTATGTTGGTGACTCATTAATTACCCCTTCAGTGGCTACTGCTATTGCTCAAAATGGTATTGTATATCGTGGAATTGGTGTGGGTTACAGTGATGGGATTATTGACAATGAAAGATATGGAATGCGTCGATTCACTTATTTTACTGGAACAGGAGGTGCTCCTGCTTATTCGGATCCGACAACTCCTGGTCAATATTATAATTACATGGAGGGTCTTTGGCGTTTTGGGGAAGAAATGTATTATGGTGGTACAGGATTTCAATCAGGAGGCGGAAATCCGCTTTATCCATCCGATTATTTGTTTCCCGGTATGTCCGATCCACTAAATTGGGGTACGGCTGGAGCAACAGTACCTGGATATCCAAATGGCTGGGATGAATCAACTGCATCTAATCCAGCTGGTGACAGACGTATTGTTCAATCAGCAGGACCATTTACGTTGAAGCCAGGCGCGGTTAATAATATTACTGTGGGTATAGTTTATGGTAGAGGTAATGAAGGTGATTTGTTTTCTTCAGTTCGAGCTCTCGCTAAGGCAGATACAAAAGCTCAAGCTTTGTTTGATGCGTGTTTTAAAATTTTAGACCCGCCAGTAGCTCCAAATTTGAAAATTCAAGAGCTGGAAAATGAGTTAATTTTAACACTACAAAATACAAAGGATATTGAAGCTTATGAAGAAAAAGATGAAGTAAATATTCCTGATCCTTCAGTTGACCAATATTACAGATTTGAAGGATACCAGATTTATCAAATGATTGACGGAGTAGCTGGTGTTTCAGATCTTACGGACATCACCAAAGCTAGGATAGTTGCTCAAACGGATATAAAAAATGATGTAAAGGATTTAATTAATTTTGAATTTGATGAAGCATTAGGGTTCTCGATTCCTGTGAAAAAGGTAGTAGCGTCGAATGACGGTATTCAGCACAGTTATAGAATTACTGAAGATCAGTTTGCGCAAGGAAACCGAACACTTGTAAATCATAAAACTTATTATTACATTGCTGTTGCTTATGCATTCAATCAATTTAAAAAATATGATCCAAATGATCCTATTCAATTGGATGGCCAACAAACTCCGTATATTTCTTCGCGTTTGAGTTTTTCTGGAAATGCTATTACTTCAGTTGCAGGTATACCACACAACCCAACACCTGAAGCAGGCGGTACTGTTAGTTATGTAGATTATGGAAGTTCGCCAATGGTTACAAGAATTGACGGATTAGGAAATGGTAATAATTTTACGGATTTAACTTCAGAATCAGTTACTGCAATCCTACAAAATGGATTTGTTCCAGAAATCACTTATACCAATGGAGGAAGCCCTATTAATGTTAAGGTAATTGATCCATTAAATGTTGTAGAAGGCTATTTTGAATTAAGCTTTAGAGATTATGTAACTTCTACTGGCAATGCTGCTGACACTGCATCATGGGTTATATACCACTATGCCTCCGACGGAGGAGCCTTAATTGACAGTGCAACTTCTTTAACAACTATTGAAGTAGATAATGAACAACTAGTTCCTGAATGGGGAGTTTCTATTCAAATTTATCAAACAAGATACACAGGTGGTAGTGGTTCAATTACAAATGAATTTACTGTACCAATTGGTTCTTCTATTGGTTTTGCAGATTCTTCAAATAGATGGTTGAGTTTTGTTCAAGACAACGATATATTTTTTCCAACCAATTGGATAAGGTCAGGAACTTATGCACCTACTGCTGCAGACGATAATCCAGATGCTGGAGTATTTAATCCTTCTTGTTATCCAGATGAAGCTGGTGATGATGATAAATTATACACCAAATTATTAGGTGGTGGAGTTGCGCCTCATAAATTAGTTGGTTATCAATGTGCTTTCATGCCTTTAAAATATTACAAACAAACTACAGGTGGTTCTGGTCGTAGTGCTGCAGGAATAACATTCGCACCAAATATTGACGTAATTATCACTTCTGATAAATCTAAATGGACCAGATGTCCGGTTTATGAATTGGGAAGCGATGCTGCATTGAATGTTGGTGGTGCTGAACCAGGAGGTTTAAGAAAAAGTCCAAGTGTTGATAAAAATGGTAACACAGATGGTTCTGGAACTACAGGTCAAGGATGGTTCCCTGGATATGCAATTGACGTTGAATCAGGAGCAAGATTATACATGGCATTCGGAGAAAATTCATTCTTAGGAGCAGATAACGGTTCTGACATGATTTGGAATCCAAGTTCTAGATTGGTAGACAATCAATTCAACCCTGTATTTGGAGGAGTTCAACCAATTTATGTGTATGGTTATAAATTGGCAACTATTCATGGTGGTTTCTTGAATACGGATGTTGGTGCGTATTCAGAATCTGCAAATGAAATTTATAATTTGACGGTTCAAATGGAAACTACAAATAGTTCTACAGCTAAGAGAAATTTATATTCTAATCTTTCTTGGATTTTTTATCCATTATTGACGCAAGGAGAATCTTTCCTTTCTTCAGATGTTACTATGAAAGTAAGAACAAATAAAGAATATAAAAATTTCACTGCAACTGGTGAAAACGGTGGCAAACCGAAATATTCTTGGAATACTTCTGACATAGCAACGAAGAAAGATCAATCAAGTGATTTGGCAAGTGCTTTGGATATGATCAACGTTGTTCCAAATCCTTACTATGCTTATTCACAATACGAAAGAAGTAGATTGGACACGAGAGTGAAAATTACCAATCTTCCTGAAACATGTACAATTAGAATCTTCAATGTAAGTGGTAAGTTAATTCGAACTTTCAAAAAAGATTCTGAAATCACTTCTCAAGATTGGGATTTGAACAATGAACAAGGTATTCCAGTTTCAGGAGGGGTTTATATGATTCATGTCGATGTACCGGGAATAGGAACTAAGATTGTTAAGTTCTTTGGTGGAATGAGACAAGTGGATTTACAAGGAATTTAATTTAAGATACTACGAACAATTTAGATATTGAAAAATGAAAATAACTAATAAAATACTTTTAATTGCAGGTGCTAGTTTTTTAATGACGAACGCCCAAGCAGGAAATGAAGATCGAGTTGGTCAAGCAGGTGCGTCTCAGCTTTTGGTTAATCCATGGGCAAGAAGCGCTGCTTGGGGTGATGTTGGTGTTGCATGTGTAAACGGTTTAGAAGGAACGTTTACGAATATTGCTGGTTTGGCGTTTACAACCAAAACAGAATTCAAGTTCAATTATTCAAACTGGTTAGGTGATGCTAATATATCCTTTAATTCGGCGGGTATGGCTCAAAGATTGTCTGATCAAGATGTAATTTCAATCAGTGTACAGTCTATGAATTTTGGAAATGTCGACATTACAACAGTAGATTTGCCAGAAGGTGGGATTGGAACTTTTAGTCCAAGAACTAATATTTTTAATGTTGGGTATGCGAGATCTTTTTCTCAGTCTATACATGGGGGTATTAATTTTAAGGTAATATCTGAAAGTATTTCCAACTTGAAATCTAGTGGAATTGCAATTGATGCAGGTATCCGTTATGTAAGTGGTGAGCAAGATCAATTGAAATTTGGTATAACGCTAAAAAATGTTGGGCCAACTATTAAATTTAAAGGTGACGGTTTAGGTAATCAAGCAACTTATACGAATGGAACAACCATTGCAACTTTAGAGCAAAGATCACAGTCTTATGAATTACCTTCTTTATTAAACATTGGTGGTTCGTATGATTTTATATTTGATGAGAAAAATAAATTAACTGCAGCTCTTGCATTTACTGCAAATTCATTTTCAAGTGATCAATATCGTGCAGGTGTTAATTACGGAATGATGTTGGAGAAAGTAGCATTTAATATTAGAGCAGGTTATGTTTATGAAAGAAACCTTTTCTCTGTAGAAAATAGATCAAATGCTTTGGTTGGACCAACCGCTGGTTTTTCACTTGATGGTTTAGTTGGTAAAAACAAATCAGCTTTAGGTATTGAATATTGTGCAAGATTTGCAGGAATTTTTGGAACAATTCATACTTTTGGTGCTACTATTGCATTAAAATAAAAAGAATTTAATATATTTGTCTTACAGGAGGGTCCTTAATTGGGCTCTCTTGTTTTTTGTTTATAAAATTTATCAGATGGCACAAATTACATATTATACACCAGAAGGTTTGAAAAAATTGAAGGAAGAACTTCACAATATGAAAACCGTTCAAAGACCTTCAATTTCGGAACAAATTGGCGAAGCACGAGATAAAGGTGATTTATCCGAAAATGCCGAATACGATGCAGCGAAAGAGGCACAGGGACTTTTAGAAATGAAAATCTCTAAGTTAGAAACTGTTCTTTCTAGTGCAAGGATTATTGATGATTCCCAAATAGATTCTTCTAAAGTCTTTATACTTTCTAAAGTTAAGATTAAAAACATTCAGAATAAATCTGAAATGGAATATACTTTGGTCGCAGAAAACGAAGCCGATTTGAAACTTAAAAAAATATCTGTTGATTCACCAATTGGAAAAGGTTTATTAGGAAAATCAAAAGGTGATATTGCTGATATTAATACTCCAAACGGAATAATGAAGTTCGAAATCGTTGAGATTAGCAGATAATGAAAACTATTTTCAGAAAAATAATTGATAAAGAAATTCCAGCAAGAATAGTTGCTGAGGATGAAAACTTTTTAGCATTTCTAGATGTTAATCCTTTACAAATGGGACATACGTTAGTAATTCCAAAAAAGGAAATTGATTATATTTTTGATTTGGAAGATGATATATTTTCAGAATTGCATTTGTTTTCAAAAAAAGTGGCAAAAAAATTGATAAAGGCTTTTCCATGTAAAAAGATTGCTGTGTCTGTTATTGGTTTAGAAGTGGCTCATGCGCACATTCATCTTATTCCAATGAATCAGATTGGTGATGTTAATTTTTCAGGACAGAAGCTTAATCCAAGCGAAGAAGAATTGGATGCAGCTTTAGAGAAAATTAAAAATGCTTAGTCTTAAAATTAAGGTATGAAGAACTATATTATGAGAAATTTTTTCAGTTGGGTAATAGCACTATTTTGTGGTTCTTCAGCATATGCCTTTTCACCAATGAATGTATTATTTATAGGAAACAGTTATACATTAATGAATAGCATGCCAGATATTTTTCAAAGGTTATGCGAATCTAAAGGTGTTAAAATTAATGTGGTTATGGATGCAAAAGCCAACCATACTTTTAGAATGCATTGTGACAGAAAAGAATTGTTTAAAACCATTAAAAGTAAAAAATGGGATTATGTAGTAATGCAAGGTTTTAGTCGTGAACTCAGTTTTGACCCTGGAACCATAGATTCTGCATCAATTCCTTATTTTCAGCAAATTGCTGATTCTGTTTATGCAATGAACAAATGCACCAACATACTTTTATATGAAACTTGGGGTTATAGAAATGGTTTTCCAATTAGACCAGATATAAATACCTATGACAAAATGCAAAAAAAGATTGAAGAGGGTTATAAGTATTTATCGACAACCTACCACTTGCCAATTGTGCCGGTTGGGAATGTCTTTAGAGAACTAAGAAAAAATTATCCCGACATTAACCTTTATGTTGAGGACAATCAACATCCAACTTTTGCAGGTTCTTATGCTTCAGCTTGTGCTTTTTATGTGGCTATTTTTAAATCTTCTCCAGAAAACAGCTATTATGGGAATTTGTCAGAAAGCGTTGCGAAAAAAATTCAAAAAACTGCCTTTAATTATGTTTATAACAAGAAAATTGAATTTGGACTAGATAAAGAGGCATTTGAGGTAAAATATGAAATTACTAAAGAAAGTAAGTACGTTGTATATTGTAAAAGTAATTTTGAATTCGCAAATTCGGTAAAATGGGATTTTGGTGACGGAAAAAGCAGTCCGAATAAAAATGAAACCCATTATTATAAAACAGCTGGCGAATTCTTGCTAAAATTGGTTGTGGATGATGAATGCGGTCAACGCATATATTATCGACAAATTAATCTTAAACCACCTTTAAAGCCAATAAAAGCAACGCCTTCTAAACCTAAGACGGGTACTCAAACTACTAAGAAAATTTAATAGATTATGGGAAAACTTTTGAAAATGGAAATGTTAGTTGTTTACTTCTTGACTATTGTTGTGTTTTGTATAACATCATCAGTCACAGTTCCGAAATCTAAAAAACTCAAAATTTTATTTATTGGGAACAGTTATACTTATACGCATGAAATGCCTTGTATATTTGAAAAGATTGCAAAACTAAAGGGCAAAGACGTTTATGTTGATTCCAACACGAAAGGTGGTTGTTCCTTAAAAGAACATTGTGAAAGAGATGATATGTATGAAGCATTAAGATCTGAAAAATGGGATTTGGTGGTTATTCAAGGTTATTCAAGAGAGTTTATAGTTAGTGATAAGAAAATTGACATCGACAGCAAGCCGTATATTGATAAAATAATAAAAGCAGCCAAAGCATCCAATGAAAAAGTAAAGTTTGCTTTTTACATGACTTGGGCCTATAAAAATGGTTATCATGAGAATGAATCAAGTAATACTTCTAAGAAAATGATTGACCGTATAGCTCACGGTTATGAATATCTTTCAAAAGGTTATAATATTCCAGTTGTTCCAGTTGGTTTGGTTTGGCAACAAATGGAAGATAAAAATGAATTAAATCTTTATCAAAGAGACAGAGCACATCCAAGTATTTATGGTTCTTATGCCGCAGCTTGTACTTTTTATGCTTCGATATTCAATGAGTCACCGGAAGGGGTGAGAACTCGAGAAATCAGGAAAAAGAAAGAGGCCTACATTCAAAAAGAAGTTGCAGCATATTTAGGATATTAATTTTAAATGAAACTTAAATATGGGTTTTGTGAGGAACAAATATTCGCAAAATTGTATGTCGAACTTTTGCTTTAAACCTTGCCCATTGCAGCATTATCGGTTCAAAATAGTATATAAAAACAACAAATAGTGAAAGAAATAGTGCGCAACTTATAACTGTAAGCCACCCACTCAGTTCATTGCTAATGTATTTATCTAAACCAATTCCAATTATACCGCTATAAAGTATCACTACATGCAACACATAAATTGGCAAGGTGTTTTGTCCAATCTTTAAAAACAATGAATCTTTAATTTTTACATATTTCTCAATTGCAGCCAAAATGCTTAAAACTATTAAAATTTGTCCGAATCTTCCATATAACCATGCGTTATGTATAAATTGTGGTTTGTGATAACCCAAACTATGCGCTAAATTGTCTAGTCCCATAGCAAATGCATATCCGGCAATATTTAAAGATAAACCTACTATTGCAATAGTAACTAAAACGTAAGTGCTCTTTATTTTTTCTTTGTGTTTAACTAACAATGAACCTAACATTCCACCATAGAGTGTAAACGCCATCCAAGGTACAATTGGAAAAACCGAACGCGGACCTTTAATCATATTTTGGAAAATTTCTGGAACCCATTCTGGGAAAAATTGTTCTGGTAGGTTTTTAATTGTTGGATAAAGACAAAATATTAAAGTTCCAAAAAAGAAATAATAAAAAGTTAAAGGAATTACTTTTATCATTTTATACAGACCGTAAATCAATAAAATGAAGATTATTCCTATACCTATAGATTGCAATACATGATAAGTATAAATATATGGATGCGGTTCTCGAAAGGTTTTAGTTATTCTAATTAAATTAATTTGAAGAACATAGCCCCAAAATAACAATTGAAATGCACGTCTGTATCCCTTAGTTACTCGTAAGTTCTTAAAATATTTTATCGTGTCATTTTGAGCCAATAAATAAACGAAAACCAATCCCGTAACTGTAAAGAACATTGGAGCAGTGAATCCTTTTAAAAAGTACCAGAAGTCAAATGCATAATTTCCGGAAGTACCATTGGCATTAAATTTTTCAACCATCGGCTTGAAATTCTTGTAAGTCAATGCGATGTAATGCCCCTCTAGCATCAGCAATATCGCAATTGATCTTGCAATATCGATGAATTTTATTCTTTCCTTTTTAACTATAACTGCGGGTTCCAAACTTGAATCTGACATTTAATATTATAAATGAGTTATTTAATCAAGGGGCAAAAATAAGATTTTTCTTGAATTATTTTTCTCTATTCTATTTCGCCCGATACTATCAAACGTAATTCTTCGGTAGATTGTTCGCTAAAAAGGTAAATTGATTTTACAACTTGGCCCGAATAGTTAGTGGTATCAAATTCTACAGTCACTTCCATACTTTCGCCAGGCTGCAGACTCGTTTTAGAAAATTGTACTTTATTACATTCACAAGGAATTCTCGCTTGTATGTTATTTATCGGGCTACTACCAGTGTTTTTAACTACAAATTTCTTGCTATAAATCTGGTTTGGTTTTATTTTTCCTAAATCTTCCAATTGTTTATCTGTTTCCAAAGCCAAGGTTGTATCAATTGTCAAATAACTCACACTTTGGATTTCTATTTTTCTCTCAATTGCCGCAGATCTGCTGTAAACCGAATTTTTTACATCATTTACATTGTCACTAGTAAGTTTATCTGCAGTATATTCTCCAAACGGAATTTCGCCAAAAACTACTTTTCCACCATTGCCGGCGGTGCCGTTTAAATAGGGTCTAAATTTTCCTCCATCATATTCCTGAAGATAATTTATTAAAGATTGAATTCTACGTTTTGTCAAATTTACGTTGTAATCTGTCTTAGCCAAAGGGCTAGCGAAACCTTTTATCGTTACTTTAATTTTTGAGCCTTTTTCTAATTCTTCGAACAATAAGTCTCTAAATAAATTTAAATCTTTTACGCCTTGATCTACATATTCTATAAAAAAACTTTCAATATCCTCTTTCGCTACTTCTGATTTTTCTCCTATTAAACCAGTACTGTATTCTTTTTGATAGGTCTCTAACATAGCTCTATATTCTACGTAACTGCTAATATAATTCACTTTGGTAGTTGTATCTTTCGATCTAGGATCCGGAACATCATTATGGAAATATAGGGTTACTGGCAATCTTTTATTTAAATCTTCTAAGGTTTCTTTTGGTGTTGGTGGTATAATTATTTTGGGCGGTTTGGCTTCGAATATGTCACTACAACATGTCGGATTTTTAGCATACATAACGCCGAGTCTGTTGCTTGAAAAGTAGCTTGTATCGGCATTTTTGAAATAGTACAAATCATTTGCCGGACTGTTTATAGGTAATCCCAGGTTTACGGGATCTTGAAATCCACTTTTAAACTTGGCTTCAAAAACATCGTATCCTCCAAAACCAAAATGCCATGAACTTGCAAAGTAAAGTATTTGTTTTTCGTTGTCAAACCAAGGAGAAACCTCGTTGTCTGCACTGTTAATATTTCTAATGGTTTTAACTTTTGAAAATTGATTTCCGCTTTTGATGGTAGAATAATAAATATCCATTCCGCCTTCTCCATCTTTTCTATTGCTACTGAAAAATAAAACTTCTTGACCATCTAACTTACCAATTGCGGGCATTGAGGTGTTGGCTCCAAGCTCATTAATGATTTCACCTAAGGTGTCAATAGAAAAATATTTATTATTGCTAAACTGAGCGACTGCAATTTTGCATTTGTAATTTTCCTTATCGTCTTCACAGACACTAAAATAAAATTTGGTTCCATCGAGCGAAAAACTACCATTTCCGCTGCTTAGCTTTTCATTAAACAAATCATTTAATTTTTTATTTTCTTCAAAATTACCTTCTGTTAATTTGCTTGAATATATATGAGTTTTATAATTTTTATCGTAAACAACCTCACTATTTGAAATGGAATCGGCTCTTAAAGAAGAAAATATTAATTCATTATTTTGAATGGAATGTCCGAATTCAGAATTTACTGTATTTACTGTGTTTGGAAGAGGTGCCAAAATCAAGTTTGAAGTATCTCTCAATGCAGATTTTGCCCACAAACAAGATTCTATTTCTTGCCTGGCCTTTAAATATAAATAATCTTTTTTCTTTTTATAATATTTTGCTTTGGCCTTTTTGAAGGTTTCAAGAGCAGCATCATACTTGCCATTTTGTTTTTGCATCAATCCGAGGTAAAGAATGCTTTCTGGGTATATTCCAGATTCTTCCCTGTCATAAACCTTAGCATAATAATATTCGGCTTTTACATAATCTTTGTAAGCTTTGTTTATTTCGGCATACATCCACAAAATACTAACGGAGTTAGAATCAATTTCCATGGCTTTTTGATAATATTCCAGGGCATACACATAATCTCCTTTTAAATAAAGATCATCTCCGTATTTAAGCAATTTACTCAATTCAGTTTGAGCATTTGCACCAAGTATAGAGATAAATATTAAAAATGTCAGATATAATCTGGGCATACGCGATGGGTTATTTTTTTAGGCTTTAATTGAAAAATAATATAACGAACTGCCAATTCAAATCCTCCTCGAACTTGACTGGCTGGCGTAAGTTTTGAAATATTAATGTCATAAGAAAGACCTACAAACCAATTGTTATAGTCCAGTCCTGCACTTAAATAACTCGCATCTTTATTTCTATAAAAAATTCCTCCGTACAATGCTTTATAAATGCCATTTCTGTTAACCAAGGTATATTTTACGCGTGAGCCAATTATTGCCTCTACATATTTTCCTTGTATTGAAAATTGCAAAGCAGGCAGTAAATCCCAATCAATATCTAATTTCTTAATTGCTTGTCCACTAATGTTAAATCTAATATCTCTTTGAACTTTTTCAAGAAAAAATCCTTGGTTTGGTCTGTTGAGATTAAATGCTCCTAAACCGACAGTTATACTTTCTCGGGCATTTTTAGTGTAAATGTAAACGCCACCAAGTCCCACAGAAAAATTGGTGAATTTATCTGTTTGAAAAGTTTCTAAACTCGAAAGATTTGGATCATAAGCCACTCCGTTATATTGGTTGTCATAACTAAGTAATCCTGTATTAACTTGTCGGTGATTCATGCCAATATTAATTCCTGGTCTGATACGATGAGTGCTGTCTTTACTTAAATACAATTCATAAGATGCATTAATTTGCAGTTCAGTCGTTCTAAATTTGCCATCACCAACTTGATCATTAAAAAAGAGCAAGCCTAAACCTAAATTCGGATGCGGAATAAATTTCGTATCGGCAGCAAGCGATAAAGTATTAAACGGAACTGTTACACTTCTCCACTGATTTCTGAAATTTCCGGTAAATCTATAATCTCCTATAAAATTCCCAGTATTTCCTGGGTTTTGATAAATAGGATTGTCGTTAAATTGTGACCAATGCACATCTTGCGCACCAACAAGTAATGACGAAAAGCAGAAAATTATATATAAGTAATTTTTAATGTGAACGAAGTTTGAATATGAAACTACGAAATATTTCAATCAATATGTATATATGGAGTAAAAAAATTTATTTCGTAGGCTAAATTTGAGTAATTTACATCAAAATATCACGATTCAAAAACAAAAAATATACGATTATTAAGTGAAATATTTCCTTTATATTTTTGATTTATAATTTCTCTATTCTGAGAAGAAAACAATACACAAAAGCAAAATTAATAATAGTAAAATAAACAATTTTGGATCTTTATATATTGGTTTCTTCGGTCGCTTTGTAACTTTGTCATAGTTGGCATGCAGACGTGAGAAATCTTTGTATTTGTTGATGACAGAATCGCTAGGGAGCTCCGTATTTTTGTCTTTATTTTCTTTAAACTCTCTCATTTCCCCCAATTTTTATTCATTTTTTCTAGAATTCTATAAGTTTTCATTTTGCAACTTGCTTCTGAAATATTGTAAATATCGGCAATTTCTTTAAAACTCATTTTTAAGAAAAATCTTAGCTCAATTAAATTGGAATTTTCCAAATCTAAATTATTAATAGCTTTTATCAATTCTTCGTTGCTTTTACTTATCGGAATATTTTCTTCTGATGATTCATTTTTTAAATTGTGTAAATCACTGGCATCTATTCCAATTTCTTTTTTCTTCTTAACATCTCTGAAATGTAAATTAACTTCATTGTGAGCAATTCTATATAGCCAACTAGAAAAGGGCAAGCCTCGATCTGTATATTTATCGATATTCAACATGGCTTTTAAAAATGTTTGTTGGGTAACATCGCCTGTTGTCTGCTCATCACAACCTAATCGTTTAAATACAAAACGAAATATTAACGTAAAATATTTATCATACAAAATGCCAAAGTGCTTCCTGTCTAATTTTGCTTTTTCTATGATTTCTGCTTCGTCCATATATAATCGCGAATTTTGAAATATTAAACTTTCAATTTTTAACCTCTCAGTTTTTAATCTTTCACTCGCAGTATTAATTCTATTTCTTCAAGAAGTAACAAAATTAACAGGATTTTTTCAGTTAAAGTACAATCTTAGTACTAACTATCTTTGCCTTTGTAATTTGCAAAGCTTATTTTTGTGCAAATAAATAAATAAATATGTCTAAAATCAAAGTAGTAAATCCCGTAGTAGAGTTAGATGGGGATGAAATGACTCGTATAATCTGGAAATTTATAAAAGATAAATTAATATTGCCTTATCTTGATTTAGATATTAAATATTATGATTTAGGCATTGAAAAAAGAGACGAAACAGACGATCAAATAACGGTTGATGCGGCTGAAGCTATAAAAAAATACAAAGTCGGTATTAAGTGTGCAACAATTACTCCAGATGAAGATAGAGTAAAAGAATTTAACTTAAAATCTATGTGGAGATCGCCAAATGGTACAATCCGTAACATTTTGGACGGAACAGTTTTTAGAGAACCTATAGTTTGTAAAAATGTACCTAGATTGGTAACAAACTGGACAGCTCCAATTATTGTTGGTCGCCATGCTTTTGGAGATCAATACCGTGCAACTGATGCTATTTTCAAAGGAAAAGGTAAGCTTACCATGACTTTTACGCCAGAAGATGGTGGTGATGTTCAGAATTTTGAAGTTTACAATTTCAAAGGAAATGGAGTAGGTATGGCAATGTACAATACCGAAGAGAGTATTAGAGGATTTGCAAAATCTTGTTTCAATATGGCTTTATCTAAAGGATGGCCACTTTATTTATCTACAAAAAATACAATTCTCAAAAAATACGATGGCTTTTTCAAAGATATTTTTCAGGAAATATATGAGCAGGAGTATCAAGCAAAATATGAAGCGGCGGGTATTACTTATGAGCATAGATTAATTGATGATATGGTTGCATCTGCACTTAAATGGCATGGCAACTTTGTTTGGGCTTGTAAAAATTACGATGGAGATGTACAATCAGATACGGTTGCACAAGGATTTGGATCTTTAGGTTTAATGACATCTGTTCTCATTACACCTGATGGAGAAATCATGGAAGCCGAAGCAGCGCACGGAACAGTTACAAGACATTACCGTGAACACCAAGCTGGCAGAAAAACTTCTACAAATCCAATTGCATCAATTTTTGCTTGGACAAGAGGTTTGGCATTCAGAGGGAAACTCGATGGAAATGAAGAGCTAATAAGGTTTAGCAGTACACTTGAGCAAGTTTGCGTGGATACGGTAGAATCTGGGATCATGACCAAAGATTTGGCTGTTTGTATGCACGGAAATAAAGTAGAACATGGTAAACATTATGTTTATACTGAAGAATTTTTAGATGCATTGGATAATGGTTTAAAATTAAGAATGGCTTAAGTTATTAGTCTCAAGATCTTAAGATATTTTAAAAAGACCATTTGAGAAATCAAATGGTCTTTTTTGTTTATGGCATTTTAAAAATTAAGTTATTTACATTTTCTTGAGCAAACTATCAACTTCGGTTTCTTGTTCATTCAGTTTTTTCTTTTTGTCTTCTAATTTGGCTTTTTCTTCTAATTTTTTGTAAGGTTCTTTTGCAAATGTACTTTCTATTTTATCAATTGCACGAGGACCAAAATCATCGTTAGACCAAATTCTTGTTGGTTTACCTTTTTCTACCATTACAAATGTCGGAAAAGAACCTTTTGCAATATTCATTAAATCGTCAGGATTTTCTGCAAGTTTTACATCTAATAATTCTCCATTTTCTTTATTTAAATTATTCGCGTAGGCCGTATCTAAAGAACAGATTACATATTGAATTGGTACTTGTGGATATCGTTCTTTGATTTTTTGAAGCATAGGAATGCTACCTAAACAAAATGGGCAACCAGGTATTGTGATTATTGTAAGACCAGAATACGTTAAATTAGGATGCTTAATTTTTGATGCGTCTTCACCACCTAAGCTGAAATCTCCTTGGTAAATTGGAGATTTGTAAAAGCCAATTAAAAAGGGCGCAATAAATATTACTCCGGCTACAGACAAGCGAATTGGTCGCATCATCTTTTTAGAGTATTTCATAAAAATCCTCATTAAAATAAAGCCAATGATCAAGCAAACAACATAGGTTAATATTTTGCTGAGTGTCCAAGAAACACCAATGTTTAAAAAGAAATTTTCTAACGTTTTCATAAGGATTAAAACTATTCTGTGGATGTAAAAATAGACAAAAAAAAACTACTCTTATCTGTAAAGAGTAGTTCAGTAAAAAAACTTTAAAATTAAGTTTGAACTTATTTTAATCTAATTCACATTCGTATGTCTGCCCATTTGAGCTTGAGTCATCTTTATCACATTCTGCTTTTGCATCGCTTCTAGTGTCAGTTATTGTTTTAGTGTTTGTGCCATTAAATGTTCCAGAGTAAGTACATCTGCAGGTATAATCTTTTTTACAAGAAGCTAAAGCCAATAAAGCGAAAGCACTTAAAAACATAATTTTTTTCATCGTTTATTATTTAAGTTATTGAAATTTGTTTTCGAAAATAAGTAATTTTTGTTTATGTCGAACTATGTAACAACAAAAAAGCCGATCATTTAGAATGAACGGCTTGAATATAAATATAAACTGGTAATTAATCTAAATCACAAGTTTTAGTAACTCCACCTCCAGATGCACTTCCATCTTTGCAAGATGCTTCAGCGTCACTTCTGTGGTCTGTAATAGTGTATGAATTAGTACTCGGAGAGCCACCAGACACCTCTGTTGTACATTTACAAGTATAATCTTTCTTACAAGAAGCCAAAGCTAATAAAGCGAATGCCCCTACAAACATAATTTTTTTCATCTTAATATATTTTGTGTTAAACAATAAGAACGAAGGTATAGAATAAAATAAACGGTAATTAGATTTTAGGATTTTTTAGGATTATTGAATTATACTGCTGAAGAAACGAAATTTAAAAAAAAGGTTTTTTAGAAATTAAATTAAAAATCTGTCTGTTACCATTTCAATAGAACAGACAGATTAAAGCTTTTATTTATTCAATTTCGCAATTTATGCTTGCAGTTCCTGCGGATGTATCTTTAGCATCACACTCTGCTTTAGCATCACTTCTATGATCTGTGATTGTTGATGATGAAGTATAAGTATTCGATCCATCTGTACTTGTACATTTACAAGTGTAATCTTTTTTACATGAAGCTAAAGCTAATAAAGCGAATGCTCCTAAAAATATAATTTTTTTCATATCTCTTGAATTTTAGAAGGTAAAAATAACAATAATCTGTGTGGTAAATATTTATAACATAAAAAAAGACCGCAAATAATTGCGGTCTTAATAAATTTAAAACTAATAAATTCTAGCTTTCTTGCAATTCGCAACCTACTGTGCTATCACCAACTTTAGCTGCCGTTTCATAATCGTCACAAGCTTTTTCAGCTTCTGATTCTTTTTGATTATTAATTGTGTAATTTGATTGTGGCGAAACGTTTCCTTTGCATGCGCAAGTAAAATCTTTTTTACATGAAGTCATTGCAAATAATGCGAATGCTCCTAAAATAATTGCTTTTTTCATTTGTATTTATTTTTTATTTGTTTATTAATTAAATTATCAGTCGAATAAAAAATTACTGATATATTTTTGATGTGACAAAATTAGGGTTTAATTTCATACGAAGTATATAATAAAAGTTAAATATTAATTAAAATAACAGTTTTTATGAGTCTTTATATTTCTCAATAAATTTAAATCTCACAATTTTGTGTATATCCAAATCCAGATAAATCATCCGAGTCACACTCTGATCTAGCGTCATTTCTATAATCAGTAATTGTCCTGGAAGAACTACTAATTTCTTGTCCATTACTATCGTTAACGGTACGGCAAGTGCAAGTGTAATCTTTTTTGCATGATGCAGAACTAAGTAGTAAAAGTGTTATAATTAAGTATTTTCTCATTTTAAAATCGATCTAATTCACAATCGGTCTCAATTCCTCCTCCTTGCACATCGCCTTCATTACACTGCGAATTTGCATCGCTATAATTTTCAGTAATTGTATGAGAGGTGCTTGTTGTAGTAGTTGAACCACCAGTTGTAGTGCATATGCATGTGAAATCTTTTTTACAAGATGCCAAGCCTAAAACTGTAATTGTCGCGATTGCTAAAAATGTGTTTTTCATTTCTGTTTTTATATGAACAGAACAAAATTACTCCATCGCTATTTATGTTATTTCTAAGAAATGTTAAAACAATATTAAAATTGTTAAGGAAACATGATGCTGTATTAATTTTATATTTCTTATCTTTGAAATGAATGAAAACAACTTTGTTCCGATTTTTAATTTCAATCTCCTGTTTTGTTCCAATTCTTAAAAGTTTTGGTCAAACAAATATTTGTAGCAAAGCTCAAGTAATTCTCAGTCCAGGTACATATAATTTGAAATTTGAGGGCGAAGGTTCAAAGTTAAAAGATTTGAATGCTTATCCTTCACTCAGCGAAATTGATGAATCGAATTCTCTTTGGATGAGTTTTATAGCTCCGTTCGATGGAAGGTTTTCTTTTGAAGCTACGACTGAAGCTGGTAATTTGACTTTCATACTTTTTGAATCTAATACTTTTGATGAATGTTCCGATATACACGAGGGAAAAGGAGAGATTAAAAGAATAATTGCTGTTAATAAAAACCTGAATGCGGGATTAAACCAAAAAATTGACGAAACACACTTATATCCTTTAGATTTATTAAAGGGAACCAAATTATTACTCTTTTTTGGAAACGATTCTAAGAAAAAATCAAATCTTGCAGTAAAAATTAATTTAGAAAGACTAACAGATGAAGCTTCCTTATCCAACGAACAGTCGAAAATAGTTGATAAAAGACCAGATCCTTTTAGCCCACCTTTAACAATATTGGTGCGTGATGCAGAAACAGGGGCGCCTGTAATAGCTGATTTAGTGATTGAAGGACTTAATGGAATAACTGGATTTTACCGTGCTAGCGATTTGTTTTTTGTGATTTCTAAAACTGGAACTATTAATATAAAATGCGATGCACAGGGCTATTTCTTTATCGATAGGATGGAGCCCGTACAATTAAATTCGGCTCATGAATTTGTGATTTGGCTAGAACCTTTGGGTCAAGGTAAAAGTTTTCAATTAGAAGAAATTGAGTTTTTATCCGGAACAAGCGAATTCTTAGGAGGTGCAGAAAGTAAATTGAGAAGATTAAAAGAATTTATGATTATTAACCAGACAGTAAAAATTGAAATTCAAGGTCACGTTTTTGCCCAAGGAGAAAATAGTCTTGCTGCTCAAAAACTCTCAGAAGCTCGCGCTAAACAAGTTTATAAGTTTTTAGTCGAAAACGGTATTGACAAGGAAAGACTAACGGCTGTAGGTTTGGGTAATACAAAACCCATTTATGAAAATCCTAAATTTGAATACGAAGAACAAGCCAATAGGCGTGTAGAAATTAGAGTTCTTTAAGCTTTCTTCACCATAAACCTTTGTCTGAAATATCTTACAAAAGTGTAAATCATTAAAAGTGCTGCCACAAATGCAAAACCTCTTCCTAACACATCTCCATATTTAGAGTAATTTGTTATCTCACTGTTTTTATTTAGAGTTTTTCTAATTGCAGCAACTTTCCACCATTCTGTTTCTTCAATAATATCTCCCCTTTGATTTATAAAACAACTTGTACCCGTGTTCGCACTTCTTGCCAAAGACCTTCTATTTTCAACTGCACGAAGTCTCGCAAAACTTTTGTGTTGTTTGTAGCCAGGTGTGTCTTTCCACCAACCATCGTTTGTAATTATAAATATTATTTCAGCACCTTTTCTGCATTGTTCGGCTACAAATTCTCCATAAATAGATTCATAGCAAATTACAGGTGCAAAAACAGTTCCTTGAGATTTTCCAATTGGAGGAAATTTTTCTACGCCTAAGGAGCCCGTTGTCCCGTCAAGATTTATAGCTAATTCTTCTAAAAATGGAAGGGAAGACGTGAAAGGTATTTTTTCTACCCCCAAAACCAACTTGGATTTATGCCAAAATTGAGCAGGTTCATTTCCAGAAAATAAAATGGAAGTATTGTAATCTTCAATATAACCTGGTCCATCTTTTAATTTTCTACTTGCAGAAGAATTCTTAGTTTCAAAAAACTTAATAGTGCTCGCACCAATTAGCAAACTCGTATTTTTCCAAGTGGTTGTTCTCTGTATAATATCTTTGTATTCATTTACTCTGTATAAATCTTCCTCGTAAAAAGAAGCAGCCATAGCAGTTTCAGGAGCCAATACGAATTTAGTTTTTGGAGTTTTAGTTTTTTCAGCTAAATCTAATATGTCTTTTATTTGCGCTTCAATTGGTGATGTAAATTTTGTATTATACGGATCAATATTAGGTTGAACTGCTACTATTTCAATAGGGTTTTTAATTTCTTCATAATTAAAATAGGTAATCAATGAAGCAATAATAGGGACAAATAATCCTATTGCGAAAAGATAAACTAATGGAGTTTGCACTCTTAATGTTTCTTTTTTAAAATATATATTTTGCAAAATTCTAAATGCAATTAAATTTAGAATTAAAATCCAAAGAGTTCCTCCAAGAACACCTAAATAATTATACCATTGCACAATTTCTGGCTGGATAGAAAAGATATTGCCCAAATTTAACCAAGGCCAAGATAATTCCCAATGGTAATGGAAGTATTCAAAACCAATCCAGTAAATCAATAAAGAAATATAACCTTCTTTATTACCAACGTATTTTTTGGTTAAATGGAAAAGGTAAAAAACTAAAGCCATTAATAGAGAGTTCGCAAAGAATGCCATTAACGCACCTTCAATAGAGGCATGCCAAACCCACCAAGTTGTAAAGAGATTATAAATGAAAAATGTGATGTAGGCGTGCAAAAATATCTTAGAACCTCTATATGAATTTCTACAAACTATATCTTCAATCCAAAGTAAAGGAATCCAAGCAAAAAACATTAAAAAATAAAGATTACCAATATACGGAAATGCCAAAGCCATCATTAATCCTGATGCAATACTTAACCTGTATCTTTGAATTCTACTACTTTTTACCATCTTCCAAAATTATCAAAATTATACATACAAAAAAAACCGTCCCCAATTTCCCAAGAAAATTGGGGAACTGGGGACGGTTTATACCTTCTTTCAGATTTTATTATTCAAATAAGATATCCATTTCTACACGACGGTTTCTTTGTCTACCTTCTGCTGTATCGTTAGTTTCTACTGGTTTTGTTTCTCCATAGTATAGAACCACCAATCTGTCTGGATCAATGCCTTCTGCAATCATAAAGTTTTTAACTGCCTCTGCTCTTTTCTTAGAAAGAATCATGTTGCTTTGGTCGTTGCCTACATTATCTGTGTGACCAGATATTTTTAATTTCCAGTCTGGTTTAAGTTTTAATACTTCTACCAATTCTTTCAACGATGGTTTAGAAGCATCTTTAATAATGTCTTTACCAGTTTCGAATTCAAGATTGTCAAAGGCTGTTTTCAAAATAAGAATAATTTCTTCTTCAATTTTCGGACAACCTTTGTTTTCTATTACTCCTGGAGTATTAGGACAAGCATCTTCACTGTCAATTATACCATCACCATCGGTATCTTGGTAAGGACAACCTTGATTTTTAATTGGACCAGCCAAATACGGACATTTATCATCTTTATCCAACAAGCCATCACCATCTGTATCTGGCCAAGGGCAACCGTTGTTTTCTGCTGGACCTGCAATTTCAGGACAATTATCCAAGAAATCTAATATTCCGTCACCATCAGTATCTGGGCAACCATTGTTTGCCAACGGACCAGGAACATCCGGACAAGCATCATCGCTGTCTTTTATACCATCACCGTCAGTGTCTGGACAACCATTAAATGCTGCTAAACCTGGAGTGTCTGGACATTCGTCTTCTGAATCAATAATTTTATCACCATCTCTATCTGGACATCCTTGGAATTCAGCTAAACCTGCAACATCCGGACATTTGTCATCTTTGTCTGGAATTTTATCTCCGTCTCTATCTGGACATCCTTGAAATTCAGCTAAGCCTGGTTCTGTAGGACATAAGTCATCTGAATCTTGAATGCCATCACCGTCTGTGTCAGGACAGCCTTTAAATGCCCAAATTCCTGGAACATCGATACAATTGTCTTTTTTATCAGAAACTTTATCATTGTCTCTATCTCGTGGAGCTGTATAAAGAACAGGTAGTCTTAAACCTGCATAAACTTCCGCACCATATATTTTTCCAGAAGCGAAAAGAGTTCGAAAATCTGTTACACCAATTGTTAAAGGTCCTAATCTTGTTGCCACTCCTCCTTTAAAACCAGAATATTGATTGTATGAAATTGGCAAATGCACACCAAACCAAAAATAATCGAAACTTGGAGTTACAGAAAACTGATTGGCAATTTTCACTCTGTTTTCATTTTTCTTACCAAGCAAGTTTAGAGAAGTAGAGGCATTAACATAAAAATATTTGTAAATTTTATAATCAAGTGTAAGGTTTAAAGCTGTTGGAGTATTCATGAAAAAGGTATTTCCACCATCTTCGTTAATTGTCCATTCACTGTTTGCTTTTGATATACTGTCTATTTTTTGATCAAAATCTCCTAGATCTTCAGTATCGTCAAATACAGTTAAGTCAAAAGGATTTGTGGATCGAACATTAAAGTTTCTACTAAGATTACCCTTGGTAAATTTCATTCCACCAATGTCAGTTATGGAAGCGCCAACACGAAGCGTATATTTGTTTAAATCGCGTCTCCAGATATTTGTAACACCATCCATTTCGTATTTATAATCTTGCCATTTTGGTCTCCATTCGTAAACTACACCGATGTCAGCTCCAATTCCGAATTTGGAGCTTGGCTTGCCATTAATTTTTTCCGATCCATCAATGATATTATCTATATTATTTGAGTAGCCATAGTCAAAATCACCATTAAGGTAAAATGACGTGTCTTTATTGTTGAGGCCATATTCAAAATTATCAGTATAAAGATAGCCTGCAGCTAAACCTTGTAAGTATTTCGCTGTAATTCCGCCTTTCCAGAAATTTGCACCTTCATCCGAAATAATTTGAGAATAGTTTAAGTAGAACTCTCTCCAAGTTAAAGAACTCATTCTCAATAATTCTTCATTTAATTTCTGATTAAAAAGTTTTGGAAAATCTAAGCCATTTTCTGCAAGTTTAACCAGTTTAGGATCCAAATTATCAATATTTGTAATAGACCTAAATTTAAAACCCGCACCAACAGCAATTGTTGGATTAATGTGAAAATTAAAACTCAAAATATTAATTTCAGTGTTCACATAACCACCTAAAGTTTTTGTTTCATCAAGTGTATAATTATCTAAAAAATATCGATCATAAAACGTAGAATCAGGGTCTTGCCAAAGTGTATCTGACTTAAAAGATTTAACCCACCATTTTGGCATGTCTCGTGTATCAAAATATTTAGCATTTTGCCAACCTGTAAAGTTAACACTGCCCAAATTTACATCCCATTTAAAACGGCCATCAACAAAAGATGCTGGTTGGTAACCAACAGCCATTACTCCTGCATAATTGCTGCTATGAACACCAAGATAATTTTGAGAAAATGAAATAAATGAGATTATTGTGAATAGGGAAAGTAGTAAGCAATTTTTTTTCATATTTTAGATTTTATTCAATATACTGTATTATAAAATTATCGACTATGGTAGTAACTATAATTTGACTTTTTCGTGACGAAAGTACAACTTTTTGAGAACCTTCAAAACTCTTTATGACTTTTTTGCCATTTTTATTACCATATAAATATACATTGTTATCAATACCATCTAATGCGGCAACATAGTTTTTTCCGTTTATGCTAGAAATAAATACATCTTCTGGATTTGAAAATGGGAGTATGTAACTGTGGAATTTAATTCCTTTACTGTTTAAAATATTTAAGGTTTTTCCTTCAGAAATAAAGAAACCACTTGAATTGTCCAAATTAAATGTTTTAAGAATTTTTCCTCCTTTAAAGGAACTCAAACTAATTTTCACACCCTTTTGATCAAAGTTTTGCAATACATCCGATTCTAAACTGAACAAATCAATCTGATTGGGATTTTTTAATGCTATAATTTGCGCACTAATTTCAAACTTTCTGTATTCTTGTTCTTTCTTCGCATCTATCATAACAAAATTCTTATTGTCTGCTGCACCATAAAACAAAGTGTTGTTGCTAAGCCAAACTTCAACAGGGGTTTCAATTTTAGAAAGCGTTGTTTTTATTTTATTTAATTCTCCTCCTTTGCCATCATAAATTCCTATTGAATTATTTTCAACTGTTGCCAAATATGGATTTCCTTTCCAAACATAAAAAGTAGTTGCTTTGGTAAAAGCAGCATCGGGCTTAACAGGAAAACCGTTTAATTCTCTACCTAAAACATCTACAATATGTACTGAATTACTGAAAGTGAGTAAGATTTGCTGTTTTTTATTGCTGAAAATATCTATGAGTTGAATGTCTAATAATTTGCCTTCATCTTGCAAATCTATTTCCCATTTTTTAATTCCTTCTTCAAAATATTTAAGTTTATTATTATCAGAAACAGATGCTACCTGTCCTAGATTTTCAAAAACTACGAAATCTTTAATGACTCCATCAACCGCAATTTTTAATGCATTTGAGTTTTCATTTGGATTTATATTTATACCTGATGAAAAGGCAATTTCAGTTTTAAAAATTTGATTGGTACTATAACTTATGGCAACTTTTTTATCTTTAGTTGTGAATCGTTCAGAAACCATTGTTGGCAGATTCCCGAATATTTCTTCTGTAACTTTTTCACTTTGAGCAACTGTATTGCCAAGTTTAGTATCTGCAATTACTTGATTTAATACTTCGTTGTCTTCACTTAAAATTACATAATCTTCTACAACTTTAAGGTAAATTTTCCCCATTGTGCCAAAGTCAAGATATTCAAATTTAGATTTAAAAGGATAGAGATTTTCTACATCCATGTTGTAATCTGGATAAGCGTCTTGCATAATTAAATCAGCCTGTTGACCACTTTTGTAATCGCTGATCATTACTTTTTTGCCTTTGTATTCAAAAACCACCAAACCGAGATTAACCCATTCGGCAATTGGCGATTGTTCGAAGGTTTTTTCATTTTCTAACAATAGATTTTTCTCATAAAAATGATAGTTGCTCAAGGTATTGGGTAGCATTGTTGCAAACAAATCGTAATCATCAATTTTTTCAGCTGAGGTATTTTCGTAAGATTGAGTAATATAATCAGACTGAAAAGCAGATTTGGTATATATTTCTGTGAGGGTTGGGCTAAATGTAGCAAAATCTATAATCGTAGCAGTTGATTTTTTATCGAAAAAGCTCCAATCTTTTTTTAAAGGTTTTGTTGTATAAATAACTTCATATAAATAAAGTATATTTTTTTTCACCTCGGCTTTGTAAGCTCCAATTTGAAATTTATCGTATCCCAAAGAATTAACTTGCAAATTCGGAAAGGCTTGAATGATGAGTTTGTTTGTCCAAATCTCGTTACCAATAATATGTATCTGATTTCTACTTGCACTTATTGAGATACAAGTTTTGTCGTCGAAATTTTGAATATAGGTTTTTATAAACTCATAAGCTTTACCGTCAAAATCGACTGTTTCTGCACTAAATTCTGTTGGTCGGTTAATTATTAAAACCTTTTGGTCTTCTTTGCCAAAAATTTTATTTAAGTCTAGTATATTTTTTTTAGACAGTAAATCGTAAGACGTGTAAGCGATAAGGCCCAAACATAGAAGACTAAAAATAATTAAAAATCTTTTACCAATCATTGATTTGAATTCAGAAGTAAAAGTATTTAATAAATCAGAGCCTTGAAAAATTAGTTGTTTTTTGTTTTAACATTTAGTTGTTTACTCGAAAAGATCAAGTTGTTGAGATCCTAGTAAATTGAACGTAGTTCTGTGGTGTTCACAACTACCAATTTCTCGAATAGCCGAACGGTGTGCTTTTGTTGGATAACCCATATTTTTGTGCCATAAATAGAGAGGGAAATCTGCACTTAGCTTTTCCATATATTCATCTCTATAAGTTTTTGCAAGAATAGATGCTGCAGCAATTGAGAGGTATTTGGAGTCTCCTTTAATTATACAAGTATGTTCAATTCCTTCCATTGGGTGAAATCTGTTGCCGTCAATAATAATATGTTTTGGAACCGTTTTTAGTTTTTTTATTGCCATTTGCATTGCTAAAATACTTGCATTGAGAATGTTTATTTCTTCAATCTTTCTTTCATCAATAAATTGTACAGCAAAAGCTATTGCATTGGTTTCAATTAAGACCCGAAGTGCATTTCTTTGATTTTTATTTAATTTTTTTGAATCATTTAAACCTTCCCAATTAAAATCTTCTTTTAGTATCACAGCGGCAGCAACGACGGGTCCTGCAAGGCAGCCTCTACCAGCTTCATCGCAGCCTGCTTCAATGGTATTTTTAAGAAAAAATGAATTTAATTTCATGAATTTGTAAATTTGGCAAAAAAATTGTATATTAGCTAAATGAAATTATAAAATTAGACAACTTTTAATAAAATAATGCGTCTATACTAAAAAAACAGAAACTATGAAAAAAATTATGTTTGCATTCATCGCGGTATTTGCTTTTACTGCGCTTTCTTTTGGACAACAGGCTAAGGCTGCAACAAGTGTTGAAGTTGCTAAAAGTAAAACTACAGGTGTTTACACTTTTACTTTGCCAGCAACTTTGGTTGAAGACGATGTAAACAATACTGCAAAAATTTATACGCATTATTTTACGGTTGTTTATACACCAACTACCAACAATGCAGTTATAACAATGGTTGAAAATGACGATCGTTCAAGACACGTAATTGCCAGATTTTTTATTGCTCTTGGCGTAAAAGAAATTATGTTGGATGGTAAAGCATATACTCCAGAAGAGTTTTATGTAGGTCACATGCAATAAGCATTACTTTAAAATACTCAAAGTCGGTTCTTAATTAAGGACCGACTTTTTTTTGAACCAACATTTTTTAATGTACTTTAAATATGGATTTTATTCTGAATTTTAACTCAGTCAATTGTTTTAAGAATAATGTTGATATTTGCAAAAGGAAAATTTAAAAAATTTATTAAATTAAAATCATGAAAAAAATATTGGTAATTGCATTGGTAGCTATTTTAACATCTTGCGCAGGCAATGATAAGCAAATGGTATTGAAAGAAGAAGTGAAAATTATGAAATTTGGAAAACATGACGTTGACGATTCCAAAGCTATGTCGGTTAACGAAATGATGGCGGATTTTAAAAATAAAACAGGAGAAGAAACTTACACTTTTAAAGGTGAAATTGCAGAAGTTTGCTCTAAGATGGGTTGTTGGATTTCTATCAAACAAGCTAACGGAGAATCTTTCATGGTTCGTTTTAAAGACCACTTTACAATTCCAACCGATACCAAATTAGGAACAGAAGCATTTTTACATGGAATTGCGTTTTGGGACACGGTTTCTGTAGAAGATCAAAAACATTATTTGGAAGATGCGGGTAAAAGTGAGGCTGAAATGGCTATGATAACGGAACCAAAGTATGAATTTGGATTTGAAGCTGACGGTATTATGTTAAAAGAAGAAGATAAAACTTCTGAAATGGTGGAGAAATAAAAGCTGCATTTATGATTTGAATATATTTGAATCGCGGTAATTAAAAAAACCTGAAATTTTACTTTAAATTTCAGGTTTTTTTGTGCTGTGAATTTCTATAAATTATATTTATTCTTCTCAATTGCCGCCAGAGCAATAAGTTGTCTGGTTTCTTTTGGATTAATTGCTTCTGTTTTAGTGAAACGCTTAAGTCCCATCAACATCATTCTTGCTTCATCGCCATCTGCATAAGAATTTATGGCATCTTTAGCGTATTTAGAAATGCAATCTGCGGCGTCGTAAAAATATGTCTGAACAATGGCAATTGGCACTTTCGCTTCTTCTACAGATTTACTGTTTAATAATTTTGCAACCCTTAATAAAACAGATTCGGCTTGGTATATTTTAATTGTAATATCAGCTATATTCATTAATACTTCTTGTTCTTTGCTCAATGTTTGCATTAATTTTTGCACAGCGCTTCCGGCAACCATTAATAACGTTTTTTTGAAATTTTCTAGATAAAGAAACTCGTTTGCTAAAACATGATCACTTTTTTCTGGCGAATCTGGAATACTCATTAATTCTCCCGCAACTTTCATCGCCGGTCCCATCAAATCAAGTTCTCCTTTCATGCCTTTTTTCAAAATCATATCAACTATTAACATTCGATTGATCTCATTTGTACCTTCAAAAATTCTATTGATCCTTGAATCTCTGTAAGCTTTTTCTACAGAACTTTCAGCAGAATAACCCATACCACCAAAAATCTGTACGCCTTCGTCAGTAACATAATCCAAACACTCAGAACCTGCCACTTTTAATATTGCACATTCGGCTGCAAATTGTTCAATTCCTTTTAAAGTTGCTTTGCCTTTTTCCATTCCTTCGTCAAGAAAATTTTGGATGGCATCATCAATATTTTGTCCTGCTCGGTAAACCGCCGATTCTATAACGTAAGTTCTTATGATCTGCTCGGCAATTTTGTATCTTATAGCTCCATATTTTGAAATAGCTCTGCCAAATTGTTCTCTTTCGTTGGCATAAATTATGCTATCTGTAATAGTTGCTTTTGCGCCACCCATAACTCCAGCAGCCAATTTAATTCTTCCAATATTTAAAATATTTAAGGCAATTTTAAAACCATTTTCTCTATCAGAAAGCATATTTTCGACAGGTACTTTTACATTATTGAAAAACACTTGTCTGGTTGAAGAACCTTTAATTCCCATTTTTTTCTCTTCTGGATTTAAAGAGACACCTTCACTTTTTGCTTCAACTAAAAAGGCCGTAAGATTTTTATCGTCATCAATTTTTGCAAAAACGGTAAACAAATCTGCGAAGCCACCATTGGTAATCCACATTTTTTGACCGTTAAGATTGTAAAATTTCCCATCTTCAGTTAATACGGCTTTTGTTTTTCCTGAATTGGCATCGGATCCTGCACCGGGTTCAGTGAGACAATAAGCAGCTTTCCATTCGCCACTTGCAAGTTTTGAGCTGTATCTATCTTTTTGAGCATCGGTTCCGTAATATAACAATGGCAAAGATCCAATTCCGGTATGTGCCCCATAAGCAACGGAAAAAGAATGACCTTTACCAAGATGTTCTGTGGCAAGTAGGGAAGTTTTAAAATCTACACCCATGCCTCCATAAGCTTCTGGAGCACTCATTCCTAACATTCCTAATTCGCCTGCTTTTTCCAATAATGATTGCATCAAACCTTCCTCCATTTTGTCTATTCGCTCAAAATTTGGAACCACTTGTTGCTCAATGAAGTCATCGCACATGGTAGCAATCATCTTTTGCTCTTCGTTCCATTCTTCAGGTGTAAAAATATCTTCTGCTTTTGTAGATTTTATTAGGAATTCTCCTCCTTTAATTGCGTTGCTCATGAATGTTTTCTTTGTTTGAGGCTAATGTACATATTTCGATTTAAAATAGTTTATTTATTGGAATTATTTTAGGATTTTTTGATTTTTTATGAATTTTTGGATATTGGGATATTGGGATATTGGGATATTGGGATTTCAGGATTTTGGGACTGATGGACTGTGTGTTTAGATTAGAATTTTGGATTTTAGAGTTATTAAATTTTGGGATATTGGGGCTGATTGATTTAAGTGGCGGTAATTGAGAGGCGGTTGAAATGTGAGCCTTTTGTAACTCTTGAATCGGTGGCAAATTGTAGTCGAAGTTGTAGTGTGCTTTGGTAAATTTCGTCATGTTGCCTACAAACTTGCCGATTTCCAATAAAAATTTATCTTTGCGGAGGATATGAATTCAACAAATGAAAAATCTGGTTTAGGAGAAATTGCCACATTATTTTTAA
>JBBSUQ010000012.1:0-29184 GCA_038234235.1 Flavobacteriales bacterium
AAACTAGTGATGTTTAGTTTTCGCTTTTGTCATGATTAAAATTGTCATCAACACTGTTCATATTTTCGAAAAGATCCTCATCACTTTTTAAAAAGTTTTTATGCCCATAACCCCAAAAATTTTTTTAAATTTAATTTTTTTATTATGGGTACAACCCCAAAAACTAAAAGGAGAGGTTATCAAGTAGATATAGGCAAAATTGATAGCTATGAAATAGATTTTGTTGCTGAAAAACAAGGTGAAAAGATATATGCGCAGGTAAGTTATAAATTAGAAAATGAACAAACGATTGATAGAGAATTTGGTAATTTATTAATGATTAAGGACAATTACCCAAAATACGTTATAACCATGGATGAATTTTGGCAAGGATCAATAGATGGCGTAAAACACTTCCACATCACAGATTTTCTTTTAAACGAAAACTGGTAAATCACTATTCATAATTGTCTTCCGCTAACCTTATTTCTACCAATTTAAGGTTCGCCAATTTTTTCTCTTGCCTTAGTTCAATTGCCGTTTTGGTGAAATAAGTATGCATGTTCAAAAACTTCACTTGAATTTGATCCCAAGTTTTAGAGTCTGGAATTTTACCATGCTCCATTAATTCTCTTTTAAGTTTATCTGAAATTTCAAAAAAGTCATCTCTGCCTAAATAATCTAAATCGGCATCACAAATAATTTCTTCCAACTGATTTTTGGGCTGATGAGGTATTTGGGTAACAAAAATTAATTCTTTAATGCGTTCTATATGTTTGTCAGAATAACCATATTTCGGTAAAATGTCTTCTGCCATTTCGGCTCCAATTGGTTCGTTTTTCTCGTAGTTTTTCACAAAGCCTGCATCATGATAGGTAGCGGCAGATTTTAATAAAAACAAACCTTCATCTGTTACTCCTTCTCGCAGAGCATAGAATTCAACTGCTCTTACAACATCTTGCGTGTGCTCAATACTGTGATAATGAAGATTTGGACTCAAGCCATCATTCAGAATTTTCATAATATGCCGCTCAGCCTTATAATAATTGATGGAACTGTAGTGGTGAAGATTAAAAATCTGATCAAACAATTTATTAGGATACAAGCCTTCACCGTTTAATGAAAGTTCGGGTTTTATACGATCCACAACGTACATATCAATCAATCCTTTACTTTTACTCTGTGCCTTGCCTCTATAAGTACATTCAAAATAAGGTTCAATAAAATTAAAGGTGTTTCCAGTAATGGTTACTTTTCCTGGTTCACTCAGCATTTCCATCCGTTGAGCTTGATTTACTGTACTTCCCCAAATATCATATGCCAATCGGTCTCTTCCTATTACTCCAGCGGTAACTTCTCCAGTGTTTATTCCCAACCTCAATTCCCAATAATCTGTATTGTTTTCTATTCCTTCTTTTTTCAGTTTAGAAATGTAATCTTGAATTTGTAAAGCTGCCATACAGGCGTCAGTGGGGTTGGTATTGTTTCTTACTGGAACTCCGCCGGCGCACATATAAGCATCACCAATGGTTTTTATCTTTTCGAGATTGTTTGCAGTAATTATTTCATCAAATTGCCTGAAATAAACATCCAGTCGGCTTACCAATTCCGAGGGTTTCATTTTTTCGGCAATTTTAGTGAAACCAACAAAATCTGTAAATAAAACAGAAACTTTCTTATATCCACGTGCACTGGCTTTGCCATGTTTTTTCAATTCTAAGGCGGTTGACTCTGGAATAACATTGAGTAAAATTCGCTCTGTTTTTTCTTTTTCAGCTTTGAGAAGTATTTGCTGCTCCAACACCTTATTTCTTTCATTTTCCAGCGCCAACCTCTGCGCTTCTATTTGCACATTTTGCTGTCTTATTTCTTTAGTTCGTTCAACAATTTTTATTTCTAAACGAACTTGCTCTCTTCTGGAAGAATCAATTTTTCTTCGAATAAAAAAGGTAATAAGAATTGCTAAAACAACGGCAACTAACAGCCAAAACCATATTTTTTGCCAAAACGGAGAAGCAATGTTTACGTTTATAATAGCCGGTTGACTGTCCCACGGTTCGTTGCCAACTCTGGCATAAACTCTAAGTATATAAGATCCAGGAGAGAGGTTATTGAAGCGTATTTCATTTGAATTTCCTATAAATATTTCTTTTTGATCACTTCCTTCAAGTAAATATTTATAATTGATCAGCTTGGGATTACTAAGGTCGTTTGTAGTAAATTTAATTGTAAAAGTCCGCTTTAGGTAAGGTAGGTTAATTTCGTTTAAATAAGAGATTGATTTTTTTAAAATTTTACTTTTAGCATTCGGAATTAGCCATTCATTCTCTAATTTAAATTTTGTAAATTTTACCTGTAAATCAGTTACAGAACTTTGTAATTCATTTGGTTTAAAAAAGTTAAATCCTGAAATGCCACCAAAATAAAGTTCGGAATTTTTGGCTTTAAATGCCGCATTTAAATTCATTTCATTAGACATTAACCCATTGAGTTCGTCATAATTGGTTATTGCGAAGCTTTTTGTATTCATCTTCACCAATCCTTTATTGGTGCTCAACCAAATATTATCTCTAGAATCAGGCAGTATTGAATAAATAACATTGTTTGGAAGGCCATCACTCTTTTTAAATTGTTTAACTTTTTTATGAATTGGATCTATTAAAAGTATACCACTGCCAAAGGTTCCAACCCATAATTTTGCATCACTTTCTTCATAGAGTGAATAAATATAATCTTTGCTATATTTTCTAATTAAATCATTAAGTATGTAAGGGGCAATTATTAAACTGTCTCCATGTCCTTTTAAAACATTTAAACCTCCAGCTGAGGTTGCAAACCAAATTTTATTAGACTTATCTTTTGTGACCATACGGCAAACTCCCGCAGAAATAGTATTCTTCAAATCGAGTGGATTATGTTGGAAAACAATCGCTTTTTTAGTTACCAAATCATAAAGCACAACTCCACCCTTTGTACCAATAAAATATTGATTGTCTTTGTAATGCAAAAGACTGTAGGTTCGTAAAAAAGCTTCCTCATTTTCTATGTTGAATTTTATTGGTGTAAATGTATAATAATAAGCACTTTCTATATTAAGAACATACAATCCATCTGCACAACCTACCAATAGTTTATTGCTTGATAGTCTTTGAAGTGCAAGCACAGTTGTTTCATCAACTGTGCCAGTAAGCTGTTCTTTTTTTCTAAAATAATGTTCAAACCTTCCTGTGGTTTTATTATATTTTGATACGCCTAGATCGGTGCCAATAAAAACCGAATTGGTTGGTACATCTTCTTCAAAACACCAAACATTTGAAGCTGGCAAACCCAAGCTCAAATTTCCTGTAGGTCCAACGCCACTAAATCCTTTATGGAGAGGATCAAAACTACTTAGTCCTCTTTGTGAGCCCAGCCAACAAATGTTTTGATTATCGGTAAATATGACGTTTAATTCATTGCTTGTTAAGGTTGTTCTCTGGAAAATATCTTCTGAATTTTGAAAAATGTTACCCTCGGCTGTTATTTGAAAAAGACCATTTTTTTGGGTGGCAATAAACCAATTATTTTTCGAAAACTCATAAAAGTCTGAAATGGCCATTTTTCCATAAATTGCTGAAAATCTTTCAAACTCAGGTTTTGTGTTCTTGGTGTCTATATTATAAGAAAAGATACCTTCTTCAGTACCGAAATACAAAACAGACTCTGATATTTTCTTAATTTTAAAAGCATCTATCTTTTTAGAAGTGTAGAACTCAATTTTATGCAGTTTTTTGGTAGAAAAGTTATAAAAAAATTGTTCGAGGCTTTCGGTTGAAAAAGCAATTCCTTTATCGCAAATTTTGAGCTTTTTAACCTGAAACTTTGCAGTGCTCGAAGATAAACTTCTAAACTTTCCACTTTTTGGATTAAAAATCATTATTCCACGAGTTAGAGAAGCAAGATACAATTCACCGCTATTAGCCAAATCTATATCTTCAATTTGGAAAGGACTTGTTTTGAAAGGCGTAAAAAGTGAAAATTTTTCATATTCGGGGTTATAACTACTAAGGCCATTCATGGTTCCGAACCATAATATTCCATTTTTAGATTTTATGGAAGAAGTAATATAATTGCTGCCTAATCCTACATAATCATCAGATGAAAAAACTTCAAAATCTTTACCATCAAACCTGTTTAGTCCGTCTTGAGTTCCAATCCACAGCAATCCATTATCATCTTGTAAAATGCTTGTTACAACACTCTGAGACAATCCTTCATTGATAGTATAATTGTTAAAGAAATAATCATTTTGACCAAAGGAGCCAAAGGATATAAGTAAAATTAAAAGTAGTATTTTTTGCATATCAACTTTGCATATCAACTTATGACTAACAATTCAGAGAAATTTTAATTTAAAACTTGAGTCAAAGCATTAAAGTTACTGATTTTCTTAGAATTAAAGAATATATATCTTATGCGTTCGAACTTTTGCCATTTGCAATAGTAACCTGAATGACTGAATTCTCCAAATCTCTGTCAAACATATACATGCCTCCGGGGTCTGTACCAATTAGTTTTATCTTATCTAAAACAGATCTGGCAAGTGCCTCTTCTTCAAGCTGTTCAGAAACATACCATTGCACAAAATTGTGTGTAGTATAATCTTTTTCTTGCAGGCAAATATCTACCAACTCATTTATACTATTGGTTACATCAATTTCATGTTCCAATAAAAGTTCAAATACATTTTTTATATCTTTAAATTCAGATGGTGGTTGCGAAATTGCCGGAACTATCGCTTTTCCGCCTCTTTCGTTCACAAATTTTATTAGTTTCAACATGTGAAAACGCTCTTCATCGGAGTGTTTGTACAAAAATTTAGCTGTACCATTAAGTCCAGAATTTTCTGCCCAAGATGCCATTGCTAAGTAAAACTGAGACGATGAAAGTTCTTTTTCTATCTGACGATTGAGTTCATTTTCTACACGAGTATTCATAATTGTTTAAGCTTTCTAGCAAAAGTAATTGGATTTGGCAATTAATGCAATTTTTTCTAATCAATTTAAAAAAGTAAAAATTCAGAATAAAAACAGATTTAGATGTTAATTTTAGAATCGTGAAAATATTAATTGTAGAAGATGAACAAGAACTAAATGCCTTGCTCTCTGAAAATTTCAAGAAAATTGGTGCCATGTGCTTAAGTGCAGGCAATAAATTTGAGGCAGAAGACCAGGTTTTGAAACACCAGTTTGATTGTATTATTTTAGATATTTCGCTTCCAGACGGGAGTGGTTTAGATTTAATTCCGATCATAAAAAGCAATCAAAACAATGCTGGACTCTTGATAGTATCGGCAAAAAACTCACTAGAAGACAAAATTAAAGGCTTGGATTTGGGTGCCGACGATTATATAACTAAGCCATTTCATTTTGCCGAACTCAATTCAAGATTAAATGCACTAATAAGAAGGAAAGATTATAATGGGAAGGAAGTTTTAAAATTCAATGAAATAACTATTAATATTGATGAAAACCAAGTTTATATAAATGAAAACCCTCTCATTTTGACGAAAAAAGAGTTTCTACTTCTCAATTTTTTTATAATAAATAAAGACAGAATTCTAACAAAAGAAACAATTGCTGAACATTTGTGGGGAGAAGACATCGCCTTTTTAGAAAATTATGATTTTATATACACACATATCAAGAATTTACGTAAAAAAATTGAAATCCTAGGTGGTAAAGATTATCTCAAAACAGTGCATGGAATAGGATACAAATACGCAAGTTCATGAAATTAATAAAAAAATCTAACAGAAATTTTATTTGGATTACAGTTCTGGTATTTCCGCTTGCCTGCATAGTTTTATTTCTTGGACTTCAAAAGATTTCTATGTTGGAAATTGATGAAAAATTATTGCTTTTAGAAAATCGAATAACGAAACAATTAAAAGAGAACAAAACGGTTTCTTCGCTTGCACCACTGATTGTAATTTCGGAAATTAAAAACATTACCAAAGAGAAAAAAGTTTGGGGAATTGCAAAAATTTATGACAAGGAAGAAGGAGAAAAAGACAATTTCAGAGAACTAAAGTCCTATAAAAAGATAAATGGAATTTCTTATGAAATAAAGCTCCGTGAAGATTTAATTGAAGGAGAAGACTTCCTATTTCTGATAGCGGCAGTGTTCTTCTCCATATTGCTTTTAGTGATTTTTTTACTTTACTATTTTAATAAAAAACTATCTCAAAAAATTTGGAAACCATTTTACAAAAATTTAAAAATATTAAAAGAATTTTCTTTACAGAAAGAAAGTGTTTCATCCTTTGAAGACTCAGATATTGATGAATTTAAAGAATTAAAAACGGCATTGGAAGAATTAACAAAAAAAGCGAAAACTGATTACGTCACATTAAAAGAATTTACTGAAAACGCATCTCATGAAATTCAAACCCCTTTAGCCATTATTAGTCTTAACTTAGAAGATATTTTGCAAGGTGAACATACAGAAAGTGATTACAAAAAATTAAATTCAAGCATGCAGTCCATAAAAAGATTGTCTAAAATAAATGAAAAACTGTTATTGCTTGCAAAAATTGAAAATCAACAATTTTCTTCTTCTAAAAGCATTGATTTAACTCAAATAATTAAAGATAAAATAGAAGAACTTGAACTCTTAATCGAATCAAAAAACCTAGAAATCAGACAAAATTACAATGATGATTTTGTGATAAAACTAGACCCTTTTTTGGCAAATACCCTAATAATAAATTTACTCTCAAATGCTATAAAATTTACTCCAGATAATGGATTAATTGAAATAATTTGTGTTTCGGATTGCATTGAAATAAATAATCCTTGCGAGGATAACATTGACATTAAAAATTTGTTTGAGCGCTTTACAAAAAATACGTCTAAAAATGTTCCTGTAAATAATTCCAGACAAAATTCTGTAGGGCTGGGTTTGGCTATCGTAAAAAAGATCACTGATGTCAACAATTTGAAAATAAACGCAGTTGTTGAAAATAAAACTTTCAAAATTTTTATTAAAAAATAGTCGACAAAAAAATAACTTCAGTATTTCCACAGATTTGTCATTTAAATTTGAAGTATTAAATAAATATTAATTTTTAAAAACAAATATTATGAGAAATTCAAATTTTTTAGTTGCATTGGCTTTGGGATTTACATTTACGGCTTGTGCGCAAAAAGCGCCAGAATCGGTTACATCAAATTTTTCTAAAAAATATCCTACAGCGAAATCTGTGAAATGGGAAAAAGAAAACGACAAAGAGTGGGAAGCTGAGTTTAAAATGGACGGAATGGAATATTCTGCTAATTTTTCTAACGATGGAACTTGGCTAGAAACCGAAAAAGAAATGAAAGAAAAAGACCTACCTGAGGCAGTTAAAAATATTCTAAATTCTACTTTCAAAGGATATGAAGTAGAAGAAGTTGAATGGGTAGAAACTTCTGAATACTCAGGTTACGAAATGGAATTAGAAAAAGGCAAAGAAACACTGGAAGTTGTAATTAGCAAAGAAGGTAATGTTCTTAAAAAAGTTATGGCAGATTCAGAAGATAAAGGTTAGAAATTACTTTTTTCAAGGAAAGCTGAGGAGCGTATTTTGACTGATTATTTAATGCGCTCTTTAGTTTGTTTTTTATAAATTATCTATCACTTTTTATTTTTTGAACAAACGTTGAAGCCATTCTGGACAAGTACAATCCTATAAATGTTTAATTTTTTATGAATACTAAAATTTTCCCTTTCGTTATACTCTTCGTCATTAATTTTGTCTGCTTCAATTGCACATTAGTGGCACAAGAAACGAACGTTACAGTATCAGGCAAATTAATGGACAACGAAACCAAAGAGTTGCTTCCATTTGTAAATGTGGTGCTCAAAACCAAAAATGATTCAGCTTTTGTTGTTGGGACAATCAGTTTTGACGATGGCGTTTTTACTTTGGAAAAAGTTGAGCCAAACTCATACCTATTAAGTATAAATGCAATGGGTTACGAATCTTTTGTAAAAGAAGTTTTTATTGGTGCTAACTCTCCTTTTTTAAATCTTGGCAACATCTTACTTTTTCCACTAATTCAAACAATGGGGGAAGTGCAAATTGTGGCTTCAGAAGATGAGATAAATTCTAAAATGGATAAAAAAACTTATAAAATTGAAGACAATTTAAGTCAAACTGGTGGATCGGTACTGCAGGCTTTAGAAAATTTGCCTGGGATAACCATTGTAGATAATAAAGTACAACTGCGAGGAAGCGATAAAATTATAGTTTTAATTGATGGAAAACAATCAGCTCTCACAGGAAATGGCGGACAATCTGGATTAGACAACATTCCTGCATCTTCAATAGAATCTATAGAAATAATAAACAATCCATCCTCAAAATATGATGCTAATGGCAATGCTGGAATCATAAATATTATTCTTAAAAAAGAAAAGAAAGAAGGATTTAATGGAAAAATTGGCATGGCAGCTGGCTTGGGAGCATTGTGGATTAAAAAAGAAAATCTTCCAGGAATTCGTCCGCAATATCAATATACACCTAAAATTAATCCGTCAATTTCATTAAATTATAGGAAAAATAAAGTAAATACATTTTTGCAGGTAGATAATTTGTACACACAGACATTGAATAAAAATGAATTTGTGACAAGAACTTATGACGATGGAACAATTATCTATCAACAAACTAAAAGGAATAGAAACACCAATTTTTTCACATCGAAAGTTGGATTAGATTGGTTTATTGATGACAATAATTCCTTTACAATTTCGGGACTTTACGGAAGTGAGAAAATTTTAGATTATGGTGACCAACCCTTTTTCAACAATAACAATGAAAGAGTTAGACTTTGGCAATTTTTAGAAGATGAGCTTAAGACAACAGTTATTTCAAACATGTCTTATCAACACAAATTTCAGGCTCCGGGTAGAGTTCTAAACACCAGTGCGAGTTATACTTTTCACCGTGAAGATGAGCAGTATTTCTTCGATAACTATTTACCAAATTATACGGGTAGAGAGGCGTTTAAATTAATCTCAGATGAAAATGTTGCAGACTTTAATTTAGATTTTACAAATCCTCTGAAGTATGGTAAAATTGAAATGGGAACCAAAATTAGATACCGTAATATTCCGACAAATATGCAGTTTTTTCCTAGTGCTATGTCTCCCTTGGATTCAAGTGCTGGTGGAAAAGCAACTTACAATGAAATAATACCTGCGGTTTTTGCCAACTATCTTTTTGATAGTAAGAAATGGGAAGGTGAAGTTGGTTTGCGGGTAGAATATGTAAAAGTAGATTATCAAGTAAATCCTAATCATCCAGTTTATAAAACCAGTGGCTATAGTTATACACAACCATTTCCGAACCTACGTTTGTCTTATAAATTGAACGACAATAACAGGTTGAGCGCTTTTTTCAACAGGAGAGTTGATAGACCAAATGAAGTAGATATTAGAATCTTCCCGAAATACGATGATGCCGAAATAATTAAAGTAGGTAATCCTTCATTGCGCCCACAATTTACAAATTCTCTTGAGTTGGCATATAAAAACAGTTTCAAAAAAGGTTATTGGTATTCGTCTGCTTACCATAAATTTGCAACCGGTACAATAACCAGAATTTCAACCATAACCGATAGTAGCAATTTAATTTATGCAGTGTTTCAAAATGCAGGCAAAAGTTCTATTTCCGGAATAGAATCTGTATTTTCTCATGACATATCAAAGTTTATTTCTTACAATTTGGGAATAAATGTTTATTATAATTTTATAGACTCATTCAGCGTGGTAAATATTTATCCGGAGCCCACACCTTTTAGTACTGAAGCTCAATCTATTTATTCTGGTAATGCAAAATTAAACATGTCATTTCATTTTAAGAAAGATTTTGACTTGCAGTTAACATCCATTTATCTTGCTCCAGACATTATTCCCCAAGGAACCACAAACGCTCGGTTTTCTCTGAACTTAGGAATGAAGAAAACCATACAAAAAGGTCAAGGACAGTTATTTCTAAACGCATCAGATTTACTAAATACAATGGTCGTAAAGAAAAACATTAGAGGAAACGGATTTAGTTATACATCGGCAGATTATTATGAAACCCAAGTGATAAGAATTGGATATTCATTTAAATTTTGATGCTTTTAATTAAAATCTTTCACTATTTTTATTACAGTGCTTAAAATAAACTCTATACCAATAGAAATTACAATAAAACCAATAATTCTTGATAAGGCATTGATGCCCGAAGCACCTAATTTATTTACGATTAATCTTGAACTAATTAATAAAACATAAGTTACGGCACAAACTAATAAAATTGCCAAAACCAATGAAGTTTTTTCTGTAAAGATTGGATATTCTTGATTGTAGGTTATTAAAAGTGAAATAGATCCTGGACCAGCAAGCATGGGTATTGCTAAAGGAGTTAGCGAAATCTCAGATCGTGTATAAGCATCGTCTTTTTCTCGTTTTTTCATTCCCTTGTGATTGCTAAAATTACCGGTAAGCAATGCAAAACCAGATGAAGCAATTATTAAACCTCCTGAAATTCTTAAAGAATCTAAACTAATTCCGAAAAAATCAAGTAAAAATTTACCGAGAAAAAATGAAACAACTAAAATTATAAAGGTATTTATGGCTGTCCAAAGCGCAACAAGGTTTATGTTTTTCTTAGTTTTATCTTTCGTTAAACCAATAAAAATAGGCAGGGTTCCAAGTGGGTTAATTACTGAAAACAGAGCAGCAAAACTCAGCAAAAATAAATTCATAAACTTTTTTAATTTTCAGCAAAATAAGGCAATGAAAATTACTCCATCTTAAACGAAAAATTAAGTTACAATGAATAACAAAAGTATAAATTATGAAGAAAAATTTATATTTATTTAATCAGGTTGTTATTTAATAAATAATGAGCTATTTGCACAGCATTTGTTGCGGCTCCCTTGCGTAAATTATCAGCAACAATCCAGCAATTTAGTGCATTTTCATGACTTTCATCTCTTCGTATTCTTCCCACAAAAACATCATTTTTACCTTCAGCAAATTTTGGCATCGGATATTCGTTTTCGGAAGGATTATCTTGCAGAGTTACACCGGGCGTATTTGATAAAAGTTCTTTTACGTCTTTTAAATCAAAGGGTTTTTCAAACTCAATATTTACCGCTTCTGAATGACCACCAACAACAGGAACTCTCACAGCAGTTGCACTCACTTTAATTTTATTATCTAATATTTTTTTTGTTTCATCGCTTAGTTTCATTTCCTCTTTGGTATAACCATTGTCTGTAAAGGAATCGCAGTGTGGTATACAATTTTTATCAATCGCATAAGCATAAGCCATTTCACCATCGGCACCCAAGCGCTCATTTTCCATTTGTTTTACTGCTTTCACTCCCGTACCCGTTATTGATTGGTAGGTTGAAACAATAACTCTTTTTATTCCATATTTTGCATGGAGTGGAGCCAAAACCATTAGCAATTGGATTGTGCTGCAATTAGGGTTCGCAATTATTTTATCTTTCTCAGTAAGAAGATTACCGTTTATTTCTGGAATTATTAATTTTTTGTCTTCATGCATTCTCCAAGCAGAAGAATTATCAATTACTGTTGTACCAATTTCAGCAAACTTTGGCGCCCATTGCAAAGAAATATCTCCTCCGGCAGAAAAAATTGCTATTTGAGGTCGTAAACTAACTGCTTGAGCTAAACCAACAACTTTGTATTTGTTCGATTTAAAACTTATTTCAGTTCCAATTGAATTTTCAGAAGCAACGGGAATTAACTCTGTTACTGGGAATTTGAGCTCTTCTAAAACCTTCAACATTACTTGTCCTACCATACCCGTAACTCCTACAACTGCTATCTTCATGATTTATTAATATTATTTGCGTCCTCAAATTTATTATATTTATGCTTTGATTATACTAAAAATGAAACACTTTATATATTTTTTAATTTTATTGCTGCCTTTTGGTTCCTCTTCACAAGTGGTAGATAATTTCTCAGATGGAGATTTTACAACGAGCCCAACTTGGTCTGGTGATGCTGCTGAATTTATTGTAAATGCAAGCTTTCAGTTACAACTAAACAATAGCATTGCTGCAGATTCTTATTTGTCTTTGCCCCATAATTTGGCAAATTTAAATGATAAAGAATGGCGCTTTTATGTAAAACAATCTTTCGCCGGATCAGCTAGCAATTATGGTAGATTTTATCTTTCAGCAGCAAGTGCCAATTTTACTGCCAATCCGGATGGTTATTATATTCAAATGGGAGAAGCGGGCTCAACAGATGCAGTTAGACTTATGAAATCTGTTGGAGGTTCAGCTACGCAAATTTGCGCAGGAGCCGATGGTCAAATAGTAAATTCTATAACATTTAGCATAAGAGTTGTAAGAAGTGCTGCAGGACTTTGGTCATTATATATTGACACAGCTGCTGGTCAAAATTTTGCTTTTGTAGCATCTGGAACCGATGTTTCTTTGATGGGTACATTTGCAGGTTATAGTTGTGTCTACACCGCTTCAAACGCTACAAAGTTTTATATAGATGATGTTTATATTGGAAATGAAATTTTGGATATTTCTGCTCCTGTTTTACTAAGCGCAACGGCAACATCTATAAACACCTTCGACATGCTTTTTAATGAAGCTTTAAATCAAGGTGTAGCAGAAAACTTATCTAATTACGATCTTATTCCATTTAATTCTATAACATCAATTATGCAGGATGCCGTTAATCCGGCACTTATGCATGCAACAACATCATCGAATTTTAGCAACGGAAATACATACACCGTTACGGCAAATAATATTGAAGATTTAAGTGGAAATGACAGCGTGAGTCAGAGTAAAAACTTTATTTATTTTGTTGCCGATGTGCCCGTAGCGGGAGATGTAATTATAAATGAATTTATGTGCGATCCTTCTCCCACAGTAGGTTTACCCGAATTGGAATTTGTAGAAATTTATAACAAAAGCGCTAAATTTTTTGATGTAACCGGATGGAAATTAGGTGATGCTTCTGGAGATGGTACAATATCTTCGGGCGTCTTGGCTCCGGGGGAATATTTACTACTTGTTGCAACAGCATCTGTTCCACAATTTGCAAATAGTACTGCTGTTTCTTCTTTTCCTTCACTCAATAATGCAGGGGATGATATAGTTTTAAAAGACAACGCCGGTAATATTATAGATAAAATAACCTACACTTTAGAATGGTACAATGATGCCATTAAAGATGATGGTGGTTATTCGCTAGAAAGAATTAACCCGAACGATCCTTGCCAAGACGCAAGTAATTGGCATGCAAGCAATGATCCTATTGGTGGAACACCCAAAGCATTAAATAGTGTAAACGATATAACTCCCGATACTCAGGCTCCATCAATTTCTCAGATTATTGCAATTACCCCTAATTTTGTAACTGTTGAGTTTAATGAGGTTATGGATTCGCTTTCTTTAGAAAATGCATCGGTAACGGTAACCAATCCTAATCTTACAGAACTAACAAGATACGTAACTTCAAGCCAACCAAGCTCTTTCACTATTGAGTTTGTAGAAAATTTACAACCCAGTGTTTTTTATACAATCAATATAGCAAATGCCAAAGATTGCTGGTTAAATGCTCTGAATGAAACCCTAATGTTTGCACTTCCCGAAAACCCGGAACTTGGAGATTTAATAATAAACGAAATTTTGTTTGATCCGCTTACGGGTTCATCTGATTATGTTGAGCTATATAATAATTCTAATAAAACTTTAAACTTACTTAATTTACAATTTGCCAATATTGCAAACGATACAATTGCGAATATAAAATTGGTTACCGGAAATGTTTTGTTGCAAGCTAAAGATTATGTAGTATTCACACCAAATATTCAGGCTGTAATTAATGACTATCCTGCGGCTGTTCCTGCTAATATTAAAAACATAGCGTCTTTGCCAACTTATGCAAATGACAAAGGCAGTGTTATTATATTATTCAACGACACGGTATTAGATAGAGTAGATTACTTGGATGACTGGCACTTTACCTTATTAGATAGTAAAGATGGTAAAGCACTTGAAAGATTAGATTTTTTAGTAAACTCAAATTCGCCAGACAATTGGCACACTGCATCTGAAGCAGTGAGATTTGGAACCCCAGGAGCTCAAAATTCACAATATTTTCCTGGTCAGGAAACGGCAGATTTCTCTTACACCGATGACGTAATATCTCCAGATAATGATGGGTATCAAGATGTGTTACAAATAAATTACAGAACCACTGAACCAGGATCTGTAATTACCTTTACAATTTACGACGAAGCAGGTAGAGAAATAAAGAAAATTGAGCAGTCAGAACTTGCCGGGAATGAAGGATTTTTTGTGTGGGAAGGGACAAACGAAGAAGGCTTCAAAGCATCTATAGGTATTTACATGGGCGTAATGGAGTTATTTAATGTTAAATCTGGCACAACGATTGTTAAACGCAAGGTGTTTACTGTTGCCGGTGTGTTGTAGAGACTTACATTTGTCGAAATTTAAACACAAACAAAACGCACACAGACTTATGAAAAAATTATTTACAACAATCTTATTGCTAAGCGCAATTACATTTAGCGGACAAGCACAATCTTACAAAACAGCAATTGGTTTCAAAGGAGCATTTCCAGGTTTTGGAGCCTTAAGCGTAAAACATTTCTTTTCTCCCCCTAACGCTTTTGAAATTAATTTAGGCGCTGGTTACAATTCTTTTTGGGTGCAAGCATTCTACATGCGAAATCATGATTTAGGTTCTGAAGGATTAGAATGGTATTGGGGACTTGGTGGAGATGCGGGTTCATGGGGAAATAGTTATTATCATAATCGCTATTATGGCAAAAAACACGATTATAAAGGCGGAGGATTTCTTGGCGCTGATGCCGTAGTAGGATTAGAATATACTTTTAATGAAATTCCTATTAATCTTGCAGTAGACTTTGGCCCAACTTTAAGAATTTTACCTTACACCGCTGTTTATTTTGGTGGCTCTTTCGCAATTCGTTTTGCAATAAAATAAAAGTTCTAAGAGAATTGAAGCGTTTACAGTAATTGCTAAAATTTGTAAAATTTTTTTAAGTTATTTTAAATTCTATTATCTTTCTCCACTTTATGAAAATTAGAGTAAGATAATATTATGGATAACTTGCAAAATGGATAAATGAATAACTCGAATTCTAAAATATCAGAATCTGGACTGGCTGGATTGGCTAGTCCGGGCATGAAAGTTATTCAATCTTATTTTTGGAACGAATCTAAACCCTATCTCTTTATATCAAAAGAAGGAGACATTGGATTTAATAAAAAAATTACTAAATATTTTAATGAACTTGAGGAATTAAAATGCGATAAAGTATTTAAAGATTCTTCTCTCGCGTTAAAAGAGATATTCGAAATTCAAACAGAAAGTAAGGATGATAAGCATGAATTTGAACCTACGACTGATCTTTTTAAGGATGAATTCAAAGAAAAATTTCCAAAACTATTTACAACTTGTGTAGCTTTTGTAAAAAATGATAGTCAAGAAATAATAGGCTGCTCGATTAAATTCAATTTAATAAAGTTCAAAAAAAAATACTATCGCGATAGCAGTTTATTCGATACCATATTAGAAAACTCTGGTTTGGCAATTGCAATTATAGATCGAGACAATTTTCATGTAGAAAAGATGAACGATTTTGCCGCACAAGCCTTGGGTAAATCACTTGTGGACGTTTTGGACAAACCTTTATTTGAAGCAGTGCCAGAACTAAAAACCCAGGGATTTGAGGAAATGTTTATTCAAAGTTTTGAGAATAAAGAAAGATTTGTCGCCGTTGAGAGACCAGTTGACATTAATTTAGATGGTGAATATACTAAACGCTACTTAACTTTCACTTTCAATCCTTTAGTCGATAAAAAAGGAAGAGTGCATTCAGTATTGGCTTTAGGTATAGATGTATCAGACCATGTTAAAGCAAGAAATGAAATAAGTGAAAGCCAGCAAAAATTACATGCAATAGTTCAAGATGCACCTTTTCCAATAGGAGTTTATCTCGGTGAAGAGATGATTATAGACTTAGCAAATCAAAGTTTATTAGATATTTTAGGCAAAGGCAATGATATTTTAGGTAAAAGTTATAAAGAAATCTTACCAGAACTAGGCAGCCAGCAAATCTTTGAGCAACTTCACCAAGTATACATAACAGGAGAAACTTTTTCGGCAACAAATCAAAAAGTAGATTTAGAGTATGATGGGATAATGGTTTCCAAATATTTCTCTTATCATTTTACACCTTTAAAAGATGAAAACGATAAAGTGTTTGGAATAATGAACACGGCATCTGAAGTAACCGATTTAATAGTTGCACTACAAACATTAGAAAGAACTGAACAACGTTTGAGAATGGCCACGGAAGTTGCAGAAATTGCATGTTGGGAGTATTTGTCTGATTCCCTTGAAATGGAATGTGATGCCAACATGAAAAGAATTTTTGGTTATGAACCTGATCACGTTTTAATGAATTCGGAAATTCAAAATCAAATTCATCCAGATGATTACGAATCAGTTATAAAAGCACACGAAGATTCTAAGGCAACAGGATTTTTTGCTTTTGAAACACGCATAATTCAAGCTTCAGGTGAAATAAGATGGGTGTTTTCAACTGGGAAAGTTATTTTAAATGTAAGTGGTGATTTTGAAAAAATAGTTGGAATCACCCAAGATATTACAGAGGAGAAAATTCAAAGGCAAATTACAATAGAAAGCGCCAGAAAGTTCAAAAGCATGTCGGATATTTTACCTCAATTAATTTGGACTGCAGACCCTGAGGGAAAAATAAATTATGCCAATAAATCTTTCCAAAAATATTTAGGTAAGAACAAATCGAGTTTGATTGCAGAATCTTGGGAAGATTGGATCCATACGGCAGATTTAGAACAAACATTAAAGGAATGGAAAAGAACGTTACAGAACAAAAACCATTTTAATATTGAACACAGAATAAAAAATGTTGAAGGAAATTATAGATGGCATATTACAAGAGCGATACCCGAATTGGATGTTTTTGATAATGTAAGAGAATGGGTTGGCTCTTCCACAGATATTCATACGCAAAAGACATTTACAACTGTTTTGGAGAATGAAGTAGCAGACCGCACTTCCGAACTAGAAATTAAGAATTCTGAATTGGAACAAAAAAATCAGGCGTTGCAATCTTTTGCATATATATCTAGTCATGATTTGCAAGAACCCTTGAGAAAAATACAAACTTTTTCAGCATTGGTATTGGATAAAGAATATCAAAATTTATCTCCATCAGGGCAGGATTATATTCATAGAATCAGCAAGTCTGTAATCCGTATGCAAGTTTTAATTGATGATTTATTGAGTTACTCGCGTACCATTTCTCAACCGGAATTATTTGAAATGACAGTTACCCAAGATATAATAAACAATGTACTAGAAGATTTACAAATTGCAATTCAAGAGAAAAAAGCAGAGATTTTAATTGATGCAAATTGTATAGCTGAAATGATCCCTTTTCAGATAAGTCAAATATTTCAAAATCTTATAAGTAATTCATTAAAATTTGCAAGAATAAATGTTGATCCAGTTATAGAAATTAACTGTTGCATTAAAAAATCCAAAGAAATTAATTTTATTAAAACTCCCTCTTACTCACAATATTTATACGTATCGTACAAAGATAATGGTATTGGTTTTGAGTCGCAATATGCAAGTAAAATTTTTGAACTTTTTCAGCAATTAAATTCCAAAGAAGCATACAAAGGCACGGGCATTGGACTTTCAATTGTGAAAAAGATAGTAGAAATACACGGTGGGGAAATTCAAGTACAAAGCGAACCAAATAAAGGAGTTCATTTCCAATTTTATTTTCCTGTGAACAGAATTTCTTAGAATTAGAATTAGAAATTTCAAAATAATTTTATCTTTGCAGGATTATTATTTATTACCTCTTTTTTTAAACCAAAAATGATTAACTCAATAACTGATTCCCCAAAAACATTATCTGAAATAGTAGAATTATATGTAAATCAGACAAATAAATCTATTTTTTTAACCGGAAAAGCTGGTACAGGAAAAACTACCTTGCTCAAAAGTATTATCAATTCTACGCATAAACGCACAGTTGTAGTTGCGCCAACTGGTATTGCTGCATTAAATGCTGGCGGTGTAACAATACACTCTTTTTTTCAACTACCTTTTGCAGGATTTATTCCCGAATTTGGAACGCAAGCACATTTTGGTGATTTTGTAAAACTCGAAACCAAGGAAACATTAATGCGCCATTTTTCAATGAATAAAGAAAGGTTGCAATTGATCAGAAATACAGAACTTATTATTGTGGATGAGGTTTCTATGCTGCGCGCCGATTTACTAGACGCAATAGATTGGAATTTGAGAAATGTGCGCAAGATAAACCAACCTTTTGGAGGCGTACAAATGCTTTTTATAGGAGATTTATTGCAACTTCCACCAGTTGTAAAACAAGAAGAATGGTCTATTCTTAGGAATTATTATCAAGGTATTCATTTTTTTCATTCACGGGTTTTGCAAGAACAGAAACCGATTTATATTGAGTTAGAAAAAATTTACCGCCAAGCAGATCATGAATTTATAGAAGTACTCAATAATTTAAGACAAAATAAAATAGGAGCAAAAGATCTCGAAATTTTAAATGCGCATTACGATCCAGATTTTAAACCGGCGCAACACGAAGGATATGTTACACTTACCACACACAACAACAAAGCCGACGAAATAAACGAAAGAGAATTACAAACTCTCAAAGGCAAAGAGAAAGTTTATTCTGCTGTAGTTACAGGTCAGTTTCCAGAACATATTTATCCTATTGATGCGGAATTGAAATTGAAGGAAGGCGCACAAATCATGTTCATTAAGAATGATTTGTCTAAAGAAAAAAGATTTTACAATGGCAAAACAGGTGTTATAAGAGAATTATTAGAAGATGAAATAATTATTTCTTTTCCCGAAGAAAAAAAGACAATTACCATAGAACAGTATGAATGGGAAAACATTAAATATGCTCAAAATAATCAAAACGAAATAGAAGAAGAAACACTTGGAACATTCGTGCAATATCCTATAAAATTGGCTTGGGCAATTACCATTCACAAAAGTCAAGGTTTAACGTTTGAAAAAGCAGTTTTGGATGTTTCTAAAACTTTTGCGCCAGGTCAGGCTTATGTTGCACTTTCAAGATTAACTTCGCTTAAAGGTTTGGTATTGCTCACACCATTTACTGCCAATAATGTTCAAAACGATGCCTTGGTTTTAGATTATGCCCGAAGTAAAAACGATTTAAATTATCTCATTGGAAATCTTGAAAATAACAAAGCAGAATATTTAAAACAATATTTAACAAGCAGTTTTGATTGGTCCGAGTTTTTGCTAAAATTTGCCGCGCATGAAAAGTCTTATTTAGGACTTACAAAAGCATCTGAGAAGTTTAAAAATCAAAAGTGGATTATCAATCAAGGGCAACTATTAGAACAAACAAGACAAGCTTCAGCAAGTTTTAGAAAATTGTTGGATAAGCATTTGTCAAGATCTCAGCCAGATTATGAATTTATATTGGAGCGGGTAGACGCTGCTTATAATTATTTCTTCGAGATTTTAGACAATGTTTTTTATTCGGTTTTAAAAATGACATCTGAAATTAATAGCAAGAAAAAAACGCATATTTATGTAGAAGAACTGAGCGAATTGCTAGAAGGATTGCTGGATATGATACTAAATATAAAAAGAGCCAGAATACTTAACTATGCCATTTGCAATCAAATAAATTTTGACAAAAAGATTTTCAAAACTCAAGAAATAGAAAATTATCAATTTAGCAAAATAGAGAAAGCCAAACAAGAAATGAAATTGGCTGGAGACATGTTTACTCCACCAGATTTTGATATTATTAAACTAAAAAACAAATTTGGAGACAAGGCAAAATCAACCAAAGAAAAGTCTAAAAAAGAACCAAAAGGAAGCACTTATGAAAAAACCTTGGCAATGTTGCACGAAGGGTTGAGTTTGGAGGAAATTGCTGCAAAAAGACAAATGGCCGCAAGTACAATTGAAACGCATTTTGTAAACCTGATCAAGAATGAGAAAATTGAATTAAGCGATGTTTTGGATGTGGAACGCATAAGTTATTTAGAAGATATTTTTTCTAATTATACTGATAACACATTGGCACCAATTAAAGAAATGTATCCAGACTTAAGTTGGGGAGAACTAAAAATGTATCAGGCAAGTAAAATGTTGTGATAGCTGGTTTTAGCTTTTAAATATTTACTTTTTCCAATCGCGGATTCTATCTAAATAAATATAAGGTTCAACAATTTTTCTATGCTCGGCAGAGGTCATTTTTTCAACTAACATAAATGCACTTATGTAGTTTGCAAAAATTCTTGTTGATCCTCATCGAATTTCTTAAAATGTTGCTGGCTTTTGACGTTGTTAACAGCCATGAATGTTATAACTAGTATAAGAATCTTTAAATAAACAGGTTTCATTTTTCTTAAAATTGTGATAAAAAAAAAGCTCTAGAATATTAAGTCTAAAGCTTTTTTTATGCTGTTGGATAAGTAAATTTTTTAAAAACTATATAAATACCAGTTGTTACCTCTTTTTACCAGTTTAATTGTTTCATCTTTATCGCCATTTGGACCAAATTTTATTGGAACTTTTGCCATATCGCCGTCTATTGTAACTTCTCCGGTAATTTTACCCGTTTTGAAATAAGAAATAAATTCTTTTTGTTCATCATCTGAAGTTGAGCTCACGGCACAAACCTTTTTGGTATCGCCATCATTTTCTCCATTGGGATCACAAAGGTTGGTTAAAGAAGATAAGTCTCCTGACTGAGAAGCAACAAAAATTTGCTCCACCACTGATTTGGGATCGGTTATATCTAATCCCATTTTTTCAGATTTTTCCATTTCCTCCACTTCGTTCATTTCCATATTCTCCGCATCATTGCCTCCGCAAGAGAATACTAGAAAACTTAAACTAATTGCTATAATTGTCTTTTTCATAATTAAATAATTTTCTCAAATTTAATAAATTTTCCAATTGAGATTAATCTTTAAATGATTTTAAATCAATTAATTATATTAAAATCGTGTTTCTGTCATACTTAAGTATGAGTTTTTCTAAACGGCTTTTTTGATCTAATTATTTTAATTTAAATTGGGTTTTTTAGGATTTTTATAAATTACAATAACATTATGAAGGCGGAAAATATACGTCAAAATACGTATATCTAAAAAGCTCAACGTGTCTTAAATTTACCAAAAAAACAAATTATGAAAAAATCTCTATTAACTTTTATAACTCTAATTACCATCGTAAATAATTTATACGCTCAAAAAACTTATACTAATTCGGGTCCAATAACAATTATTGATGGTGATAATTATATCCAAACTGGCTTAGTTGGTAGTAGTTATCATACTTTTATTGGATTGACAGGAGACGGTCAAACTCTACTAACTACAAATTTCAATTCGGATTTGTTATTTTTAAATACAACAACAGATTTATTTTATGATTCGTTGCCGCTTACGACTTATGATATGGCTGCTGCCAGTAACGATACCATGTTTATTGTTGGAGCAAACCAAATGTACATTTTACGCATGAGTACTAAGGAAGTGGATAGTATTGCATACGTTGGAAACCAATCCAGAATCGAAAAAAGACCAAACACCAAAGAAATATGGTTTAGTGCATCCAACCATATTCATGTATTTAATTATAATGCTGCGGTCACAAAGAATTCGTTTGACATTTCGAATTTACAGTATGATAATGGAGACTTAAAATTTTCAGCCGACGGAAATTACTGTTACAAAATTAACCAACAATCTATGAGCGTATTAAAAATAGATGCAAATACCAAAATAGTGGTAGATTCCATAAAAATGTCCGTTAATCTTTTTGGAATTGAGGTGAATCTAACCAACAACAACATATATTTTTCTTCCAGCAGCGAAAAGAAAATTTATATTGCCAATGCCACTACAATGACCATAATAGACTCAATAGTGTCTAACTTAGCTGTTTTTGGTTTATATAACCACCCAACAAGAGAAGAACTTTGGGCAGTAAATCATTTTAATGACAAGGTCACCGTATATGATAGAAACACATGGATGGCAATTGATACGATAATAACAGCAGGAAGTCCGCACATGATTAGTTTTACAAATTCTGGGGTGAACTCCATAGATGAAAGAATTAATTTTATTTCGAATCTTTATCCCAATCCAGTAAAAGATTATCTGAATTTAAAAGGTGAAAACGATTTGGGAAATAACAGAGAATTTAAAATTTATAATATTCAGGGAGAACAAATTTTCGATGGTCTTTTAGAAAAGAATATTGATTGTAGGAAGTTAATTTCAGGTATATATTTTCTTCAAATTGATTCTGATACGCGCCTCCATAAATTTATAAAGGAGTAAATAAAGTTACTAAAATTAAGAAATAATCAATTTTCACAATGTCTTTTGACAAATGTGAAAATTGATTATTGAATTAGTCCAAGATTGGGTTAATATTAATATTCAGTAATAATAAGAAAATAACCTATAACAGTATAAATGTTACATTTATGTTCAAATCAAAAATTTTTTAAATAAATATTTATTTATTACCCGGCTTGTTTTTTTAACCGAAATTTGTCGTTTATTTGTTATAGAATTTGATTTTGGACAACTCGACAAATGAAGCATTTTATTCCGACATTTTGTATTATAATCGCATCGTTCATTTGTCATGCACAAGATGACAGTCTCGTTTTAAAAGGACTTCAAAATGATATTTATCTCCACCCGATGGATGGTTTCACGGCTTACACACTTAAAAAAAATGAAGTAGTTTACAACCAATCTCCTTTTACTTTGCCATTGCCTAGTTGGGCATGGTGGGGAATTACCGATAGACTTACGGCAGAAATTGATTTGTTGCCCTTGGTTGGAGGCTTGTTTGTAGACCCGCATATTCCGGTTCCCAGTTTTAATTTTCGTTATAAGTTAAAAGATCAGAATGGCTGGAAACCAACAATGGCTCTAGAAATTATGTACCAACATTTGTGGAATCCACAAAATCAACTGGACCAAGAAGGTATATCAATTGACAGGAATAGTGGAAATAGCGGTTTTTTCCATTTTAACAGCAGTTGGTACAATCAAAAAAAACTTAGATTTCACTTTTCGGCTGGCTTCACATATACCGAAAACTTAAATATATCATACGTCGACAGTACTGTAAGCGACGTAAATTTTTTTAAAAACACATTTAATCCAGACGTTTCTCTAAGTCTTGATTACCGCACTGCGCCATGGATTTCCTTGCATTTTACAACATCTTACGGTAGCACTTTTGTGTATTTGGACAATATTCCGCGCAAATACCAAATAAGTTATGGTTTTCGCATTGCACCATTCTATAAATCGAGATTTGGCTTTTTCAGAACATTTAGAGCAGAATTTGCAGCCTTTTATTTTTATTTTGCAGATATAAATAAGTCTGTGGCATCTTTGGTACCTATTTTCCCATATTTGTATTGGCAGTGGACCTTTGGAAAGAAAACAAATTAAATATTTAATTGTCCGGTCTTAAAATATTAAGAAATTAATGTACATTTAAAAAAATATTAAAATTGGTCCATTTATCTCAAATGAAAGTAAAGTTTTTTATCAGTGTTTGCTTTTTGAGCTTGCTTTTTATAGGTTTAAACTCCTGTAATCCAAAAGAAAAAAAAGGTGTTATTTACCAAGAAGTTAAAGATGAACCTCCTAAAGATTCCACATTAAAATGGTTAAAAGAACGAGACAATTTTAATAAAACAAATTATTTTGAGACGTTTGAAAAATTTTACCAATCAAAAACCGCCAATAAAAATTATACAGAAGCTAAAGACGCTATTGAAATTGTTTCTGAACAAGAAATTTATTTTGAAAAATACAGCGAAAGATTTCTAAAGATAATTGAAAAATTTAGGGATAATTACAAGGACAGAATATCGAGCAAAAATTTGGCTTTCCTATATTGTTATCTTGGGAGTTATCAAGTAGATCAAAGCGATTATAAAAATGCCATAATAAATTTTAAAAAGATAATAGAAATTGGCGCATTTGATTACAAAAGTTGCGAAGATGTAGCCTATGCATATTGTGATATAGCATTTTGCTATTCCGCTACAGGTGAACAACAAAAAGCAATGTCGGCAAATTTAGAATCGATTAAATATTTTGAGAGAGCAGGAGATGAAGATGGTAAAGCGGTTTCTTATGGCAATATTGCTTTGGTTCATCTTTTCTCTAAAAATTACAAAAAAGCAGAAGAGTTTTTTGACAAAGCCCTGAGACATTATAACTCTAAGGAGAATATAGCAATAGGCTTACACAATAAAATATTGCTTTACGAAGAAACGAGCGATCCTAAAATGTATACATGGATTGATTCAACTTACAGATATTTCAACCAAAATGAAATAGAAGATGAACCTTTAAAGGTTGCTATCTATACTTATTATGTAAAAAAATTGATACATGATAATCAAAATGAGAAGGCGGCAATTATTTTAAATGAATGTAAAGAAATTGTAGAGAAATTAAATTCTACAAGTTCTTGGGATGAATATTATGTAGCCTTAGCAGAATATGAATTGGCAAACAATAATAAAATATTAGACACGAACTTAATTTTAAAAGCACTTAAAGTTGTTGAAGAAAATGACCATTATCAAAACCAAATTGTTTTCAATAAAATGTTGATGGAAAATGCAATTAAACAAAATAATTTCCAACAAGCTTTAAAATATTCAGAAAAATTTAATAAAGCAAGCGATAAACTAGCAACTAGAGAAATGATTGCCAAAACCATGGAACTAAATGAAAAACACAGAACCAAAGAAATAAAACAAGAAATTAAACTGCAGAAGCAAACCATAAATAATAAAAATTCAACTATATTGTTAATGATGTTATCCATAATAGCTTTTTTATTAATTGCTACTGTTTTGTATTTCCGAAGGAAACAGATTAAAATACTTAACGAAAACAAAAGAACCGCACTGTACACCAAACAATTACTTGAAAAAACAGAAGAAGAAAGAAAAAGAATAGCAAGTGATTTACACGACAGTGTCAGCCATGAATTATTGAGCTTAAAAAATTCTCAAGGAATTGACATTGAAGAAGATAAAAAATCAATTGACGCAATTATTAATGATGTGCGCAACATAAGTAGAAACCTGCATCCAGTAATGTTTGAAAAGATTGGATTGAGTGATTCAGTTCAAAATCTCATTGATCGTTTACAATCCACAAGTGAAATTTTAATAAACTCTGAAATCAATTACAACAAAAGCTTGAGTGTTTCAGCGGAATTACAAATTTATAGAATTATTCAAGAGGCACTTACAAATATCATAAAATACGCAAAAGCAATAGCGGCGAAAGTAGAGATTATTGAAAATGAGGGAAGTATAATAGTAAGAATTATGGACAACGGAATTGGATTTGATGTAGAAAAGCAAATGGACACAAATAAATCTTTCGGGCTACACAATATTTTGGAGCGAAGCAAGGCAATAGGAGGATTACCAAAAATATCTTCTTCCGAAAAAGGTACGAGTATCCAAATAGAAATTAGAAAATAGAACATGAGAATTATAATAGCTGATGACCATCCCTTTACCTTACAAGGAACCAAATCTTTTGTAGAGTCTTGCGGTTTCACGGATATCAGCACTTTTTCCAACGGTATTGCAGTTTGGAACTGTTTAAAAATTGAGACTATCGACTTGGCTATACTAGATATCAATATGCCAGGAATGGACGGATTGGATATTGCTAAATTTATTTTTGACAAAAAATTAGAAACACCTGTTATCCTTATTACCATGCACAATGAATTTACGATTTACAATAAGGCAATGGAATATGGTGTTTTTGGATATATACTGAAAGAAAATGCGCATTCTGAATTAAAAAATTGTTTGGAATGTTTTAAGAATGGAAGAATCTATGAAAGTAATATACAAGATTTTGAAATGGTTAGTAAGGTTCAAAATTCTAAACCCGATTTGGATAAGCTTTCACTTACCGAAATTAAAATACTAGAATTAATTGCCAAACAAAAAACAAGTAAAGAAATTGCCGAATTGCTTTTTCTATCTTCCAAAACAATTGAAGGTTACCGCACAAATATTATCATGAAGTTAGGATTGCCGAAAGAAAAAAACATATTATTAAAATATTCTATGATTCATTTTCAAAAATGATTATATTCTATAATGCTTCAAAATCAATGTGATAATGATCATCATGCAGCGAGTTAATTATTGGACTTAAATTTTTAGTTATATAAATTCCGCTTTTTAAAAGTTGTTTGCCATAAAAGCCAGAGAACAACTCATCTTTCAACTCCATTTTAAAAATAACTTTATTTATTTTTAGACCATGCTTTTTGGCATTTTCGTTTAAAATTAAAATATGTTGCGCGACCATTTCGAAATCAATGAGAACAGTGGAGTCAGAAGAATTTTTACCATTTTTATCAAAATCTAAGAAATAATGAGCAGTTCCCAATGAGTCTAAATCATAATAAGGTTTGTTGTCTTTTTTAAGAGGCGTCATAAAATCTATGCTCATGCCATTTTGATGTGTTCGATGAGGCGCAATTTTACCTCCTGTTTCCAACGAACACTCCATAATCTGAAATTTGCGACTGGGAATCAATTCTGCTAAACTTTGATAAGCGTCAAGGGTAGAACTCAAGACATTTTCATGAACAAATGCCCTTCCGCTTAAATAACTCAAGGTATCGAAATATTTGAAATTTTCTCCTGTAAAAGGAATAAGTTTACCATTTTTCATACTTCCATTTGAAACAGAACCAAGTGAAATAGTTTTCTCGAGATTATTTTTATATTTCTCGTAATATTTTTCCACTTCATTGGAGTCTTTTGCATGAGTTTTTTCTACTATTTTGTTTTCGTTATTGTTAGAATTTTGTCCAGAACAAGAAGCTGATAATAATATAATTAAAATGAATAATTTATATTTGAAAAGAGAGAAACTCATGTCTTAATTTTTAGTTAAAAATCTGCAGTTTGCAAATTTCGAACCATAAGTTTTCAAATGCTAAATAAATCAGTTTTTTAATTGTTTTTAGGCATGGATTAAAAGTAAAAATTCTTGGGAAATATTAAAAATAATTATTTATTTAACGGAAAATGGAGCAGGGGTTAACCCCTGTATTTGATCTAGTATGAATTTTTTAAGTTCTAAATAAATTTTATAAAAGTACATTTGTGCGAAAATAAATTGAATACAAAAAGCTATGAAAAAAAAAATTATCCTAACTAGCTTACTTTGCCTTTCTTTATTTCTTAGAACAAATTGTCAGGTTCTAAGTAGCGTAATTCCACTTTCTCCAACGAGTGTTCAAAATTGTATTCCTTTTGGGACTACTGATTATGGCCCATATACTGGTTTCGCATATATAAATATTCCTGCTTTTTCAGCAGTTGTAGGCGATACTATAAGTTTCGATTTAGGTAGCGTAAATGATGTTACTATTAATCGAGATATTTTTTTGGCCAATGCAACGAATAGTACCTCTCCATTAACTATACCTTCGGCTTATACACAAATTGTAAACAGTTCACAAACACCATTAAATAATTTTGGAAATAATATTATTGGAGATTATGAACTAAAATATGTTTTTCAAAATCCATATAGTTTTCCAGGTGGAACCTTAATTATTGCATTTACAGGCGGCACTACAGACATTACTTGTGATCAGGTCTTGGTTGGTACAACTGGGGCTGATGCATCAAATAAATTTCTAGGTCGCTTTTACTTTAAAAACTCATTACCTAATTCTTTAACAATTGATGACAACGGAAGTCTTGGAGGTTATAAAATCACAAAAGGGGGCTGTGCAAATGCCACCCTCACAGAAAACATAACAAAATGTACTACTTTTACATGGAGAAATGGAACAACTTATACTAGTTCGCAATCTGGTGTTACCTATACAGAAGTTGGTGCAGTAGCTGGCGGATGTGATTCTATTTATACTTTAAATTTGACGATCACTGGAAATCCCTCTGGATCAACAGTTGTTACGAACGTGTCATGTAATGGTGGTTCAAATGGAACAATAAATCTTACACCAAGCGGTGGAACTTCTGGATATACATTTAGCTGGGGTGGAGGCATAACAACAGAAGACCAAATAGGTATTTCGGCTGGAAATTATAGTGTTACAATCACTGATGCTAACGGATGTACTGGTTCTACAACGGCAAATGTAACTGAGCCAACAGCTTTAGTTGCAACTATTACAGCGCAAACAAATGTAACTTGTAATGGTGGTTCTAATGGATCGGCTGTAGTTGTAGCAAGTGGAGGAACTACTCCTTACTCTTATTTATGGAGTAACGGAGTAGTTAACGATACAGTTACTGGGTTACAATCTGGTACTTACAATGCTTATATTACAGACGATAATGGTTGTACAGCTACTGCAACTGTAACAATTACAGAGCCAGCGGTAATTACAAGTACTGCAAGTATAACAGAATGTTACTCGTTCTCATGGTCTGCAAACAGCACAACTTATACAACAAGTGGTACTTACACCGCAACAACTGCTGCGGCTAATGGTTGTGACTCTACGATAACGCTTACACTAACAATAGAAGATGTATTAGCACCAGTTACTCCAACGCTTACAAACTTAAGCGGAAGTTGTAATTTGGTTGTGCCAACGCCAACAACAACAGACAATTGTGCAGGAACAGTTTCAGGAACAACAACAGATGCAACAGCATTTAATAATCCTGGGACTTACACAATCAACTGGACCTTTGATGATGCAAGTGGAAACAGCACAACAGCATCGCAGCAAGTTACAATAACAGATGCAAATTCTCCAATGCCAAATGTTGCAAGTTTATCCAACGTAGTGGCTCAGTGTGAAGTGTTAACAGCACCAACTGCTCCAACAGCCAATGACAATTGTGCTGGAACAATCACTGGAACAACAACTTCAACATTCCCAATGACAGTTCAGGGCACAACAACAATAACTTGGACCTTTGATGATGGAAACGGAAATGTTGAAACT
>JBBSUQ010000013.1:0-29123 GCA_038234235.1 Flavobacteriales bacterium
AAAAAGATATTGATTTATAGAATCGCATTTCTAAAAGCCCGCCAAAACGTCCATTTTTATGCAACTTAATTTTACCTGATGTTGACCCCCTTGTCTTATTTCAATAATGTCTGTTTTTTACGTGTTTTACTTAAACTGAACACAAACCAACATAGCGCTAATACTCCAACAGTGAAAATGGTATCCCCTACCACTCGAAGCCATTTTAAGACGTGCATGTGGGGTAACTCCATAAATTCATTGGATCGAGCGTACCACATTCCTTTTTCTACACTGGCTACTGTTTGCAAAAAACCTATTGGAAGCAAGCTTAATACAATCATTGCCAATAAACCAATATTAATAGTCCAGAAAGATATGGCTAATAATTTTTCATTCCATTTTATGTTTCTATACAAACTTCTTAGCACAAATAACATTAATCCAATTCCCAACATACCATAGACACCGAACAATGCTGCATGCCCATGAACAGCGGTTGTATTTAAGCCTTGCATATAGTATAATGCAATTGGAGGATTAATTACAAATCCAAATATGCCGGCACCAAGAAAATTCCAGAAAGAAACGGATAGCAAAAAGTAAATTGGCCATTTATAATCTTTAAGCCATTCAGTTGCTTTGCTTAATCGGTAATTGTGGAAAGCTTCAAATCCAATTAATATTAATGGAACTACTTCTAATGCGCTGAAAGTTGCACCAAGAGCCATAACTGCTTTGGGTGTTCCGGTAAAATAGAGGTGATGAAATGTTCCAAGAATTCCTCCAGTCAGAAATATTATGGTGGCAAACAATACACTGTTGGTAGCCGTTTTGGTTTGTAACAAACCCATTCTTAAAAAGAGAAAGGCTGCAACTACTGTGGCAAAGACTTCAAAAAATCCTTCCACCCAAAGGTGAACAACCCACCAGCGCCAATACTCTGCTATGGCTAAATTTGTTTGTCGTCCCCACATTAATCCCGCAGCATAAAAAAGTGCTATGGCTGTGCATGAAACAAGAAATAGAATTAATAAATGTTTTTCACCTGTACTCTTTCTAATAACCGGCATTATAGGACGTATCATTAATAATAGCCAAACCAATAATCCGACTAAAAGAAATATTTGCCAAAATCTACCAAGGTCAACATATTCGTATCCTTGATGGCCAAACCAAAAGTTTTCTACAAATCCGAGCTTTTGCATTATTCCCATCCATTGGCCTACCATCGAACCCAAAACGATAACTAATATCGCATAAAAGAGAAAATTAACGCCTAATTTCTGAAATTTTGGATCAATGCCAGAAAGTGAAGGACCGATATATAATCCTGTAGCAAGCCAAGCGGTAGCAATCCATAAAATAGCAAGTTGCACATGCCATGTTCTAGTAACTGCGTAAGGAAAGTATTCAGACAATGGAAAACCGTAAAAACCATTTCCTTCTACTCCATAGTGTGCCGTAATAACGCCCATAATTACTTGTAGAAGAATTAGTAAATTTATTATTAAGAAATATTTTTTTACCGCCTTCATCGAAGGGGTAATGTTCTGACGCATTAATGGGTCTTCTTTTGGAGCTGCTGGTGCTTCTTCTTCTTTGGTTTTAGCATGGTAAAAAATTAAAATTCCAATGCCAATAAGTAACACAACTACACTAAAGCCTGTCCACAAAATAAGGTCGCCTGTTGGCTTGTTGCCCACCTGTTCATCCGATGGCCAATTGTGCGTATAAGAGATTTTTTCTCCCGGACGTTCTGTGACACATGCCCATGCAGCCCAGAAAAAGAAATTGGTCATCTGCTTCATTCTTGTGGAGTCTTTTATAGCATTCTTTGGAATAGCATAATCTGATCGAAGTTTATCCAGTTCCGGAAGATTAGTAAACAACCCCGAGTAATAGTTGGTTAAATGCGCAATGGCTTCTTTTCTTAATGGAGAAACAGTAAGCATTTGAGTTTTGGGATCGTAAGTATTTTTTCGCAATTCGTTTTGAAGTCGTATCTCCAATGCCGCTTTATGCTCCTTATTAAGTTTATCAAAATTCTTATTGAAATCTGCTTGAGAATATTTGTTTAAAATAAAGGTAGCTTCACGATGCAACCAATCTGCAGACCAATCGGGAGCAAGATAAGCTCCATGTCCCCAGATGCTACCTACTTCCTGTCCTCCCATGCTTTGCCAAACATTTTGCCCATCTTTTATGTCTTGTCCAGAAAACAAAACCTCGCCTTCAGTAGTTACAACTTTTTTGGGTACGGGTGGTGCTTGCTGGTAGATTTCAAACCCATAATAAAGTAATACGGCAAATGAAATGCTCATCACCAATGCAAACACAATCCAAAGTTTTTTTTCTGATTTCATAATAATTGTGGGTTTATTTCTATCTAAGAAATTGTTTTAATGTCGTTTTATAGATTTGCAGGCAAAACTGAAATTTTTATCTTGTGAATTATTCTTTTATTAAATTCTGAATATTCCACACTGCATAATCTCAACATAAGAGGCTAAAAGTATACAAATATCAACACCACTTCACATAATCTAATTAATATAATACTTTCAAGTAAATCTTTACCGTCTTTACCGTTAAGAATTAACCAAAACCAACATAAACTATGTTCATAAAAACCAAACTCACCTCACACACCAACCCGCCATTTTACTAATTTTACACCAATGAATTTGCAAAGTGATAAAGATTTAAAGATTTACAATACATTCGGGATTTCTGTGAAAGCCGATGAATTTTTGGAATTTGAAAGTGTGGAGGAACTCAAATCTGCGCTAAAATCTATTGAAGGAAAAGAATTACTGATTCTCGGCGGTGGTAGCAATATATTGTTTACGCAAGATTTTAAAGGTGCTGTGCTCAAAAATAATCTTAGAGGAATTCAGCTTATTGATGAGACCGAAAATCATGTTTTTATTGAAGCAGCAGCGGGCGAAAATTGGCATCAGTTGGTTTTAGAAACTTTACAAAATAATTGGTACGGTCTCGAAAATCTCTCTTACATTCCTGGAAATGTTGGTGCAAGTCCAATGCAGAACATAGGTGCTTACGGTGTTGAATTAAAAGATGTATTTCATTCACTTAATGCTCTGGAAATTGCAAGTAGCGAAATGCACATTTTTGATGCCGAGTCTTGCAAATTTGGATATCGTGAAAGTGTTTTCAAGCGCGAACTTAAAAATCAATACGTAATCACTTCTGTGGTTTTCAAACTCAATAAAGAAGCAAAAATCAAGACAGATTACGGTGTTATCAATGACCAACTTAAGGAATTTGGTAAAGAAAATCCAACGCCAGCAGATGTAAGTAGGGCTGTTATCGCTATCCGTCAAAGTAAACTTCCCGAACCGAAAGAAATTGGCAATGCAGGATCATTTTTTAAAAATCCAATAGTTACCATAGATATTTTAATGGAAATTTTGCAGGCGCATCCTACGGCTCCCTCCTATCCAGTTGATGGTGAACAAGTCAAAATACCTGCAGGTTGGTTAATTGAACAAGCTGGTTGGAAAGGCAAAACAATTGATGGTAAATATGGCGTTCATAAAAATCAGGCTTTGGTTTTGGTAAATTATTCGAATGCTACAGGTAATGAAATATACGAATTATCTACTTCAATAATCAATGATGTTAATGAGAAGTTTGGAGTAAAACTTGAGCGCGAGGTTAATATTTATTAGCTCTAATTGAAGTTCAATTGTTTTCTATAGTTGTTTTTTAGAACCGTCAAAAATTCTTTCTGTAAATTTAAATCTGACTATTAAATAATTAGTAAAATCAGTTTATAATCTACCGTAGAATTTCGGAAACAGCTAAATTTAAACTACCGTAGAATTCAGAAAGAATCGAAACCAAACTACCGTAGAATTTTGTAATTCCGTGAGATTAAACTACCGTAGAATTATAAGAAATTAGAAATCAATCTACCGTAGAATTTCGTAGGAAACTGAGATCAAACTACCGTAGAATTCTGTAACATCCGAAATCAATCTACCGTAGAATTCAGAAAGAATCGAAACCAAACTACCGTAGAATTTTGTATTCAACTGAGATTATACTACGGTAGAATTCCACAAGAAACTGAGATTAAACTACCGTAGAAGTTTGCAATCAACTGAAATCAATCTACCGTAGAATTCTGTAACATCCGAAATCAATCTACCGTAGAATTCAGAAAGAATCGAAACCAAACTACCGTAGAATTTTGTATTCAACTGAGATTAAACTACCGTAGAATTCTGGAAAATACCAAAACCAAACTACCGTAGAATTTAATACTTACGTGAGATCCATCTACGGTTGAATTTTGGGAAAATCAATAAATTAATCGACTACAATTCGAAAAACAATCTACCGTAGAATTTTGGGGAAAATCAATAAATTAATCGACGACAATTCGAAAATAAATCAACAATTTGAAAAATATAATCCAAAAAAAAACCATCCCGGAAGGAATGGTTTCTTATAATATTTCTTTAAAGTCTAAAACCAGATTATGGCATTAAAACTTTATTGATAACGTGTGTGATTCCGTTTGAAGAGATAACGTTAGGAATGATAACTTCTGCATTACCAACCATGTATTTACCATCTTTCACAGTAACTTTTAATTTTTTACCGTTAACAGTTGTCAACATCATACCGTCAGTTAAATCAGCTGCCATCATTTTACCAGAAACAACGTGGTAAGTTAAGATTTTAGTCAATTTATCTTTGTTTTCTGGTTTAACCAAACTTTCCACTGTTCCTGCAGGTAAAGCTCCGAAAGCTTCGTCTGTTGGAGCAAATACTGTGAAAGGACCTTCACTTTTCAATGTTTCAACCAAACCTGCTGCTTTAACTGCTGCAACCAAAGTTGTAACGTTATCTGCTGCCATTGCATTGTCAACGATATCTTTAGAAGGAACCATTTTAGCGTTACCTACCATTACATAAGTCTCTTCTTCTACCATTTCTTCTTCCTGAATTTCAGCTTCTTCCATGTTTTCTTCCATGTTTTCTTCTGCTTCAGTTTCGTTGTTACAACTAACTAATAAAGAAGTACTGAACAATGCGATTGTTGCGAATGTTAAAAATTTTCTTTTCATCATTTTTTTGTTTTTTTGGTTTTTAATTTACTATTTAAGATAATCAATGTATTTATACAATTAGATTACTGAACAAACGTACGCAATATTTAAAGTATTAGATTTAATGTCCTATGTTAAAATCCGTTAATTCTTTTTTGGCAAACCAACTACCTCTCTAAATAAGATTTTATTGACCTTTTCCAAATATTGAGTAAATATTGGCATAGCAAAATCAGATAGTATATGTTTGTTAGATCTTACTACTTCTCCAACAAAAGTATTAATAGCTGTTGCAAAGTTATCGAGCTTCTTCTTATCTAGATTTTCAAAAAATGGTTGTGTAGAATGCAAAATTTCTTTTATCTCATCATGGCGTTTTTCATTGTTGACAGACAATTGTTCATCATACATGTGCAGTCTTCTAAGAAAATTCACCTCAACTTCATGAAAATATGCTTTCAATTCCGGATGACCAGAATAAGTTTCTACATGCAATATTTCCAAAGCCTTTTTTTCTTCTTTGTCTGAAAGATGTCCGTTGTGGTTCATGGCATACAAAGTAAATAATGCAGGAATGTCATATAACTTGAGTTTCATGTCTGCATTCTGTTCTTCAATTAATTTTATCATTTTCTATTTTTTAAGTTTTTATTTTATAATGTTTTATTTTATAATGTTTTATTATCTCAATTTGATTCCGAAGTTAATTTTTAAAAATCAAATTCTTCTGACTTTTCAATTACATCCCAAGTATGATCCGCGAGTAATCTCACAGTTGCAATGTAATCATAAGTATTATTCCTACCCCATTCGTTTTTGGCAATTAAACTGAGAATTGTTTGTTTTTCAGTTTCTCCAGTTTGATAAAGATGGTAAATATGATTAATTAATGGCTGAAATCTCATTTCTGATTGATAAATAATTTCAGAAATCTTTTTCCGATCTGAGAGCTTCTTTGCCTGACTGGCTAACAATTGCATTTGCTCGTAAATTTGATTGAGTTGCATATCTGTCTGCAAATCCATCGCGTTTAAAGCATTGCTTTTTAATTTTCCTTTGTCTTCTGGCTTAACCAAAGCGCTTCCTGCATGGTGAGGGTATTCTAAAATATGAGGATGCTCCGTGATTTTATCAATGTCAATCGGATTTATAAATTTTTCTTCTTCTTTACTTTGCATATTTTTTTAACTCATTTAAATAACAAAAATCTTAGTACTTAGTTCCATTATACATGTTAAAATCCATATTCTTCTAAAATTGAATACCTAACAAATAAATCTTCCTTAAACCAATTCCCTTCTCGTGCAGATTTTATAGCATCTTTATGTGCAGCTTCTTCGTATGCAAAGTGCAACATTTTTTGTTCATTTTCCCAAATACTAAAGGTAATTGGATGAGACAACGGCCACTCACCCATGCCAGCACTAAAAACTCTTCCACCAACATTTGCTAAACTTTTATTTGTCTGTGGTACTTTTTTCCAAAAAGCTTTCACTTTCTTTAATCGCAATTTTGCTCTAGTCAAAACTACAATTTTCTCACTTTTGAATTCTGATATTTCTGGAGAAATTGTTTTGCCATCCCAAACTCCTACCGATCTGTTTGCTAATAGTTTTAAAATTTTTTGATGAGCCGAAATCTTACACATCCATTTATAGTATTTGTCTTTTTCTAAAAATAAATTAAGCGCATTTAAATTTTCAAAAACTGCTAAAATTGAATACTGTTTGAAATTAGGAAAATATCCGAAACCAATGCCTGAACCATTGCCAAACATTTTACCAAACAAAAGAGATTGAGATTTTATTTTAAAAAATTTCTTCATTCCCATTGTCGAAAAAGCCAGATAAGCTTGCCAAAATTTGGGAAACTCAAAAAAAACTACGAGTGTAATTTGTGAGTTGTTGTCTTTCAAAATATGCTTTAATTGAGATTAGGGTTAAGCGGAGCCAAACTTAACAGTTCGTATTTTTTACCCATTTTCTTCATGAAAGTGCTATAAATCTCACTTTGGTTTTTCTTAAATAAATCGTCAATTTTAAAATCTTTAAAAACAACCCAATTTTTTCGCTCAATTTCTTCATCCAATTGACCAGTGGTCCAACCTGAATAACCGTAAAACATTAAAGCTTTGTTATGATTGGCAGCTTTTTCAATTATTTTCGATTTAATATCATCAAAATTTCCACCCAAGGTTAACTTATCGGTTATTTTTTCACCATCTTTAATTTCATCGCCCAATAAATGCAATACAAATAACTGATCGGTGTTTATTGGACCTCCTATTCCGAAAATTTGATTTGGCAAATCTCCGAAAATAACCTTGTCAATAATATTATCCTCAACGGGTTTGTTTAAGATAAATCCGAAACTACCTTCTTCGCTGTACTGACATAAAAATATAACAGAGCGTTCAAAATAATCTTCGCTCATAAAGGGATCTGATAACAAAAGACAACCAGTTTCTGGCTTTAAATTGTTACTGAATGAAAAATTAATATCGTTGTTCAACATATATTTGGCTAAAATAAATGTTTTTTTCATTTATAGCTAGAAAAATAACGGTGGTTTTGTAAAGTTAATTTTAGCATTTTGAAACAAAGCCGATGTTGCACGCAGTCGAAACAAGAATGATTGATTGCCTCCAAGCGGTGTCCAAGTAAAGTCAAGCGCCCAACAATGCATGTCTCGTGAAAAAGCCAATTGTGTATAAGTCAGTTTAGATGTTTTAATGTCAAAATTCATTGTAGCCACTGCTTTCCATCTTTTCGTAAAACTGACATCACCATTTACAGCCAAAGTTTGCACAAAAAATTGCCTGTCAGGATTTGTAAATGTTCTGTTTTGATTGGCGCTAATTGAATAAACATGTGAAAGATTTACTTTCCACGGAATATCAAAATCAATTACTCTTTCGGGATGCAGTGCAAAATATTGGTAGTCAGCATCCCAAACTTCATCAAAAATTTCTTTGTTTTCTTCAATTTTTTTTCTGCTTTCTTTAGAAGTTAAAGTAATTGTTGTTGTAAGATTTGTACTTATAAATCTCCCCAATCTTCCTTCTTTAGAAATTGCATAATCATTCGTTGCTGCGCCAGTGCTGTCATTACTGGCATAAGGCGAAATAATACCATTGCCAACAAAATTGAGATAATTGGTAGGAGCAATTCTGAGATTTGTTGAAATGTTTGATAATTTCATTGAATCTTTTAAATAATCATAAGCACCATTAAAACTTAACTGATCAATTATTTTGGTTTTTTTAAAGCCGGTAATTGTGTCTTTGTCATCCAATCTTTTTAATTCAAACGTATTCGATAGTCCAAAATTGACTAAGGCTTGTTCTCTTTGAATTCCTAAGTTATAAGCACTTTGTTGAAAAACCGAATATTCAATAATATCCATATTAACACCAACTGGGTCTCTCCTTGGATTGCTCAATACTGGCACGTAAGTAAAACCAAGTGTGGGCGTTGCCAAATGTCTTAAAATAGGCTTCCGTTTCCCAACATATCGGTAATAAGAATACAAAACTGTTGTAAGATTTAATGAGGCAGACAAACTTTGTTCAAAGCCTGGTTGGTAAACAGTATCTCTCACAGAATTATTAAGGAGTGGATCAAAAATCAATCTTGTCTGTTGAAAATTAATTGTATTGTTGTAATTAATTGTTGGATTTATTTTTAATGCTGACTTAAACGCACTGCCATTAGTTTGAATCGTTGAATTATTTTTAAATCCATTCACGAACTTCTTACCTAATACATCAAAATCTCCATTTCGCAGTAAAGCATTATTAAATGTTGCTGAATTTTTACCTTCAAAATTATAATTGAAAGAAAACTGTTTAATGATCTCCCATTTATTCTGTTTTTTAATAAGATTTTTAAACGGTTTAATTCGAGTTACATTAAAATTGACAGTTGGAGCGTTTAATGTTACTGTGCTGTCCAAAGAATTTTGCCTAACAGATAATTTTGCTCCAGCACTGTATGGTTTCCCTGGAAAATTGCGTTGTAAATTAATATCAGAATATATTGTATTGTTGAAATATTGAGGATTTATGGGATTTGTGCTAATCTTTGGATCACTATCCGACTGAAAGTTTACATTCGTATTAAAAGACCAAAACGGATTGGCTTTAGGATCTTGGCGGTGCGACCAAACTACAGAAACTTTTTTGGCGGTTGTAGTATCTGGAAAACCAAGTCTAAAAAGATCAAAGCGCAGATCCACATCTCCAGAAAATTTATACCTTATTTGATAATCGGTATTGTTTCTAATTCCAAAAGTACCTCTTGAAAAAACAGTTCCATAAAAAGTGGTTTGCAAACTATCGTTTATCGGAATGTAAAAACCTAAATCTTGCACACCAAAGCCATAATTTGAAATGGGCACAAAATTCGGAAAAATAAGTCCTTTGGTCTTTTCTTTTTGTTGAGGAATTATCGCAAATGGCAACCCTAGTGGAGTCGGCACACCTTTTAACCAAAGATTCATTGGTCCAGAAACCACACGTTTTTCGGGAATTAAAACTGCCTTTGTTAATTGAAAATGATAGTGAGGTTCATCTAAGTTGCAGGTTGTAAACTGTCCGCCTTTAAAATGAATTTCTTCATTGGCCTGTCTTTTAGCAACTTCCATGTAAAGATAAAATTCATCTTGTTTTGTCCGCACATCTTTTATGTAGGCTTTTTCAGTACCGAAATTATATTTAATGGAAGAAGCAGTGACATCTTCTTGATCGCTTTTTAAAGTGGGTAATTCAATTTTATTACTGTCTTTATCATATAAATGAGTGGCAGTAACCTCTTCTTTTTTCAAATCGATTACAATATATCCTGCTTCAAGTGTAGTTTCTTCGTAAGAAACACGAGCTTCCCCATAAAGAAAAATAAGATTGTTTCGCAAATCGACATAAATAGAATCTCTTGCTCCATATATAATTGGAGAATCAAGCGATTTATCTTCAACATACAAAGTGTCTTGTCCATAGCAATTTGCGGATACAGACTTAACAATGCACATTATTAACAATGTATAGAAGAAAACTCCAGATATGGAACGTTTTTTGAGCAACGACGGATTGTATATTTGTACTAATACGAATACAAAACTAAAAAATTACATCATGAATAGAGTTATGCGCATAAAAAATATTCTTTTGCCTATATCTATTGTCCTTCTTATTTGCCTATTTATTAGAGCATCAGTTAATATTCCACTTAAACTGGATATTGACATGAGCACAATAAAAACAGTTGTAATTGATGCCGGACATGGTGGTAAAGATCCTGGGTGCCATGGTTCTTTTGCAAATGAAAAAGATGTTTGTCTTTCGATAGCCTTAAAATTAGGCGACTTAATTAAAAAAAATTACCCTAAAATAAAAGTAATTTATACCCGAGACAAAGATGTTTTTGTGGAATTAGATGAACGAGCTAAAATTGCCAATAAAAACAATGCCGATTTATTTATTTGTATCCACGCAAACGCAGCTAGTGAATCGGCTTATGGTTCTGAAACTTATGTTTTAGGATTGCACAGAACAGAATCTCAGGAAAAAGTAGCGGAAAGAGAAAACAGTACCATTTATCTTGAAGACGATAAAGGAGAAAAATACAAAGATTTTGATTTAAGTCCGGATGCTATAATTGCAAGAAGAATTCAGCTTTCAGTATTTTTAGATCAATCTATTTCCTTTGCTTCAAAATTACAAGAAGAATTTAAAACCTTGGGAAGATACGACAGAGGTGTAAAACAAGCTGGATTTTTAGTTTTATACAAAACAACTATGCCAAGTGTTTTAATTGAAACAGGTTTTCTTACCAATGGAAATGAAGAAAAATTTCTAGGAAAAGATGAAAATCAAATTAAAATGGCTAATTCTATGTTTACCGCTTTTGATAAATATAAAAGTGAAATTGAAGGAATCGATTATGTTCCATCTAAAATAGTTTTGCCAATAAGCGATAAAGTTGAAAAAGAGAATAGCACAATTAATGTTAATACGAATACTCCAATTGTTAAAGAAAATAATTCTGTAAATAATGATAAAATAGTTTTCAAGGTACAAATTGAAACTTCGGAAAAACGAATTTCACTCACAGCTAGCAAATTTAAAGCCTACAAAGTATCTGAATATCAACAAGATGGACTTTACAAATATACTGTAGGTTCTTTTGAAAATGATTTAGATGAAGCAAATAAGTTGAAAAATAAAATGAGAGAAGACGGTTTTCAACATGCTTTTGTGGTAGCTTTTCAAAATGGAGAGCGCATTAGTTTAGAAAAAGCTATTAAATTAGCAAAAAAATAAACTTACAAAATAGTGTCAAAAGAAATTAAAACAGCATTAATAGCCCTAGTTGCAATAGGATTACTCATAGCAGGAATCAATTTTTTGAAAGGCAATAGTTTTTTTGGCGGTGATGATCGTTATTACGCCTATTTTCCAAATTCTGGCGGCGTAACACCTTCAAGTAGTGTAATGATTAATGGTGTTGCTGTAGGTAAAGTCGTTTCGGTTGATATTCAACAAGGAGCAGATTCTGTAAAGTCAGTTCTCATTTCTTTTAATATTACCGAGTCTGATTTTAAACTTTCAAAAGATTGGGACATTACTGTTGGAGCTATTGATTTCTTTAATAAAGGAATGCTTATTCAGCAAACAGAACGTTTCGGAATGGGCAATTATAAACCAGGAGATACTATAATGGGAATAGTTGCTTCAGATATTGCCACAGAACTGAAAGGTTATGTTGACCCCATTATGAATAAAGTACAGCATTTGGCTGGATCTGTAGATAAAATGGTTACTTCGCTTAATGCTTTCTGGGATACCTCAGCCACAAGTGCAATAGAAACAAGTATGAATGAAGTTCAAGTAGCGATTACAAGATTCGGAAACGTTGCAAGAGAAGTAGAATTAATGGTTCAAGAAGAAAGACAAAATTTTTCAAGGATCATGGTTAATGTTGAAAGTATCTCTAAAAATCTGAAAGAAAGTAACGCTCAAGTTTCAGCAATTATAGGCAATACCAAAAAAATCACCGACGATATGGTTAGTGCAGATTTTAAAGGAACGATTGAAAAAGCAAAACAATCTTTGGATAAAGTGAACAATGTACTCGCCGAAGTTGAAAACGGAAACGGAACCTTAGGAAAATTGCTTAAAGATGAAGCTTTGTACAACGAGCTCATAAAAACCAATGCATCCTTACAAAATTTGATTAACGATTTACAACTGCATCCTGAAAGATATATTAATTTCTCAGTGGTCGGTCGCAAAACTAAAGGAGTTACTTTAACACCAGATGAAGAGCGAAAAATGAGAGAAATTTTGGAAAAAACTCCTGATTAAAGACTAATAATACGAGAATTAATTATTAAACTTGTAGGTGAAAATTAAAATTTTATAATGATTAATACTATAATTTTTGGAGCACTACTTCTTGTTGGTTTAGGTTTCTTTTTGTGGAATTGCAATTTAATTCGGAAAAATATAAATCTTGGCAAAGACCTTGATCATTCTGATAGAAAAGGCGAGAGAATCAAAACAATGCTTTTGGTGGCTTTCGGACAAAAAAAGATGTTCAGAAAACCTATTCCAGCTTTATTACATTTTTGTATTTACGCCGCTTTTGTTATAACCCAAATTGAACTTCTCGAAATTTTCATTGATGGGTTAGTTGGCACTCATCGTATTTCTCGTCCAGCGCTTGGTGGTTTTTATACTTTCGTTATTTCTTTTATTGAAATACTTTCAGTGTTGGCATTCGTTGCGACACTTGCATTTTTAGCAAGACGTAATTTATTAAAAATTCCTCGTTTGTCAATGAATGAGTTAACTGGTTGGCCTAAGCTAGATGCCAATTTTATACTTTTTGGTGAAATTATTCTCATCACTTTCATTTTCATGATGAATGGCGCAGATGAAGTTCTATATAATCGAGGTTTGGTGCATGGTCACGAAGGAGAAATAGGAACTTATGGTTTTACTTTCACTGCTTGGGTTGGTCCATTGTTATTTGATGGGATGAGCGAAAATTCATTACATACAATTGAGAGAATTGGTTGGTGGGGACACATTATGACTGTTTTTGCTTTTTTAAATTATTTACCTTATTCTAAACATTTCCATATTTTATTGGCGTTTCCAAATACTTATTATTCCAATTTAAAACCAAAAGGACAATTCAATAATCTTGAATCTGTAAGAAAGGAAGTAGAATTAATGATGGATCCTGCGGCAGATCCTTATGCAGCGCCTCCCGAAGGTCAAGAACCAGTTCATCAAACTTTTGGAGCTAAGGATGTGCAAGATTTAAGTTGGAAAAATCTTTTGGATGCATATACTTGTACTGAATGTGGACGATGCACAGCTGCTTGTCCAGCAAATATTACTGGAAAATTACTCTCGCCACGAAAAATTATGATGGATACCCGTGACAGACTTGAAGAAGTCGGAAAAAACAAAAGAAAGCACGGTAAAGATTATGAAGACGGAAAATCTTTAGTACACGATTATATTTCGGCTGAAGAATTATGGGCTTGTACATCATGTAACGCTTGTGTGCAAGAATGTCCGGTAAATATTGATCCGCTTTCTATAATTATAGATTTGAGAAGATTTCTGGTGATGGAAGAATCTAAAATGCCAACTGAAATTGCGGGAATGTTAACCAATATTGAAAACAATGGTGCTCCTTGGCAATTTTCTCAAGCAGACAGATTAAAATGGAAAGACGAAGCATAAAGTTATATAAGTGAAATTCAGATTTCAAAATTTAAAACCCAAATAAATTGGAAGAAAATACAATATTAAAAGTTCCTACGATGGCAGAAAAATTGGCTGCTGGAGAACAAGCTGACATCTTATTTTGGGTAGGTTGTTCTGGAAGTTTTGATGATAGAGCTAAAAAAATCACCAAAGCATTAGTTAAAATACTCAATCATTGTAATATCAATTTTGCAGTTTTAGGAACCGAAGAAAGTTGCACTGGCGATCCTGCAAAACGAGCAGGTAATGAATTTACTTTTCAAATGCAGGCAATGATGAATATCCAAGTTTTAAATGGATATGAGGTAAAGAAAATTGTAACTGCTTGTCCGCATTGTTTTAATACGTTGAAAAATGAATATCCGGAACTGGGAGGACATTATGAAGTTATTCACCACACACAACTTATACAAGATTTAATAAATCAAGGGAAATTAGCATTAGAAGGTGGGTCAACCTTCAAAGGGAAAAAGATTACTTTTCACGATCCATGTTATTTAGGAAGAGCAAACGATGTTTATGAAGCGCCAAGAGCATTGATTGAAAAGTTAGATGCCGAATTGGTTGAAATGAAACGTTGCAAATCGAACGGATTATGTTGTGGAGCCGGTGGTGCTCAAATGTTTAAAGAAGCTGAGCCTGGAAAAAAAGAAATTAACATCGAAAGAACAGAAGAAGCCATAGAAACGCATGCAGAGATTATAGCTACTGGATGTCCGTTTTGCAATACAATGATGACAGATGGCGTTAAAAACACAAATCAAGAGGCAAATATTACAGTTATGGATGTGGCAGAATTAATTGCAAATGCTGCAGATTTATAATTTAAAATATTGAAATAAAATTAGTTGAATTAGAAATGTCTGAAATGGAATTGTTTGAAAATTTTGATCCGTCTGCTAAACTTTGGATTTACCAAAGCAATAGAGAAATATCTAATCAAGAGCAAGAATTTATTAAAGCCGAATTAAATACATTTCTAAGTGGTTGGAATGCACATGGCAAAGCATTGACTGCGGATTACAAAATCTATAAAAATAAGTTTGTACTCATTGCAGTTGATGAAATTAAAGCAAATGCAACAGGCTGTTCGATAGATTCTTCCGTCAAAAAAATGAAAGCAATCGGTCAAACAATTGATTTAGATTTTTTCAATCGATTAAATGTCATTGTTGAAAAAGATGGGGAACAGAAAACCATTCATTACAATGATAAAGACCAATTTAAAGGCTGGAATATTTATGACAATACAATAACTAAAGTTTCTGAATTAAAAGATAATTGGCTGGTTGACATAGTTTAATTCTTAAAATGCCGCTTACTCTTTTATAAAAAGCAATCACGAGAAACAAGAAATTCAACTTTTGAATTAAATAAAATTTTAGTTCAAATTCAACTTTTAATCCATTTCCGTTCTCTAATATACATTGTCACGTAATTATTTACGAAAATATTTTCAACCTATAATTTCGTGAATATACAAGTCCTTAATTTTTTTTAAATTTTTACCGTCCACTTAAAAATAATAATTGATTAATTTTTAATAAAACGAATATAATTAAAATAAAAATATTATATTTGATGCATCATTTATTAATTAAACCAATTAAGATGTATAAATTATTAGCAAAAGGTCATGCTTGTCCAGCATGCGACAAACCCGTTTTCGGGAAACTAGATACCAAAAGGTATTGCAAGAAATCTTGTAGATTTAAATATAACAAGACCAAATCCAAACAATTAAGTTTTAGATGTGGAGATTTAGATTTATTTGAGAAAAAGAATTATGAGATTATGTCTTTTCTTATCGGTCCGAATAAAACCGAAATACATGCAGATTTGGATGCTCTTAGAGCCAAAGGTTTTAGAACAAGCAAATATTGCGCAGTAGGTTTTCATAACGGAATTCGAGTTTATATCATTGAACAATACTGTTTTTATGTTAAGAATTCTGAGGTATTTATTTTTCTAAAAGGAGAACCAGATAAATTTTTAAAAGGAGTTGAGGAACGATGGACTTTAGATTTTCCAAATGCCAAATTGGAAATGATGAATGATGATAATTGGAGTAAGAAAATACTTGGTGTTGAATTGAGTAAGATTTTAAAGGTTCTGGCGGTTGACAGCGTTCAAATGAAGGTTATTTGGGAAAAATTGGAGAAATGGGCATTAATATTTTTTGGAATTTGGAGGATTTAAGGTGAATTTTAGGCACGGTGCTAAAAACAAGTAAATATTTGATTTATATTGTGTTAATCTCAAATTTCCTCTCGAATTAACATCAATTTTCAAAAAAGTATTTAACTCTCACACCAATAAAGCCAAAATTCCATTCCTCCCCTCACAATTGCCACAATTTTCCATACAAAGAAGTTGAAATATTAAAAATAAACACAACTTCCTTCAAAAATTGTCAATGGTAAATCTTCCTCCAAAGGTTGAATTGATTTTCTATGCTTAAAATTCTAAAAATAATGTTACTCATAAACGACATTCAATTATGCACTGAAATTGAGATAAACTAAATTCAAAATAAATAGATATTTTTAAACGAGTCTCGAACTAATTTCATAATTAAGTGTTATAAAAATGTTCTAAAAAGTTCTAAAATAATTACTTTAAATTAATGAAAAAATTGACATCCAGTGAGCCATTTTGGTTGGTTAAAAATGGAATTATAGAATCTTATGCTTCTCTCACAGAAAATCTAAATACCGAAATTTTAATTGTTGGTGGAGGTATAACTGGTAGTTTAATAGCCCATCAGTGCATCAAAGAGGGTTACCAAACTGTACTTATTGATAGGAGGGAAATTGCACATGGAAGTTCTTCTGCAACAACTTCAATGCTACAGTATGAAATTGATACACCTTTGTGTGACCTAATTGAGATGATTGGAGAAGAAGGAGCAGTTAAATGCTATCAAGCGTGTTCAGACTCAATTGATATTTTACAAAATTTAAGTAGAGAAATATTTTCTCAAGCTGGATTTGAAATGAAAGATTCATTGTATTTTGCTGGGACAAAAAAAGACATCCCAGACTTAAAAAAAGAATATGAATGTCGCAAAAAACACAATTTTCCGGTAGAATGGTTGGAACCTGAAGTAATTGAAAAAAAATATAAATTGCACAACTCCCAAGGAGGAATACTGTCTAAAAAAGGAGGAAGTATAGATGCTTTCAGGATGGCGCATGATTTATTGGACTACAATTCAAAAAAAGGTCTAAAAGTTTACGACAAGACTGAAGCGCAAGAAATTAAGTACAAAAAAACTGGTGTTGAAGTAAAAACCAATTACGGAAATTCCATAAAAGCAAAAAAGATTATTTTTTGTAATGGTTATGAAGCTACAGAAATTATTAAAGAGAAAATTGTCGATTTGATGTCAACTTATGCCATAATTGGCGAGCGTTACGAAGATGATCAATCTGAAATTAACAATACCTTATTTTGGAACACAGCCAAACCATATCTCTATATGCGCACCACAGACGATAATAGATTTTTAATTGGTGGTGAAGATGATGATTTCCAGAATGCAGGAAAACGAGATGCATTGTTAGAAAAGAAAGCTCAGAAATTAGAAAAGAAATTAAACAAATTATGGCCAGAATATAAATTTAGAAGAGATTTTGCTTGGGCAGGAACATTTGGTGAAACCAAAGACGGCTTACCTTACATTGGAAAACATAAAAAATTTAAAAATACTTTATTCGTTTTGGGTTTCGGTGGAAATGGTATAACTTTTTCTGTAATTGGAATGCAAATAATATCTGATCTTTTAAAAGACAAAGAAAACGAATTATCAGAATATTTTAGATTTGGAAGATAAGTAGCTTCAAAAATAAAATTACTTAAAGCATTCTTTTTTTATTTTAATCTTTGTTTCTTTACCGTATGGAAACTGCTGCGGAAAGTAATGATAAAAATTCTGATAAAAATTCTGGAATAATAAACAGTAAAATCACCAATGATATTGCGTTGGGAATTGATATCGGTGGCACCAACACGGCTTATGGTTTGGTAGATAAATCCGGTAAAGTATTATATGCCAACTCTATTTCAACCAAAAAATATGCAACCGCCGAGCTTTTAATAGAGGATATATACAACGATATTAGTAAAAAAGACAGTTCAAAGCACTTAATGGGCATTGGTGTAGGCGCTCCAAATGGCAACTGCATGACTGGAAATATAGAATTTGCTCCCAATTTACAATGGAAAGGAATAATACCTTTAAGTCGTTTGTTAGAAGATAAATTTAATGTGCCTTGCAAACTTGCAAATGATGCAAATGCCGCAGCAATTGGTGAAAAACTTTTTGGCAGCGCAAAGGGTTTAGATGATTTTGTTGTTATAACGCTCGGCACAGGTCTCGGTAGCGGAATTTTTGCAGAAGGCAGATTGATTGAAGGTGCACACGGTGTGGCAGGCGAATTCGGACACATAAGAGTTGTGCCAAATGGAAGAACTTGTGGCTGCGGAAGATTGGGCTGTCTAGAAACCTACGCTTCTTCTACAGGTGTTAGAAAAAGTGCTGAATTTTTAGAATCATCTTATAAAAAGAATTCGCTAATAAAATCAAGTTCTAGTGCCAAGGAAATTTTTGAATTTGCCAAAAAAGGAGACGAATTTGCTCTTGAAATTGTAGATTACACCGCTAAAATTTTAGGCAGTGCTTTGGCCGATTTTGCGTGTTTCTCTGATCCTAAAAAATATATATTGTTTGGAGGACTTGCTCAAAGTGGAGATTTCTTTGCAGAAAAAGTTAAAAAAGAAATGGAATTTAATATTCTTAATATTTATAAAGACAAAATTGAAATAAGCATTAGTTCATTACATTCTGATAACGCGGCAGTTCTAGGTAACGCAGCCAATTTGTTTTGGAAAATTGATTGATATGAAAGTAATTTTTTTCTTGTTATTTTTTGGCTTTTTATATTTTGGTTTTTGTTCTCATTTAAATGCACAAACTGATAGCATTGGACTTCAAAATTACCAAGCTCATACTGACCTGAGTAAATTTAAAATACCTGAAGATTATTGCAAATTTGTCAATCCTTTTATTGGAACTGGCGGTCATGGCCACACTTTTCCAGGAGCCTCTGCCCCATTTGGTTTTATGCAACTGAGTCCTGATACTCGTTGGGACGGTTGGGATGGTTGTGGTGGATATCATTACGACGACAATTTCATTTATGGTTTCAGTCACACCCATTTATCAGGCACTGGTGTTTCTGATTATGGAGATATTTTAATTATTCCGCAGTCCGGAAAGGTTAATTTAAACAGTCCTTTAAACGAAAGTAAAAAACCTTATGGTTCACATTTTAGCCATGAAAATGAAGAGGCTCATCCTGGATATTACAAAGTTTATTTAGATGATTCAGAAGTTGAAGTTGAACTTTCAGCACTAGTTTACATTGGAATTCATAAATACAATTTCAAAAATGAGAAGAAAAGAAAATATATTTTAATTGATTTAGATTATCGAGATCAACTTTTGGATTATTCTATGAAAATTGAAGGTTCAAACACGGTTTCCGGTCATAGAAGTTCGAAGGCTTGGGCTGTAAATCAGTTTATATATTTTTATCTTCAGACAAATATTGATTTCGTGAAATCTGAAATTATTGATGAAGATGGACGTCATCAAATCTTACTTGAATTTCCTATAAACACAAAAGAATTACTCTTAAAAATTGGCATATCAGCTGTTGATGAGAACGGTGCTAAGAATAATTTGGAAAATGAAATTGCTGAATTTGATTTCAATAAAGTTAAACAACAATCAAATGCCCTTTGGCAAAAAGAACTTTCTAAAATTTATTTTGAACCGATAACTGGCGCTAATCAAGATATTTTTTACACTGCTTTGTACCACACAATGTTAGCGCCCAATACTTTTTCTGATTTTGATGGAAGATATAGAGGTCATGATGAGAAAATTCATCAATTAAATGAAAAAGAAAAACAATTTACAGTATTTTCTCTTTGGGATACTTACCGAGCCACGCATCCGCTGTTTACAATAATTGATCAAAAAAGAACCAATCAATACATTCAAACTTTTCAAAGAATTTATGACCAACGAGGCGATTTACCTGTTTGGGAACTTGCTGGAAATGAGACTGAATGTATGATTGGATTTCATTCTGTTTCAGTAATTGCTGATGCTTATGCCAAGAATATCAGAGATTATGATTACAACAAAATTCTAGAAGCATGTATTGCATCATCAAATTTTAATGAGTTTGGCAAAGATTTTTTCAACAAAAAAGGATATATTGGAATGAACGCCGAGCCAGAATCTGTTTCAAAATCATTAGAATACAGTTACGACAATTTTTGCATTGCTAAAATGTTAGAATTAAATGGTTTGGAAAAATATGATGTTTATAAAAATTATCAAATTCACCTCAAAAGAAGCATGGGTTTTATAAATCATTTTGATCCGCAAACGAAATTTATGCGACCACGCAATGGTGGATTTTGGTTGGCTCCTTTTAATCCTTCTGAAGTTAATCACCATTTTACAGAAGCAAATTCTTGGCAATATTCATTGTATGCACCTCATGCAATTGTCGATCTCACAAATTTAATTGGAGGAAAACTTGAATTGGAACTTTGGCTCGATCGTTTATTTACTGCCAAATCTGATTTAAGCGGAAGAGAACAAGCCGATATTACAGGATTGATTGGTCAGTATGCGCATGGAAATGAACCTTCTCACCACATGGCGTACTTGTATAACTACACCAACGCACCATTCAAAACTCAAGGATACATTGATAAAATACTCACAAAATTTTACACAAATAAACCCGACGGATTAATTGGCAATGAAGATTGTGGACAAATGTCGGCTTGGTATATATTGAGTGCCATTGGGTTATATCAAATCACTCCAGGAATTCCCATTTATGAGATTGGTAGACCTTTGCATAATTTTTCAATTATTTCTTTAGAAAATGGAAAGAAATTTACCATTGAATGTATAGATAATAGTCTAGAAAACAAATTTATACAAAAATTATTTTGGAACAATATTGAATTGTATTCTCTTAATATTTCGCATCAACAAATTATGGAAGGCGGAACATTAAAAATTGTGATGGGCAATAAACCCAACTCAAATTTAAAAAATAAGACTACAACTTCAAGACTAGAAAAATCTTTTGTGCCTCTACCCTATTTTGAAAATGAAACTTTGAATTTTGATGAAAAAATAGAAGTTAAAATTAACTATCCAAGAATCGATAATCAGGAATACACAATATTCTATAACAGCGGTTTAAATGATAAATCTGAATATTTTGCATACAACGAAAGCTTTCAAATAAATAAAACAGAAGAAATTTGTATGTATTTGAGCAGAAATTCTGATTCGGTTTTTGGTAATAAGGTTTGTAATAGATTTATAAAGGCCGACAATAATATTAGTTTAACATTGAATTCTAAATTTGCCGATCAATATTCGGCTAGTGGTAAAAATTCATTAATTGATGGTTTAAAAGGTGAATTGGATTATCGTTCAGGTAATTGGCAAGGATATTTTGACCAAGATTTTAATGCGTCAGTTAATTATAAAATTCCAGTTGCGCTAAAAAATATCAGTGTTTCGTTTTTAGAAGATACCCGATCTTGGGTTTTTGTTCCTGAAAAAATTGTAATTAAAATTATTTGCGAAGATGGCAGCATATTTAAAAAAGAGTTTAAACACACTACCCTTTTAAATGATGAAGAAGTTAAAATAATGACATTTACCTTCGAAATGGAAGATGCTAAAATGGTTAAAGAAGTGAAAGTTTACGCCGAAAAGATAGAGGAATTACCTAAGTGGCATATCTCAGCCGGAAAACCTGTGTGGATATTTATTGATGAAATTTCATTAACCCAATGATATTTAAACCTATATTTATTAAAAATTGATGTTACAAATCAAATATTTATGAAAAAAATAAAACCCTCATCTGGTAATTTATTTTTCTACGGCTTTATAACTTTAACCATATTTTTTGTGGGTATTTCACTTTATCTATTCATAAATCTAAAAAATACAAATAGTCAAATTTGCAATGAATTAGAAAAACAACTTTTAAAAGAAACCTTAACAGCAAAGACAAAAAAATGGAATCTATATCTTCAAAAAAGACAAAATAAACTTATAAAAAAAGATTTAGATAATTTTCTAAATACCGACTCCTACCATAATATTGGTCAATATCAAATTATAAAAACTGATTTACTCGAACTACAAGAAATTTTGGCTCATGACAACAACAGTTCCGAAATAGAATTACAAATTTATTTGAAGGTAAACGAAATTAAAAAAACTTTGGGCTTAATAATACACGATAAATACGCCTCAAGCTCCAATCTCAAAAATAATCTTCGACAGAATAAAAAAAACATGGCTAACTATTTTATAAGTTGCTGCTTCTTTGCTGTTGTCTTGTTTGCCTTGCTTTATATATTTTACTTAGAGCAAAATAAATTAAGAAAACTGAATTATAGCCAAGAACTTTATTTAAACAATAGCATTGATTGTATCATTATGAGCGATGCCGAGAATAGAATTATTGAGTTTAATTTGGCTGCAGAAAAAGTTTTTGGTTACAAGCGAGAAGAAGTTTTAAATAAAGATGCCATTTTACTCCATGCAAGTTTAACTGATAGCCTGAGAATTGAAAATTCTATGAAGAATACTGGTAAATATTCAGGTGAAGTTCTCAATCGCGATAGAAACAACCGACATTTTTTATCTTATTTATCTGCAAATGTAATTTTTGACTTGAATGGAAAAATGCTGGGTGCAATGGGAATTTCAAGAGACATTACCGATCAAAAAAGAAACGAAAGTAATTTTAAACAATTGGTTGATGATGCAAAAGATTTTATTTTCATGACCGACGTTGATGGCAATTTCACCTATTTAAATGACGCTGTAAAAGAAGTTACTGGTTATGAAAGAGAAGAATTATTAAATATAAAATACACCATTCTTGTTTCAGACGATGAGAAAATAAACATTCAAGATTTTTACACAAATCTCTTTTTAGACAGAACCAAACAGTCTTACAAAGAAATGAAATTAAGGCAGAAAGATGGAAATTTTATTTGGGTTGGGCAACTGGTACAGTTAATTCCTAATCAATTAAATTCTAAACATGTACAAGGTTTTCATTGTATTATTCGGAATATTAATAATTCAAAAATAAACGAATTAAGATTGGCTGAAAGTGAAAAAAGATACAGTGATATGTTTGAACAAAGTAAAGATTATATTCACAGTACCGATCAATCTGGACAATTAAAATCTGCAAATGAGTCTTGGAAAAATGCTTTTAATTATTCCGAAGCAGAAATTGAAAATATGAGTTTGTTTGACATTGTATCTTCTGAATCTTTGGATTTAGTGAACGATGTTATTCGTCAAATAAATTTAAACACTCCTAATATCAATGATTTTGAAATATGTATATTAGATAAAGAAAAAAACAAACACAACCTTGATTGTTCCATAAACACAACATTAAAAGAAGGAAAAATAGAATTTATACACTTTTTCTTAAGACCAAAAATTAATTAATATTTTACAAAAACATACATTTTGAAAAAAACAGAAATTAAGCTTATAGATGGTTTTGAATATGTAAAATTGGCATACAAATATCCAGAAAATTTAAGAGAAAAATCAGCGGAAATTTTAGAAGAATTTGATAAAAGAAGAACAGTAAGAGATTTCAGCGATGAATTTATTCCTAAGGAAGTTATTGAAAATATTATTTTAGCAGCCGCTACTGCTCCATCTGGCGCTCACAAACAACCTTGGACCTTTGTAGCAATCAGTAATCCTGCTATGAAAAGTCAAATTAGAGTTGCTGCCGAAGAAGAAGAATTAACCAATTACTCAGGCAGAATGTCGGAGCGTTGGTTGAAAGATTTACTGCCGTTAGGAACCAATAAAGACAAGCCATTTTTAGAAATTGCGCCATGGTTAATTGTAGTTTTTAAAAAAATATATGACCTCGAAGACAATGAGAAAATGCAAAATTATTATGTAAATGAAAGCGTAGGAATTGCAAGTGGCATGTTAATTCAAGCCATTCATCAAAACGGATTGGTTTGTCTCACACATACCCCAAGTCCTATGAATTTTTTATCTAAATTATTAGAAAGACCGGCTAATGAAAAGCCATTTTTGCTTATTCCTGTAGGATATCCTGCGAAAGAAACTTTTGTGCCTAAGTTGGAAAGAAAAAGCATTGAAGAAGTTTCTGTGTTTTTTAATTAAGATTTATAATGTAAAAATACTGCTCACCACATGACGTTTTGGTTTATAATTAAATGTAGAAAACTCTTTGAACGCAAACTTTGCGAGCAGTTGGATAGGATGTCTGGAATAGAATACTATCTTCCTTTAAAAAAAGAATTAAAACAATGGAGTGATCGAAAAAAATGGATTACAAGTCCAATGATCCCTGGTTATATATTTCTTAAAACAGAAGAAAAAAATTTAAAACATTTATACCCTTTTTCTTATTTTATGGGAGTTTTGATGGAGCAAGGCATTATTGTTAGCATCAAAGAAATTGAGATAGAACGACTTCGTGAACTAGAAAAAGAAAGTCCCGAGATTTTAAGTCACACCTTTGAGAAATTAGAAAAAAACCAAATTCACACTTTTGAAACTGGCAATTTTAAAGACATTTTTAAAGACGTGAGTGCGACTGTTTTAGAAAACGACTCTGACCACATAACATTTGTTCTCCACACATCCGCCTTCCCCTTCCGACTTAAAATTCGCAAGAAATGTTAAAAAGTTTTAAGAACCATCCTTGCCAATATGCTTTAAAAAATCTATTATTGTGGTGACAAATATTGCAATCGCCCGAACTTTTATGTGACAGGGTTTAGCGAAGCTATGGAAAATGCATCTATTTTAATGAAATATTATTACCCTTTTTTAGACATATAATCTTGCCAAAGAATTAAAGAATATTTCGTTTTATTGTTTTCTGTAATTTTCATATAACCATATTCGTAGCAAAATAAATAAGCTTTACCAGTAGAATTACGCCAAAAATGAGTGAAAAAATTTGGATTGAAACCTTCGTTTATTAAAATTTCTTCGCGAACGGTTGCTTTTCCAGCTTTATTAAAATCTTTAAGTATTCTTCTATTTGTTTTTAAATGTCCGTCTACCGTTTTAAAAAATGATTGGTCCTTGTTTTTATTTTTGATATAATGGTAATTAGACTTACAATAATCGTCGCAGTATTTTTTACCAATTCGACCTATAATTTCTCTTTGACAATTTAAACAAGTTAATATTTGATCCATTTTTCCGTAGATTTAAACGTTTAAATCTACGATATTTTACACACTTCGCAAAATTCAAAGCGACTTTTGTAAATATGCAGCATCAAAAATCCATTACATTGAAGCATTTATTGATAGAAAATGAGAAAGCAATTGGCATACAATATATGCCAGACAAAATTGTACAATCCTTCATTGACGGTCTTCCTGGCATCCAAGTTAGTACAGAATTTGGACTCCCCTTTTTACCCAATACACATAATAACATCAACCTAATTTTCAGAACATTTAAAGGCGTGGCGTGGGTAAACGGGAATTATTTTTTTCCAAAACGCGTAATTAATGCTCAAAATTCCGATATCGATGTACAATGGTTTCGAAAACGAATTTTGAAAGAAGGATACAAAGCTTGTCCAGAAGAATTTCTTTTGAAATTGGAATTAAAGCGCTATTCCAATAATACTGTAAAAACGTATGTACAATGCTTCGAAAAGTTCATAAACTCACAGGAAGAAACAGACTTTATGAGGATTAATGAGATGGAAATTCGCTTGTATTTACAAAAACTAATTCAGCAAGGAAAATCTAACAGTTATGTAAATCAAATGATTAACAGCATTAAATTCTATTATGAAGTTGTGAAGGAAATGCCCAACAGATTTTACAGTGTGGAACGGCCATTGAAAAAAGAATCGCTTCCAAAGGTTATCAGTATGGAAGAAGTACGATTGATAATTTTAAATACAAATAACATTAAACATAAATGCATTGTAAGCCTATTATATTCTGCTGGCTTAAGACGCTCGGAACTTCTAAATTTAAAACTTCAAGATATCGATAGTAAACGCATGGTGATATTTGTTAAAAATAGCAAAGGTGGCAAGGATCGATTAACTATTTTGAGTCCATCCGTATTGGACGACTTAAGAATCTATTTTACAAAATGGAAACCCAAAGTATTTCTATTTGAAGGTGAACATGGTGGAAAATACAGCGCCACCAGCGTATTGAGTATTATTAAAAGTGCTTCAAAAAAAGCAGGTATTAAAAAAAGTATCAGTCCTCATATTCTAAGACATAGCTTTGCTACGCATTTGTTAGAAAATGGTACGGATTTACGTTATAACCAAAATTTATTAGGACACAGTAGTAGTAAAACAACTGAAATATACACTCAAGTAGCAACAAATGATCTTAAAACAATTAAAAGTCCGATAGAAATGTTAAATTTGAATTAAATATAAAGGGGATATGCGCAATAGCGCATATCGAATTGTTGGCAACAATAACAACCAATAGCATTGAATGAATTAAGAAAATATTGCAGAAGCCTACACGCTGAGATAAGCTTAGGCACCACATCGGATGATAGATTCATGCCGAAAGGATACGTTGGTGCCTTCTCGAAAATGAAAGAGTTGATTATTACAGAAAAGCTAGATGGTCAAAATAACTGCTTCAACAAGCGCGGTGTCTTTGCTCGTTCTCACACAGCACCTACAGAGCATCCTTGGGATAAGCCAATGCGAGAGCGCTGGAACTTGATAAAGAACGACCTCAATGAACTCGAAATATTTGGAGAGAACATGTATGGCATCCATTCGATTGCATACAATAAGTTAGAGTCGTATTTCTACGTTTTTGGTGTGCGCGAAGGCGATAATTGGTTGTCGTGGGAAGAAGTGAAATTCTATGCTTCGTTATTGGATTTTCCGGTCGTGCCTCAAATCGAGATTAAGATCCCATTAAATGAGGTTTTCAAGGAAGGAGGCCACGAAGGTAAAATCCTCGAAGATTGGCTAACATCGAATCTTGGAATGAGTTGGGAGGAAAGCGTAGAAACTGAAGGTCTTCTTGGAGGGTTTGACCCAGACACACAAAAGCCCTGCTCAGAAGGCTTTGTAGTTCGTGATGCAGGTTCTTTTAAGACCAATGCAGGAAATCTACCAGTAGCCCCAAATGAATTTGACAGCCTATTCAAACTAGTGCGAGGTGCGCACGTGCAAACAGATGTCCACTGGACAAAAACTTGGAAGCCTGCTCAATTGTTGGATTACAGTAAACATCGCTGGTTTGGATACGAATACACCGAAAAGAAGTGATCTGGGAATTCCCTACATATAAGCCTAATCAACCGATTAACTGGAATGAGATTGAATCACAGTTCGAGTGGTTCCGGGATATGAAAGGTGTCCCACAAGATCCAATCTGGCATGCAGAAGGTGACGTACACACTCATACGAAAATGGTAGTCGAAGCATTGGTTGGCCTTCCCGAGTTCGAGGAACTAGATGAGCAATCTCAGCACATTCTTTTCGCTTCAGCCATGCTACATGATGTTGAGAAGCGGTCAACGACAACAACCGAAGAAATTGATGGTAAGGAGAGAATTGTTTCTCCAAGGCATGCGAAAAAGGGAGAGTTCACAGCGAGGTCTATTCTTTACATGGACATTCCTACTCCTTTTGAGATTAGAGAGCAAATCGCGAAGCTTGTTCGACTCCATGGTCTGCCTCTTTGGGCAATTCAAAAGAAAGACCCGAACAAGGAAGTTATCAAAGCGAGTCTAGTAGTGAACACCAAGCACCTATCAATGCTTGCACAAGCGGACATTCTAGGTAGGATTTGCCAAGACGCTGATGAGATACTAATGCGGATAGAACTCTTCAATGAGCTTTGTAGAGACAATAACTGTTTCGGAGTTAAGCGTCATTTCGACTCAAACTATGGCAGATTCTTATACTTAAATAAGCCCGAAACATTTCCCGACTATGTTCCCTTCGATGATTTGAAGTTTGACGTTCATGTTATGTGTGCTCTTCCAGGAAGTGGAAAAGACACTTATATCAAACGAAACTTAGACTTGCCCATTCTTTCTTTAGACGATATTCGGAGAGAGTATAAGATTGACCCAACTGACAAAAAGAAGAACGGTCAAGTAATCCAACTTGGTAAGGAACAAGCTAAAGTTTTCATGCGTGCACGGGAATCGTTCGTATTCAATGCAACGAATATTACAACAGAAATGCGTGGAAAATGGATTTCACTTTTTGTTGACTATGGAGCAAGAGTTAGAATCATTTATGTTGAAGTACCATATAAGAAGCTCTTAAAACAAAATCACAATCGAGATCACAAAGTTCCTGAGGCTGTAATTCATAAAATGATATCGAAACTGGAGATACCAATACCAAATGAAGCCCACGAATTGGAATACCATGTAGAATGAAAAAAGTTGCTAACACCATGTATATTGCATATGCACCCTGCGGGATGCAAACCCACCATACATTAAACGTTAGCAGCAACCTAAAAAAATATAATAATAATTTGACAAATATTTCAACGAAAAACGATTAAAACTAATATAAGCCATAAAATAAATACAAAATGAAAAAATTTCATCCATTTTTTATCATCGGAACTGTAGGAATGATTATAACATCCACACTACATATGTTCTTGACTTTAGGCTTATCAGTATCATCTGCTCATTCATCCTTTTATGTTATCTATCCACTTTTTATTGCTTTTCTTGCGATTGGTTTTGGACTAACATTGAAAAAAATCTAAAATGATATAAAAAACAAAGTTTTCGACCTTATTATTCAAGATAGTGATGAAACTTTTGGACTTTTCAAAAGACAAAGTTTATCGTTCATTAACCGGAGTTTGGCAAAAAACTTATTGAATTTCCGAAGACCAACAATAGAGAATACTTATTGACAAAGAAATCACCAGTATTTAAAAGACAATTTTCAGCCACTAAAGAAAAGAAAGGTAAGCTGCTAACAATTAAGCATCAATATTCCGTCAAGTAAGACTTGACATTATTGTGCTTTGTGTTGAACTCTGCCTTTGGTGGCGGGCTTATTTGCTATGGAAAATCAATAGAAATATTGAGTGTGTTTTAATTGTTTGGCCTGGTATTTAACCAAGCGTTATTTTTC
>JBBSUQ010000014.1:0-28814 GCA_038234235.1 Flavobacteriales bacterium
CTGTTGTAGATGCTGATGATTTAATTGATGAAGTTATCCAAAAAGCGAAAGAAAATACCAAAGAGCGAGGACAACTTGACGGAATGTCTAAAAATGAAATTGATGCGTTGTGCGAAATAATTGCCCTTGGTGGATTGAAATATTATTTATTAAAAGTTGATCCTAAAAAACGAATGCTTTTCAATCCACAGGAATCAATAGAGCTCAACGGAAATACCGGACCATTTATACAATATTGCTACGCTAGAATTAAATCTGTGCTAAACAAAGCTGGAAATATTGGTGGATTTGAAGAAACGGAAATTAACGCAAGCGAAAAAGAAATTATTAAACAAATTAGCAACTTTCCTCAAATTATTATTGAGGCCGCAAAAAATTACAGTCCGGCACTTGTTGTCAATTACTTATTTGAATTAGTTAAACTTTATAATTCTTATTATCAAACTTATTACATTTTAAGTGAAGAAGTAGATTCCATTAAAAACTTTAGATTGGCTTTAAGTAAAACCGTGGCAGATATTCTTGAAAAAGGTATGCACTTATTGGGAGCTGAAGTTCCGGAGAAGATGTAAATTAAAAGTCAAATAATTGATATTGATCTTGTCTTAAAACTTAATCGAAATACACTAGCCCCGATTGGAATGGCAGCGCCCCAATTCCGAAAACTTTCGGGATTGGGGACTACAGTGGAAAGCGGGAAATAGCTCCTAAAAATTTTAATCTTTAGTAAAACGGTCTTGCAAATCTTGTATTGTTTTTGAAATATTCAAGCGTTTTTTACCGTAATCTATCCAGGAATTGCCATTTTTTTTGAGTATTTCTGGAACATTATTTACTGTGAAATCGCCAGGACGAATTCCTTTTTTTAGAGTTTCCCAGAGAATTGGCATTGAAACACTAGCTGCTTCAACGGGACGAACAGAGTAAGGCACAACAACGGTTTGGGCTTTCCTGTTCTGAAGAAAATCTAGATAAATTTTACCTTTTCGCGCGGCTGTTGCTCTTTCTATACTTGTGTTTTTGGGAAAATTGCGATGTACAATGTGCATGATAATTTCTCCTGTTAGTTTAGATTGCTCAAAACTGGTGTTTTTCTCCAACGGAATGTAAATATGTATGCCAGATTTTCCACTAGTTTTAACGAAGTTGGGAATTTTAATATCTTCACAAAGTTGATGAATGAAATGCGCAATTTCTATCAATTCATCGAAATTATTGCCATCCGGATCCAAATCTAGCAACAAAAAGTCTGGATTTTCTAACGTTGGCAGAGCACTTAGCCAAGCATGCAATTCGATAGAAGCCAAATTATTAATATAGGCTAAAGTTTGCTTATTGTTGCAAAGCATATAGTCAATTTTCGCGTTGTTTGATTCTGAAAAAACACTGGTAGTTTCAACAAAATCGGGTAAATTTAAATTTCCTTTGTCTTTTTGAAAAAATCCATTTTTATGAATTCCATTGGGTAATCGATACAATGACAACGGTCGGTTTTTGAGAAATGGCAAAATGTATTGCGAAACAGATTGATAATATTGAACGAGATCTTCTTTTTTAATTCCTAGTTCGGGAAATAGAATTTTTTGAGGATTTGAAATTAAGTTTTTAATTTGTGGAGTTAGATTTATAGCAACTTCCTTTTGCGCAATTTTTTTATTAATTTTTTTGTCGATTTTATTTGTTGGTCCTTTGGATTTCGATAATTCATCGTTTTCTTGAGTGAATTTTATTGAGGAATTATTTGATGCTTGTCCCTCTTTTACTTCAGTATTATTGGCTTTTCCATAAACTTCGACGGTTGAATTTCCGTTTTGCAATAATGAATTGAATTTGTCTGGAGATTTTTTATCATTTCTTAAACGGTTAAAAACTGGATGGCGCAAATGTTTGTCTTTTGTAATGGAACCATAGGAAATTTCGGCAACTAATTTTGGTTTTACCCAATGTACTTTTCCTTTGGAGTAACTCAATTTTATATCGTCCGGAAAAGAACTGTTTTTAATTTCTAAATCGACGAATTGATTGTATAAATCTTTTAAATCTTTGCTTGCAAAACCACTCCCAACATTGCCAATATATTTAATTTCCTTTCCTTCTGGCAATCCTAAAAGCAACGAACCAAAATATTTGCGGCTGTTTTGTGGTTCGGTGTATCCACAAATTAGTGCATCAACAGTGTTTTTCTTTTTAAATTTCAACCAGTTATCACTACGTGATCCATTTACATATCTGCCTTGTGAATCTTTTGCGATTATTCCTTCTTCTCCTTTAGAAACTTGATCTTCGAAAAACTTTTGACCTTCTCTTAAAATATAAGGAGAAAAATATACACAATTGAATTTGTAATTTTTTATCAAATTCTCCAATAATTCTTTGCGTTCATAAAGTGGTAAATCTGTTATTTTGTGTCCGTTGAGAAACAGTATGTCAAAAACGAAATAACACAAATTATCAACTTTTTTCAACTTGTCATTCGATAGTTGAGATTTTAAATTTTGTAATTTCTGAAAATCACTGATTCCATTTTTATTAAGAATTACAATTTCGCCATCTAATATTACATTTTCATCAATCCGACTTAAATCTTTCGTTATCTCTGGATAATCTGCTGAAAAATTATTTTGATTTCTTGAAAAAAGAGATACATTACCTCCGTTAATTTTTGAGATTGCACGGTAACCATCGTACTTAGTTTCATAAATCCAATCTGGTCGCACTTTAGTAGATTTTGAAGCTGTAGCGAGCATTGGTTTGCTTAATTTAAAGAAATCATCTTCCAAAATATTTTCATTTGTTTTATCTGATTTTTGAATGTCATTTGTTTTTTGAACATTATCTTGGTTTTTTACATGAATCGAAGCAATATTTTCAATTTTGAATGTTTTTTTTGAAAATTCATCGGCTTTTTTAATGAGTAACCAGTTTTTACTGTCTTTTCCGTTCATTCTCACCAATGCAAAGGCGCCATTGATATTGGTTCCTTTAATAACAATTTTCAGATCTCCGTTTTCTAATTGTTGAGAAAAATGAGCGTTCCATTTAGATTTTGGCAGATTTGTATCGTAAGGAATAAAAGATCCCTCATCCCAAATTTCTACTTCACCAGCTCCATAATTTCCTTCAGGAATATTACCGTAAAAAGAACCGTATTCTATTGGATGATCTTCCGTCATTACAGCCAATCGTTTATCAGTAACTTTTAAACTTGGGCCCTTTGGAATAGCCCAACTTTTGAGAACGCCATCAATCTCTAGTCGAAAATCATAGTGTAAATGTGAGGCATAATGTCGTTGCACAACGAATGAAAATTTAAATGATTTTCTTACTTTTCCTTTAGGCTCAGGAGTAGAATTAAACTTTCTCTTCTCCTGATATTTATTCAATTGCATGCTTAAAAATTTAAGAAGATTTTTTTAAACTGGCTTTTAACTGTTCAAATAGGTCATCAGATTTCTTTTCAATTTTCAATTTTTTAATTTTCGGTTTTCCTGCCGTAGGATTTTTAGCTTTTTTCTTAATAATTTTTAATAAGGATGCTGCATATTCGTCTTTAAACTTAGCAATATCGAATTTGGAAGAATATTGATCAATTAAATTCATTGCCATTTTCAATTCTTCAGGTTTTAATTTGGAAGTCGGAAGTTTTATTTCCTCATGAGATCGTATTTCTTGTGCAAATCTAATTTTATTAAGAATGAGGATATCATCCATAACTTTAATGACTGCCAAAGTTTCCACGGTTCGCATTACAAACTGGCTCACCCCCACTTTTTTAGCTTTTTTTAAAGATTCTAACAATAGTTTATAAGCCCGTTCACCCGATTTTTCAGGTTCTATGAAATATGCGTTTTCAAAATAAATGGAATCAATTTCCGACTCTTCTACAAAATGATCAATGTGAATGGTTTTAGTTTTTTCTGGAGAAGCTTGCTCGTAATCTTCATCATCCAATAATATATATTTATCGTTGAGCTTGTAGGCTTTTCCAATTTGGTCCCAATCTACTTCTTTTCCAGTTGCTTCATTTACTCTCTTGTAGTGTATGTTTTCCATGTCACGAATATCAACCATATCTAAATCAATATTCGATTGTTGTGTAGCGCTGTAAAGTTTCACTGGAATATTTACCAGCCCAAAACCTATAGATCCTTTCCAAATTGCTCTCATATTTTTTGCTCAATTAAAACTATAACAACAATAAAGTTGAGAAAAAGTTGAAATATACTTTGCATATATTTAAATTCGCTGGGGAATTTCTTACACTTATTCCAAAAAATTATAATTATTTAAAATGTTAGTGAATAGTTGTAATTACCTCTATTTCTTGTTTATAATTTCAGAAATACTTTTTTAAATTAATCCATTTTCATTAAAACCCTTCCAAACTCAACAAAGCACCTTCTTTTAAACTATTGGGCGAAACTATTATTTTGTTTATATTCAATTTTTCTATCAACCACCTAATTTTGACAGCAGTAATTGGTCCCATTAATTTTCGGATAGGTAAAATAAAAGGATTTTGCTCTCTTTCATATAAACTTGAATGTCGCATTTCATCAATTGCCTCCATGAATTTATCAAATGGAATTTCTGTGGCGATATGACTGGTGAAAACTTTCTCGAAAATCATTTCATAAAAAGTTTCAAAGCTTCCGGAAGCACCAATTAAGGTTGTCGCTGACTTTTCTTCAAAAAAATCGCCAGAAATTTCGTCGAGGTAAGCATAAATTCTGTGTTCGTCAGATTTTTTAAATGGATCATGAAATTCATAGGATTGATAAATTCTTGAAACACCCATCTCAAAACTACGGTAAGTATCAAGTTCATTGTTCTTTAAAAAAATAAATTCCGTGCTTCCACCTCCAATATCCATAATTATTCCATCAGAAACTTCTTCTAAACTATGTTTTACGCCTTCATAAATTAATTTGGCTTCCATGTTTCCATCAATAATATGAATGTCAATATCGGTTTCTAACTTTACTTTTGTCGAAAATTCATTCTGATTGTTGGCATTTCGGAGTGCACTTGTACCAAAAGCAGTTATTTCATCAACTTTTAAAGCATAACAAACTTTTTTGAAATAATGAATGGCTCTAAGTCCTCTTTTAAAAGATTCTTCGGAAATTGTATTTTCATTAATGCCACCAAGTCCCAAGCCCACACCTTCTTTTTCAGAATGAAATGGAATAATTTTATTACCGTTGACCTCCGCAATTAATAAACTGAAGGTATTTGTTCCCAAATCTATTATTGCTTTTCTCACGACTTATGATTTTTTCAGCCATTTAAAAATATGTCTCATTCGCAGACGATGTCCGAATTGAAGAATGCCATTTTTAAAGATGCGTTCTGCAATTAAAAGCATGATAATTGAACTCAACAGTAACACAAATAAACTCAAATAAATAGTATAACCTTGCCCTTCTGCAAATCCGACAGAAAGTTTAACCATTCCCACCAACGAGGAAGTGAAAGGCAAATAAAACAGGATATTACTTTGAGTGTCACTAGAGAAATATATGGCATGATAACCTGCATAAAGGCTGAAAAGAAAGAGTAAAATTATTGGCAACACAAACTGCTGACCGTCGCTTTCTGATCCCATTGATGATCCAATTGCAATGAAAAACGCACCATAAAATAGGTAAGCAAATAGAAAATATAAAAGGAAAAAGAATATGGTTGTCCCAAATTGAATGCGGTCGTAAACCAACTCTACAAAGGCATTGTATTCTAATTTACTAAAATAATCTGCACCAGTTTCCAATCCTTTAGAAAGATCTGCCATGGCCTGAACGTATTTTGGATCAAAAACATCTGGAAACATTGTACTACGTAATAAAAACAGACCTCCGGCGATAACCAAAATCCAAATTAACATTTGTAACAATGCACTTAATCCTATTCCTAAAACTTTACCTAACATAAGTTGAGAAGGTCGCAACGTCGCCAATAAAATTTCTATAACTCGATTCGACTTTTCTCTGGTTGTAGATCTTAAAATTGTCATTCCAAAAAGAAAAATGAATATGTAAATGAGTGCCCCGAATGCAAAACCGCCCCAAGCTTCTAGCTCCTTAGATTCTTCTTTGGGATCGTATGCATTTTTAAAAGATAAATTGAGAGGTTGTTTTATTTTGCGATAATCTTGCGCTTTCAAAGAGGTAAAACGTTGAATTAAGACCTCTTCTAACCTACGTTCTACATGATATCTAAACAAAATTTGCATTTTACTAGAAGGCTCCTCTTTGTAAAAAACAAATCCGACTTTATTGGAAAGTACTTTCTCATTTACTTCAATTAACGCATCAAACTTTTTGAATTTTTTTGCATGAGCAAATTCTTCAATTTCTATGTAGTCATCGGCAAAAAAATAGGTAATGGCTTTGTTCTCATTTGCCATAATCTTGTTGTCGAGAATTTTATATTGGTCTGCAATTAGTACGTTCCAATGTTTTTTATGATTTCCGCCCAATGCGAAAAGAAAGTAGAGCAAAAGCAAAACCAACAACGGGCCGAAAATAGATAGACTAATGAATGAACGTGATTTTACCCGCTCTAAAAAATCTCTTTTGGCGACTATAAATACTTTAGACATCTGCAATCTCCTTTCTTTCGCTCACCGCTTTTATAAATAAATCGTTCATGCTTGGCAAATCTTCGTGAGCAGACTCAATTTTTATTACACCGATTAGTGATTGTAGTAAACTATCAAAATTATTTTCTCCACGCATTGCTACGGTTGCTATAAATCTGTCGTCGGAAAGTATTTGTTTATCTACCAATTCAAAATTAATCCAAAGGGCATTTACAAAAGCTATCATATTTCCTTGAAACTGAATTTTGTAGTTTCCAGTTCTGCCTTCATTTCTCAAATCACTCACTCTGCCCTCCATTATTTTTTTTGCCTTGTCGATAAGTACAACTCTATCGCAAATTTCTTCAACACTTTTCATATCATGGCTTGAAAGAATAATTGTTTTACCCTGAGCGCGCATTTCTATGAGTTCGTGTTTAATAAGTTCGGCATTTATTGGGTCGAAACCACTAAAAGGTTCATCGAGTATTAATAATTTTGGTTCGTGCAATACAGTACAAATAAACTGGACTTTTTGCGCCATTCCTTTAGAAAGTTCTTCAATTCTTTTTTTGCGCCAATCTTGAATGTTAAATCTATCTAGCCAAAAATTTAAGGCGTTTTTAATATCTTGAGCCGACATTCCTCGCAAACGACCTAAAAATTCGGCATGGTCTTGCACTGTCATTGTTTTATACAAACCTCTTTCTTCGGGCAAATAGCCAATATCTGCCAAATGAGAACTCTTTAACAATTCATTTTTATAGCGGATTATACCTGAATCTGCCTGAAAAATTTGATTTATAATTCTAATAAGCGTTGTTTTACCTGCACCATTTGGACCGAGTAATCCAAAAATTTCACCCGAATTGACTTTAAAACTCACATTTTGCAAGGCAATTTTATGGTAAAATGATTTCGATATATCTTGTATTTCTAACATGTATGAATATTCGCTATGAAATTAGAAAAATCATTGTAATTGGCTCAATTAAATCTAAAAAAGATATTGAGAACAATAAGATTTTCCGAAATTTTTACGGTTAATTTTTATTCTGTAACATTGGTACAAAACTAAAATCACCAAAATCTTCCGTTATAAATTCATCTTCACTTTTTTTGGTTAACCTTATCATTCTTTGAACATTTCCTTCACCTAATGGAATAACTAGCCTACCTCCTATTTTCAATTGACTTTTTAGAGCTTCGGGAATAAAAGGTGCTCCACAAGTTACTATAATAGAATCGTAAGGTGCAAATACTTCTTGTCCGGCATAGCCATCACCATAATATAATTTAGGATTGAACTTAAAATGTTGAACAATATTCTTGGCTTTTAAAAATAATTCTCGTTGTCTTTCAATAGAAATAACTTTGGCTCCCATGGCACAAAGAATACACGTTTGAAAGGCAGAACCAGTTCCAATTTCTAAAATTTTATCGCCTTTTGAAATTTCTAACAATTCTGTTTGAAAAGCAACCGTAAAAGGATGCGAAATTGTTTGTCCCGCTCCTATTTGAAACGCCATGTTGGAATAAGCCTGACTTGTAAAAGCTAAATCAAGAAAAAAATGACGTGGAATTTCATTAATGGCGACCAGTACTTTTTCGTCTTTAATTCCTTTTACTCTAAGTTCATCAACAAGATTTTTTCGCAGTCCTTTGTGTTTATAGCTGTCTAGCATATTACAAAATTAGAAAAATTCTAATGCTTTCACGATTCAAATTTAACACAATTCATTGTTAATTGTAAAATTGAGCTCAGCAAAACTGAATGATTTTGTATATTTACAAACGAAAAAAAATTCTTCTTAAAATGTCGATTTCTCAAAAAGAATTAGAAAAAAATAAAAATGACGATGCCATGCGACTTAAGATCTCAAATCTCGAGCGACAATTGCAAACCGTATATTTAGGTGGTGGAAAAAAACGACTTGAAAAGTTAAAAGAGAAAGGCAAATATTCTGCAAGGGAAAGAATTGAAAAATTACTAGATCCGGAAACAGAACGTATTGAAATTGCCGCTTTTGCAGGAATGGGCATGTATGAAGAACACGGCGGTTGCCCTTGTGGCGGCGTAGTTGTAGTAATTGGTTACGTCTCCGGAAAACAATGTATCGTTGTAGCAAATGATGCTACTGTTAAAGCAGGCGCTTGGTTTCCTATCACGGGAAAGAAAAATTTAAGAGCGCAAGAAATCTCAATGGATAATAAATTGCCAATTATTTACTTGGTTGATTCCGCAGGTGTTTTCTTGCCAATGCAGGATGAAATTTTTCCAGACAAAGAACATTTCGGTCGTATCTTTAGAAATAATGCTGTAATGAGCTCAATGGGAATTGTACAAATTGCAGCAGTTATGGGATCTTGCGTTGCAGGTGGAGCCTATTTACCAATAATGTCTGACGAGTCGCTGATTGTAAACAAAACTGGTACAATCTTCCTGGCTGGATCTTATTTGGTGAAAGCCGCAATTGGTGAAACAATTGACAATGAAACCTTGGGTGGAGCCGAAACGCACACAGAAATATCAGGTGTTTGCGATTATAATTGTGAAACCGAAGATGAATGTTTGGAAACAATACGAGACATGATGGACAAAATGGGCGCCAAAGAAATTGCCGGTTTTGATCGGAAAAAATCTGAAAATACAAAATACAAATCAAAAGATATTTATTCGGTTTTGCCAGTTGAGCGCACAAAACCTTATGACATGAAAGAATTGTTGGCGCATCTTGTTGATGATTCAAAAATTGTAGAATATAAAGAAAACTATGGTAAAACGCTCATTTGTGCGACTGCGAGAATTGATGGTTGGGCAGTTGGTATTATTGCAAATCAAAGAGAAATAGTGAAAAATGCCAAAGGTGAAATGCAGTTTGGAGGAGTTATTTACTCAGATTCAGCTGATAAAGCTGCACGTTTTATAATGAATTGCAATCAGAAAAATATACCACTTGTATTTCTTCAAGATGTAAGCGGCTTTATGGTCGGAAGTAAAAGTGAACATGGTGGAATAATTAAAGATGGAGCTAAAATGGTGAGTGCCATGGCAAATTCGGTTGTTCCGAAATTCACGGTAATTATAGGAAATTCTTATGGCGCAGGAAATTATGCCATGTGCGGAAAAGCTTACGATCCAAGATTAATTGTTGCGTGGCCAACCGCTGAACTGGCTGTTATGAGCGGAGCATCTGCTGCAAAAACTTTACTGCAAATAGAAGTAGCATCGTTAAAATCTAAAGGTGAAGAAATTACAGAAGAAGCCGAAAAAGAATTGTACGACAGAATAAAATCTCGATACGATGAACAAATATCACCCTATTATGCAGCATCTAGAATTTGGGTAGATGCTATAATTGATCCTGCTGATACGAGAAAAATAATATCGATGGGAATAGAAATGGCCAATCATAAAAAAGCCGAAAAAGCTTACAATGTTGGCGTAATTCAAACTTAAAACTATTGATGTTTTTTGAATTCGAATTGTGACTTTATATTAGACTTAAAAATAGACTTAAAATTTACTTAATAAATACTTAAAGATAAAAGGGAATGCATTTAGAATGGACTATAAAACATTATGGTGAACTTACAACAAATGAGTTTCACGATATTATTGAATTGAGATTGCGTGTTTTTGTGGTGGAGCAAAACTGCTCTTATCTTGACCTTGATGGTAGAGATAAAAAAGCTTACCACTTAATTTGTAGAGATGGGAAAGGAAAAGTGATGGCAACCGCACGCATTTTACCTCAAGGTGTTTCTTATGATTCTGATGTGGCAATTGGAAGAGTAGTTATTGACTCTGAAATTAGAGGGAAAGGAATTGGCAACGAACTCATGACAAAATGTATTAATTTTTGTGAAGCTGAATTTGGTAAAGTTCCAATTAGAATATCTGCTCAAAAACACTTGGAAAATTATTATAACAAACATGAATTTCTTACAACTGGTAAGGAATATTTGGAAGATGAAATTCCTCATGTCGAAATGCTATATAAATATTAAACGAAATATTAAAAATAATTAATAAACAGAATATGAAAATTAAATATTTAATTGGCGCTTTGCTTTTAACTGCTTGTTCTGTAGGTAAAAAAGACAGTTCAAGTAATATGAGTTCGGATAAAAATTATTCAACTATTGATTTATCTTACCTCGACAAAACTATAAAACCTCAAGATGATTTTTTCTTGTTTTCTAACGGAACTTGGGTAAAAAACAATCCGGTTCCAGAATCTGAATCGCGATGGGGAAGTTTTAATGAATTGGACCAAGCAAATAAGAAAAAACTGACAGAAATTCTTGAAATGGCTCAAAAGGATATGACTGTTAAAGGTTCTAACAATTATTATCTGGGAAATTATTATACGGCTCAAATGAATACTGAGGCACGAAATAATTTAGGACTTTCTCCAATTGAGGAAGATTTAGGCAAAATAAATAAGATTCAAAAAAAATCTGAATTACCAAATGTAATTGGTGAAATGCATAAAATTGGCATTTCTTCGATGTTTGGTTTTGGCGTTGGTCAAGATTTAGAAGATGTAAATAAAAATGTAGTTTATTTCAGTCAAGGTGGACTTGGTTTACCAAACAAAGATTATTATACTGATAATAATAAAGAGGACATAAGAAATGCTTATGAAAAATACATAACTGAATTATTTATGATGTTCGGTGAAAGTGACCAGAAAGCAATTGAAAAAGCACATTCTGTATTGGATTTTGAAACAAAAATGGCAAGTGCAATGATGGCTCCCGCTGAATTGAGAATTCCAGAAAACACATACAATAAATATGATTATAAAAACTTTAGAGAAATAATAAAAACATTTGATTTTAAAGAGTACCAAAGATTCACCGGTGCTCCAGATTTTAATTTAGTAATAGTTGGTCAGCCTGATTATGCTAAGAAAGTAGAAGAATTGTACAAAGATGCAAGTTTAGATCAATGGAAAAATTATTTGACTTTCAAAGTAATGAATCATTTTGGGAGTCATTTAAATGAAGACTTAGAAAAATTAAAATTTCGCTTTTACGGTACAACACTGAAAGGCACGAAGGTTATGAAACCTAAAAATGAGCGTGCAATAGACGAACTTACGAATTTAGAAATTGGTGAGGTTTTGGGCAAAGCTTTTATAGAAAAATATTATTCAGAGAATGCCAAAAACAGAGTCAACACAATGGTTGATAATTTATTAAAAGTATTTGATGAAAGAATTTCAAACTTAGAATGGATGTCTGCAGAAACAAAAACACAAGCGAAGTTAAAGCTAAATTCAATTGGGAGAAAATTAGGTTATCCAGACAAATGGACAGATTTCAGCAGTGTTTATTTTCAACCCCGATCTTATGTCGAAAATTATAAGATGGCCAAAATGGATGAAGTTGCGAGAAATCTTCGAAAACTTGGTCAACCAGTAGATAGACAACAGTGGGAAATGCCAGCCCACATGGTAAATGCATATTATCATCCTTTACTAAACGAAATTGCGTTTCCTGCAGGAATTATGCAACCACCATTTTTTGATGAAAACGCGGAAGATGCGGTAAATTATGGTCGCATTGGAATGGTCATTGGACATGAATTTACCCATGGCTTTGATGATATGGGATCTAAATTTGCCGCCGACGGTACATTTAGAAACTGGTGGACAGAAAACGACAGAAAACTTTTTGAAGAGCGCACTGGAATACTTGGCGATACTTACAAAGGATTTTGTCCTATTGAAGGTAATTGCGTAAACTCTGACCTTACAATGGGCGAAAACATAGCGGATTTGGGAGGATTAACCTTATCTTATTACGCCTATACGTTAACAGATGAATTCAAAAGTAAGAAAATGGTTGCAGGATATACGCCAGCACAAAGATTCTTTATTTCTTATGCTCAATTGTGGAAGATAAACTATACAGACGAAGAATTAAAAAACCGAATAGCCAACGATTCGCATTCGCCGGGAATGTTTCGGGTAAATGGTCCGCTAATGAACTGTCCAGAGTTTTTCGCAGCCTTCGATGTAAAAGTTAGCGACCCAATGCGGAATGAAAATGTAAAAGTAGCGAGAATTTGGTAGGTTAAATTGTAAACCTTCAGGCAATTGCCAATCTGTATCTTGCTGATTTGACTGCACTTTAGCGGCTCTTAAATTCTAGTTATTCTGACTTTATTCTATAAAAAATAAATTGTTTGATAGATTATTTACCAATATTGAATTATTGCGATGAATAAATCATGAAAAAACGCAATTTAAATAGAAAAATGATATACCTTTATGATATAATAAACATATATGAAAAATATAGCGTTAAAAATAGATGATTCGATATTTGGTGAAACTGAAAAAATACTTACTAGAATTAAGATATCGCGAAATAGATATATAAACGAGGCAATAGAATTTTATAATAAAGTTCAAAAACGAAAAAAAATTAGAAGAAACTTTAAAGATTGAATCCGCATTGGTAGGCTCAGATTCCATGAGTGTTTTGGAAGATTTTGAAAAATTAGACAATGCAGATTAAACAATATGAAATTTGGATAGCAGATCTTAATCCACAAATCGGAACAGAAGCTGTAAAAACCAGACCTGTGTTAATTATTCAAACAAATTTATTGAACAAAATACCCCATCCATCAAGTTTAATTTGTCCTATAACCACGAATATTCAGTTAAAGGCAAATGTTTTGAGAGTCCATTTGAAAAAAGGAATGGTAAATTTACATGAGGATTGCGATGTTATGATAGATCAAATAAGAGCGATTGATAACAAAAGACTAATAAAAAAAGTGGGAATTTTGCCAATTGATTTAATAGAAAAAATGAAGGAAAATATATCCGTTATCTTTGATTTATAATAAGTTTAATACAGAAACTGTTTATTTAATACGCAATTATTAGCGTGACTATTTTTAAAAACCCGTTATAAATGAAACAAATTATTATCCTAATTATCTGTGTTTTTATCGGTCAATTTTCTTTTGCCCAAAGTGATTCTGTTTACTTGTCAAATAACGCAAAAATTATTGGGCACGTTCAAATTATTACTCCTTTTGGAGATCAATATATCAGAGAGTCTTACACTTTTTTCAAATATCGGTATTGGATAAATAAGGTTGATACGGCTTCGTTGGCTACTTTGGGACAAGAGGATTCAAAAAAGAACAAAAAAATTTACTACAGATATGGAAATTGTGATTCAATAGTAAATGAAGTGAGAAATAGCTCTCAATATTGGAATAACATAAGTGAAATCGAAAATATTGCTCGCATGGAAATTGGATTTGGAAATATTGTATTTAAAAAGTATCTTGATGTAAATTCTAAAGAACTTAGAAACTTTTCTGAACAATGTAGCCCTAATTATAACGTCGAAATTTCCACATTTCAAAAAGAATATTTGGAAGAAATACAAAGAATTAAATTAAGTAAGCTAGCAAGATACGAACAGCTAGTGTTGAATTCTAAAAGTATTGAAGTCAGATTTATATCAGAATTTCTTGAATCATTTGACGTATGTGAAACTGACTATAAAAGCCTAGAACTAATAATTATTGAGAGTCCCGAGAGTTTTGTGAGGGTGATAGACAAATTAAGCGATTCTGAATTTTACAATTTCACAATAAATCTTGATAGTTTTCCAATAAATTCTAGAATCTTAGAAATGAAAACTAGTTTAAAAAATGTAAAAGTTGGAAGCAGCAGGAAAGCGCAAATCATTAGAAAAATTAAACAGAAAAAGGTTTAAATGTTCTGAAGTTCAATAGACACGTTAATTACGGGAAATTTTCATGAAATAATTATTTGGTTAATATTCTCGACCGAAAACATAAAAATTCATTAAATTTGAATAAAATAAAATATATGGAAGATCTTATAAAAAGAATAACCATTAATTCTGAAATCTGTCACGGGAAACCTACAATCCGAGGACTGAGGTATCCTGTTGAAAATATTTTAGAATTACTAGCATCTGGAATGACAATAGATGAACTTTTGCTAGATTATCAAGATTTGGAACGTGAAGATTTTTTGGCATGTTTAGAATATGCTTCTAAACTTGTACATTTAAAGAGCATACATAAGGTTGCTTCATGAAATTTATTGTAGATGCTCAACTTCCTAAATTCTTGTCAGATTTCTTAAATCAAAAAGGTTTTGATTCAATTCATACGCTAGAATTACCTGACAGGAACAATACTACAGACAAACAAATAGCAGCTTTGGCTAAAAAAGAAAATAGAATTGTAATTAGCAAGGACATTGATTTTTTAGAATCTTTTTTATTAAAAGAAGAGCCTAAAAAATTAATATCGATTAAGACTGGGAATATTTCCAATCAGCAATTACTTCACTTATTTGAAAATAATTTGGAGGCGATTATTTTGATGATTTCTAGAAGTAATTTACTGGAAATAAGCAAAACTGAAATAGCAGAACATGGAAAATAAAATGTTATTTGTGGAAAATCACAAGAAAAATTAAACAGACAAAGATTTCAATGTTATGAAGTTGAAACACCAAAATTGTCTCTAGAGGTTGGAGGTTTAAAAATCATTAAGGTTATTGATCAAATGCTCAAAATCCTTGGTGAAATAATTGTTTGGGACGTCATGAAAAATAAAATTCCTTCAATCAAGCAACAAATTTCTATTTTTTTAAATCAAGACTAACCTTTCCCCCTTTTGTAATTTCTGTTTATCCTCCATTCAAAAAAAGAAATCCGTAATTTTGCAAACGAAAACACCCAAGATACAAATATCATCAGGAACTCAATATGAATAAATTAAAATTAGGTTACACAGAAAAATGGTTCGATTATGAATTTTTGAATGAAGAAATTATGACAAATCAGATTTCTGAATTTGAAAATGGAGGCGACCAAAATATGGAACACTACCGTTATACTTCTTTTGTAAACTGGCTAGAAAAAAAAGATGTTTTGAGCAATCAAGATGTGAAGAATTACATCGAATTAGCGCAAGAAGATACTGATGCACGAATGGCTGGTTCAGCAATTAAAAATCTATTCGTTTCAACTAAAATATCAGATGAACAATTTGAATTGATAAAAATTAAATTGCCGCAGTTTGGAGAATGGACTCAAAAATTAATAACAAGAGAAGTTCTTACCAAAAGATTAAAAAACGAGGAGCTAACGCCAGAACTGTTTGACTTGTGTTATAAATATAAAAAAGATTTTGATGACAACAGATTGTTAATTAACATTATACAAAAAACGGAGAAAACTGAATTCCTTTCTAGATTCTTAAATCTTGATATAGGTAAAAAAATAAAAACACTGGCAACAAATAAATTGAATAAGTTAGGAAAACCTTGATAAAAAAAGGATAGCTAATTTGTTTATTTACGAATACTAATAAATAACCTTATAATATTTAGGAATTTAAGTCACGCAAAATATTGTAGATTCTTTTTTTGAAAAATCTATATTGAAAAAATCCATATATTTGTGGTCAAAATTTTGTATCTTACAAGAGTTATTTAGGATTTATTATAAAAAGTCATTTTACCGTAAATTTTGATAAAGTATTATGAATAAAACAGAACATAAAAAATACTTAGAAGATATATCTTCTTTGACAAAGAGAATTCTGTCTTCTGAAAAATTGACTACCGACTTTTTAATTAGGGCTAAAATAAATACACCGTCAGGTAAACTCACTAAGATTTATTCAGAAAATGTATCTTCTTTAGGTTATAAATCTAAATAATATTGGGTGTATTCAAAACGAAGTGGATTAATACTCGGTTTTCATGGTTGTGATAAAGTCTTAAGGGATAATATCGTTTCTAAGAAAGGAATTGTTTTAAATCCAAGTAACAATAAATATGATTGGTTGGGAAATGGTATTTATTTTTGGGAAAACAACCAAGAAAGAGCCTTACAATTTGCGAAAGATTTAAAACATAACCCACCAGAAGGTAAAAAAAATTTAATCACAGAACCTGCCGTTCTTGGAGTTATTTTAGATTTAGGATTTTGTTTAGACTTGATGGATTCGGAATATTTAAAAGTTTTAAAAGAATCATATAATTTCCTTTGTGAATCACATAAAAAATACGGAAAAATTATTCCTGAAAACATTGTCAAAAATGGTGAGTTATTACTTCGGAACCTTGATTGTGCAGTTATTGAAACTACACATCAATTAAACGCAGAATTAGGTAATGAGGATTATGATTCGGTAAGAGGAGTGTTTTTTGAAGGTGAGGATTTATATGAAAATGCCGGTTTTAAGGAAAAAAATCATATCCAAATTGCAATTAGAAATCCAAATTGTATTAAGGGTTATTTTATCCCAAGAGAATTAGATAAAAGATATAAACCTACTAAATAAAAAAATCCGTCCACCACCATATTATCTAGGCAGGGACGGATTCCAATTTTTTTTCGAATTTTAATTTCTCTTACAAAATAGCGTCTAACTTGGCAGTAAGTTGTGCTTTTGGCACTGCTCCTACTGACTTGTCTGCTACCTCTCCGTTTTTCACGAAAAGAATTGTTGGGATGTTTCTTACTCCGAATTTACTTGAAATTTCTGGGTTTTGATCAACGTTTACTTTACCAATAAGCGCTTTTCCTTCATATTCTGTGTGCATCTCATCGATGATTGGTCCAACCATTCTGCATGGTCCACACCACTCTGCCCAAAAATCAACTACTACTGGTTTGTCTGATTTCATTACAAGCTCTTCGAAGTTTGCATCTGTTATTTCTAATGCCATATACTTTTATTTATAATTAAATTAATAAGTTTTCGTGATTTAAAATTACGCAACATCTATCACTAATCAACTATGTTGCCATTCAATATTTCGTGACAAATTGACATTCTAAGCTTTTTTAACAATTCTGAATTTTTTCATTGTTCGCTGTTTGTCGGTTTTCAACTCGTAAAAATAATCGCCAAGGTCAAAAGTTTCCAAATCACAACGGATAATGTTACCGCCGATTTTAGATGTTTTGTCATATATATTTTTCACAAACACTAAATCGGAATTCAGTATGTTTATTTTCACAGGTATTAAGTGTTCACAGGTATAATATAATTCCAATTCGCCAGAAACGTTAGGGTTTTCCAATGGATAAAGCACACAAAAGTCTGTATGAGTGATTTTACCTTTGCCCAAATGAGCTAATAACTTTTTATATGCAAGAATAAGCAATATTAAACCAAGACTAATGCATAGAAACGATATTGTAAAACCTGTCCATGTAAATTTTAAAATGATAATTGCTGTCATAGTGCTATAATTCCTTTAATTTTTGCTGCGTCTTCGTATTTTAAGATAATAGAATCAACATCAATCATTAATTCTTTAGCGCTTACGCTAACGTACTTACCATTTTTAGACTCATGAAATGCTACATCTGCCTCATCAGTAAAAAGTGCGCTGGTTTTGGCTAAATTTTCAGCCGTGTTTTCTACAATAAATTTAAACAAATAAACATCTGGCCATTCTTGTAATGCCAACTGTTCCCTCAATTTAGCATAAAGATCATCCATAATACTGATTTTTCAACAAAAATAACCTTTTAGATTCGATCTTCAATATTTCTGACAGCATCAATTCTTTATTTTGGAAATCAGTGAAATGGTAAAAACCTTGTGCACACATTTCATTGATACTAATCCTTATTTCCATTAAATCTGGCATTTTGCTCACCAAGATGCTTTCATCAGTAATGTCTAGAAAATTTGTCCAATAAGAACAATATTCTTTCTGAATTTTTAAAATTTCTTGTAATATTAATTCAATTTCACTGGCTGAACTTGAATTTTGAACTTGAAGTAAATATTTGTTGGTCACCAAATTAAATTCATCAAAGGTTGAGAGTACATCATTATCAAATCTATAAACCAACTTTTTAAATTCGACCTTCCTGTCTTTTTCTTTTTTGTGGTCTTTATCTTTTTTATTGGCTTTCGTACCCTCTTCTGATTTTGGAAGCAATGTTTTAAAAGCCAATTCAAGTTGATGTAAACTATTTATCTTACTCTGAATCACAGATGGAATAAAGCGTCTGGTTTGAAAAAACTGTTTTAAAACAAAAAGTTTTTCCTCGTAAGCATCCAAAACATCGTTATATTTCTCAATTTCTAATACACTTTGTGCTTCAGCTTGCGTCATTCTCCTACTTTCTTATTTCTACGCATTTTAATATTAAGAAATTCGACGCCTAGCGCATATAACATGGCGAAATAGATATATCCTTTAGGAACATGCTCACCAAACGATTCTGCAATTAATATAACTCCAATACTAACTAAAAACGCAAGTGCAATCATCTTAATTGTTGGTCGGTTGTTAATAAATCTCGAAATTGGACCAGCAAATAACATCATTACAATCATTGAAACAATCACAGCGATATAAATAATAACCATGGGACTATGACCAGTGCTTTTTTCTAATTCGTTGGTCATTCCAATGGCAGTTATAACTGAATCAAAACTAAAAACGATATCCACCAAAACAATTTGTAAAATTACCGATGCAACGCCTTTTGCTTTAGCACTCACAACTTCGTCTTCACCTTTTACACTTTTGTGCATCTCAATAGTACTTTTGTAAATAAGGAACAAGCCTCCTAAGAAAAGCACTAAACTTTGGCCAGTAAATGGATGCCCGAAAAATACCCAATCAAACCCAAATGTGCTAATGACACCAGTCATTGACATTACCCAAGATACAACAGTAAGTAAAATCAATCTAATTACTAAAGCCAAAATAAGACCAATGTTCCGAGCCGTTTTTTGTTTAGAGACTTCTACTTTGTCGGTAATAATGGTGATGAAAATAATATTATCGATACCAAGAACTATTTCTAATAATGATAGTATGATTAAATAAAAAATACCATCCCAAGTAAAGAGTATTGAAAAATCCATTTTAATTTTTAATTTTTTTTTAAAGTTTAAAGAACAAATTTAGAGAAACTTTAGACTATTTGAATTTTTTCGAAATATTCCTTCAAAATTTTATGATTTGTTTGCGCACTTGTATCAATTTCTAACAATTTTGGACGCAATGAATCATCTATTTCATAGAACTTTTCAAATGTCAATTCTAAATCTTCCATATTATTTACTTTTTGATATGAAAGATGGTATGCTTTGCAAATTCCTTCTGCTTCAAAATTGTTTTCAGTTACGAAATATTTTTTATGCTGTTTCTCATTTTCGGGTTTATGAATGATATTAAAAATATCTCCACCACCATTAGTTATAAGAATTATTCTAAGATTTGGAGTTAAATAATTGTTCCAAAATGCATTGCTGTCATAGAAAAACGAAATATCTCCAATGATTAATACGTTTAATTTTTCACTTTCAATAAAAGCTATTCCGGCTGCCGTGCTGGCACTTCCATCAATTCCACTCGTTCCCCGATTTGAAAAATAATCTACACTTTTAACGGGATCAAAAAGCTGAGCATAACGAATCACGGAGCTATTTGCCAAGTGTAAACAAGAATTTTCAGGTAGGTAATCTAAAATACAATCCACAACTGTAAGGTCAGAAAAAGGAAGATTCTTCATTGTGTTTTCCGACTTTTCTTGAATTTCGAAATCCAATTGTTTCCATCGAGAACCAAAATTAGAAAGATTTACAATGTTGTTTTCATTCAATTTTAGAAGAAAATGTGCAGGTTTTAAAACTACAATATGCGATAAATGTCGATAAGTATCCATTTCTGAATAATTCTCATGAACAGAAATATGACATTTAATATTGCATTTACGTAAATAGGATTTAATTTTTTTAGAAATTATAGCACCCCCCAATGTAATTAGAACTTCAGGTTGGAATTCTTCATCTTCAGGATCAATAGAATTTAAAGTTCTGTCAATGCAATGCACAAAATTTTGATCAACTAAATTAGAAGTATTTTCTACTAAAACAACTGTAGAAACATCAGAAGAAAGCGCAACAAGTTGTTGAAGCAATGCATTGTCTTTTGGCATTTGTCCGCACAAAATCAATCTTTTAGAGTAACTATTCCAATTTTTAATGGCGCTTTCTATTTTGGTGTTCTGTTCTATTTCAAAGTTTTTATCTTTTTGAAAAATAATAGGTTCTTCTAAACTCAAAATCCCCTTTTCTAAATCACTTTCTATTTGATTGTAAAGCGGTTCGGAGAAATTAAAATTTAAGTGTATTGGACCATTTTTCATTATTGCTTTTGAAAGAATGTCAGAAATATCTTGATTAATTTCATTTTTTCGACTTGAATTTATTTTATCAGAATCACCAGTTTCAATTTCTTCAATACTTAAATCGGCAATAATATGATTTCTCAATACACCCTCTTGCCGAATGGTTTGTCCGTCACCGTGATCTATCCATTCTTTTGGTCTATCTGCCGACAAAACAATTAAGGGAATTTGTTGATAAAAAGCCTCTGCAACTGCCGGGTAATAATTTAGAACTGCTGAACCTGATGTGCAACAAACCGCAACTGGTTTTTTTAGTGAAATGGACATTCCCAAAGCAAAAAATGCAGCAGACCGCTCGTCAGGAATTACAATACATTCAAAAAACGGATCTTCATCAAACGATAATACAAAAGGCGCATTGCGCGAACCTGGCGAAAAAACAATATGCGAAATACCTTGTAATTTGAGATTTTGAACTAAAATTTGTACAGATATTTTATCGGAAATTTTTGGCATTTGCTTATTTGTGTTCGTCCCAAAATTAAGTATAACTATCTAATTTTGCATTTTTCTATGCTATTTAAGATAATCATAGATTTCTGTTCGGTTTCTTCCCATTCCTTTTCACTATCTGATTCAGAAGTAAAACCTCCGCCTAAGTATAAAAATGCAGCATTATCTATAATCTGACAACATCTAAGATTAACGTAAGTATTTAAAGCAATTTCTCCCTTAATCCCTATTATTCCAGTGTAAAGTTCACGCTTGTGTTTTTCGTTTTGTAAAATATAATTTACGGCTTCTTTTTGTGGAAGTCCACTCACTGCTGGAGTTGGATGAATCGTTTCAATTAAATTATTTAAATTATCAATCTTTAGATCGAATTCTAGTTCGTTCTTTAAATGAAAAAGATTACCGGCCTGTGCATCATAAGTTTCAGAGATTGTTAAGTTTTTTGCACCATTTTCCAAAAGAGATTTTTCTAGAAATTCTCTTACCAATAATTGTTCTTTTATTTCTTTTGATCCCCACACACTTTCTGCTGAAAATTTGGTTCCTGCCAAAGCAACAGTTAGGTATTTGTTAGAATTTGTTTTTCTTTCAATTAAAATTTCTGGACTAGCTCCCAACCAAGTTCCAAAAAATTCAGATGAAATTAAATAGACAAACGACGAAGGATAATCTTCGCACATTTGGTTAAACAGATTTATTGGCGAGCAGACAATATTTATTTTTTTGATGCGACTGTAAACAATTTTTTGGAGTTGTTTCTTTTTAAGAACTTCAATAATATCGGCAGCTTGTTTAAGATATTCCTCTTTTTCAATTGATGATGGTTGTTGTTTCGAATAATGAAAATCGGATTTTAAACTTTCAATTGTTTCAAAAATATATTTGTTGTTTTGGATAAAATCACAAACAAAAAATCCGTTTTCTTTAAAAATATTATCCGTTTTTTTAAAAATTCCCGATTTGGCAACTATTTTTTGTTTTGGTATACGATATTTTAAAACATCACCCATTTCTATCTATCACCATTATTGTTAATCTTCCGGTACAAATTAGTTTGTCATTGGCTTTATCTCTAATATCTACCTGCCAAATATGGGTTCTACTGCCCGCATGAACAATTACGCCTTTTGCCACCACCGTTCCAGATTTAATTCCGGAAATATGGTTGCAATTCAATTCCAGTCCAACTGGAACTCTTTCATTTAAATTAAGCAGCAAAGTAGATCCCATAGATCCGATACTCTCAATTAAAGCCGCACTGGCGCCACCGTGTAACAATTGCATGGGTTGGTGTGTACTTGAATTCACAGGCATTTCTGCCAAAATATAATTGTCGCCAATTTCAGTACATTTTATACCAAGAACTTCCATCAAAGTATTATTGGAGAAAGCATTTATTTCGTCGAGCGATACATTTTTGAACATGATGTAAAATTAGGATTAATGTGTGAAAAATGGAGTTTTATGAATCTGATTATTATTAAAACGATGAAATAAGCGTCAGATTTTGGTTGATTAATAGAAAATTCTATTCTTTTAACTCGGTAATTGTCATCCCTTTGGTATCTTTTGCAATTTACTCTTTGACTTCTCTGAAAAATTTTACGGTGTCAAATTTTTTTTCTACTTTTTTCATTTAAATATTCATTTTAATTACATCTCCTTATTATAAAAATATTCGCCTACACCCTTTAAATATCCTTCTAAATAATAAGATTGCTCAATTTATTTATATTAAATTTCTATTTCGTTATATCTTATTTAACAGCAACCAAATCAAATGCGTATTCATAGCTAATTACTGCCTTATTTTTTTGATTTTTCTTCCAAGCTTCTTCTAAATGTGATTGTTCTATAAGGTGTAATGTACTTGTTTTACTAAACAACAAGGCAATTTTATCTAAGACTTCTATTTCACTTTTTGAAAATAACGCTGAATTAAATGATCTTTCCTTTGTTACTTTAAATTGTTCACCTGTATAACCTTGGGGAAATTCTGTAGCTTCAATAATAATTTCATTTTTATTGGATAAATATTTATAAATACTTTGAAAATTATGCGGAACAGGTCCCATATCTATGGCCTGGTATCGATGTCCTTTGATTCAAACAATCGGTTGGCATTTTCTAAACTAGGTTTGTCAATATTTTTCATTTATCTTCAAACTTTATTTGCAAGGTAAATTTAATGAATTTTACTTTACGGTCTCCTCACAAATATATCTTATCAATAAATTTTGAATTCAACAATCTTGCAACTGCCATGTAATTGGTTTTGAAATGGATTTTATCTCCTATATTGTATCTTTTTTTTCCTTCTTTGGTTTTGTTGTCGCCAATATCAATCACCAACATATCAGAGGTAATTCCAACAAATTTTAAACCTTCATCTATAAATTCTATGTCAGTTTGATCTACATCCAAAAGTCCGAAATCTAATATTGCTTTTGTTGATGTTGCTGAAATATTCTCTTTATCAAACACAACCGAATATCCTATGTTGCCATCATTAATATTGCCATCGGGAACGATGTTTTTTTCTTCTAATTCAATGATATTGGCAGTAAATTCAAAAGTATCAACTGATAAATCTTTAAATCGCTTGTTGTTAAACGGACTTAAACCAAAAAATGCGGCTTCACCGATTCTGAAATGATTTACATCTTTCGGTATGGAATTATTTTCAACAAGTGGCAAAGTTATGGAAGTTCCTCCGGAAACATACAGCAGTTCTTTATCGAATTTAGCTGAAATAAGTTCTTTATAAAGAGACAGTTGTAATAGTTTATCATACGTTGGCTCTACGCCATACATACATCCCAAATTAGAACCAATGCCAATAATTTCTATATTGGAAAGCTCAAATACTTTTTCATAAAACCGCACAAGTTCAGATCGATTGATTCCTTCCCTCAGCTCACCTAGTTCTACCATTATAATTACTTCGTGTATCTTATTTGCACGTTGAGCCGCATCATTTAAAGCAAGAATTGTAGTGAAAGATGTGTTTAAAGAGATGTCGGCATATTTTACCACCTCATCGGCATACATTTTTGCTGGTGGTTTTATATATATGGTTTTCATTCTCGGATTCACTTCTTTCAAATTCCGCAAACTGCTCAATCGTGAGTCTCCAACCGAATCTATTTTTTTTATAACCTCGGTTGTTAACACATTCTTAAGAAATTCTTTATCACCAGAAAAAACTTTGGTAACCAGGCTCCAATGAATATTTTTAGTCTCAAAATATTCACTAAGAAATTTAATATTATTTTGAATTTTTTTTGTTGAAATTATTAGTTCTGCCATTCTATTTTTAAACCTTTATTCTTATCAATTTTAATTTCTTCTAATGTTTTTTCTACTGTGGTTTATTTCTACTATGATTTATTTCTTTAAACGCATTTCCAAATATGGATTCGTAAATCCAAGTTTTTCATATAATTTTTTGGCTGGATTGCTGGCTTCTACGTGCAAAGCAATATCTCCCGTTGCATATTCAATGGCGTTTTGCATTAAAATTTTTCCCAAACCTTTGCCCCTGTAATCTTTGTGCGTTGCAATGTAAACTAGAATATTTTCAGGTATGTAGCCGCCCATACCGGTTTGGTTTATTACCGTAGTACCTACAATTTTATCGGCGTCTAAAAGAAGCATTGTGAAACCACCAAAAGAGGTAAATTCTTTTATTGAATAGTCTATGGCTTTCTGGATATCATTTTTTGGATCTCCAAATTCTTGTAAATGTTCAAAGAGAAAATCAACAATTTCGGATTTTTCTAATTCAGTTGGTTTATTGGCATTGTCAAAAATTTTTGTTTCAATCATTTTTTATTTTTCCTTCAATGTAAAAAAATTATTGGTTTATCCAAGGTTTTTGATGACTTTTGATTTAATAAGATTGAGAAAAGGACTAAAAATAAAACTATATTAACTATTCTAAATACTTAATGCATTGACATAAGTATAATCAATATGAAAATTTCTAGAATGAATAAAGCAAGCCCAATTAATGCAAATTTTCTACCTAAATTAATTTTATTAACTGTGGAATCTAAATATAATTCAGGATTTTCTCGAATTGAATTTCTTGCCTCTTTAGCTTGTTCTAAACATATTTTAACCAATATTAATCCAAATATAGCAGCTGGAAAAAGACATAATATAAATCCAAAAAGTCCTTTGTAAAAAATACTACTCGCATTAAAATGAGCCTTTTTTCCCATTATTAAGGATTCAGGATTTTCAATACTCGAAAAGTTATCAAGAAGATCTGAATTTAAGTCACTGTTTATCACCTTTTATAATAAATTAGGAATTTTAATCAAAAGAGAATTTGCCGTTTTTAATAGTAAAACTATACAACTTCGAACTATCAACTTCTTTTTTATCTAATTTCCCAGCTTTCCAATTTCCCAATGAATTAAATACCATTTCTATCTGTTTATCCAGTTCGGCGCTTTTAGTTTTATTGTCCATTTTACACTGCACAACTTCGCCTTTACAATTAACAATAATACCAATCATACCACTGTCTTTGTATTTGGGATTATCTTTTAAAAATCCATTTCGGAATTTCGAAGATTTGGAACAGTATAAATCATCGACTTTAAAAAGAATCTGTTCGGTATCAAAATAAAATGAAGTGTCGCAAAAAGTCCATTTTCTAAATAGTAAATTTCCATCATCGGGTTGCGTTCGCCCAAATTGGTGTAAAAACAACGTAAGAACAGAAATCAAAAGAACCTTCAATAACATTTTTTATACTTTGGGATTAGGTAATATTAGTGATAAAAATCGAAAAGGATTAATGTTATACAAGAAATCATTGCCCAAAAGATTCTATAGCGAAGATCACATTCCTCTCATTGGCAAAATCATATAATTTCAATTCAGATATTTCTTTTTCCTTATCTCGCAATTTTTCACGCTTTACCATTAAAGATTCAATCAAAATCCTGTCTTCTGAAATTCCTTTTTCCATTAAATATTCTTTTAATTTTAGAACCCTCATACGAGACATAAAAATTTCATCCTCATCAATATTGGCATTGCCTTGTAAAACCACAATCAGCTTTGGATACATAACAAACCATGGCAAATATGCATAATCAATCAAACACTTACGAGCATCGTCTAACTCAAATTGATTTTTCTCGTAGAGAATTCCTATTATGCTGTAGTTCATCCCATAATACAAGTATTTTTCTACTTCTCCATTACAAGCGCAAAAATTCTTAGAGCATTCTATGACGGCCGAATCAATTTTCTGCTGCCAATTATTTGGTAATTTCTCATTTAATTTTTTAATCATTACAGCATTAAATTCTTTAATATTTTCCATCAATACAGGATTTTTTATACATGCATGATAAACAAATACTGCTTCAAATTGATAATCATTCGCAACACTTTTCATGCAACTACTATATTCCAAAGGGAAATGACCGTAATAAATTCGATAATACTTTTCTGCTTTTATAAGATCTTTTGCCGTTTGTAAATTGATGTGAGTTTCAGGATCTTCTTCTAAATCAAAAGCATTTAATTCATTCTTATTTTCTTTAAAATTAGCCTGATTCTGAGCCGAAAGCGTCACTGATATTAATAAAATGTATAGTAATATTAATAATTTAATGGATTTTGGAACTGCGATAAGTATATATTTCATGTTATTGAATATTTACTTATTTATGTCGGGGATTTGGCAAAGTAACCTAATGAATCCTTAAAACATTGTGTTTAATCTCCGCCACAACCGCCGCAACCTCCACCGCAAGAACTTCCACAACTAGATCCGCATGAAGAGCCACAACCATTAAAACGGTTATTGTTTTTGTTAACGTATTGTCCCAATGGTACAAATGCTGCCACAAAGACTCCTGAGCCGAGCAAGAAATACTTCCATTCCCAATTATCTTTCTTTTCACTTTCCCAGATTTTTTTTGATTTGTAATACTCCGGAATTATTTTGGAATTAAATTGTTTTGTCAATCGTATCAAAAATAAAACAGCAACAATTGAAAGTGCGAAGGTTGTAAACACGATAAATAGAACGGGTTTATCCCTTAAGATTCCTGTAAAAATTCTAGTCAATGAAAAAGTCAAAAGCAATAAAATTGCAATTAAATTTCTCAGAAAAATCGAAGCGAATTTTTTAGATTTTGTGAAATACTTTTTAAACGCATCCATACTTTCCGCAATATTCGTGAAGATTGGCTTTTTAGCTAGTTTCTTGAAAAATTGTGGGTAAATTAGCTTGTTGGTATCACTTAAATTCGAAGCTACAGCAAACTGTTCTTCCTTAAGATTATCTGGATTAATTTTTAAAATAATACTATTATCGGGGTTAACGTTGATGTATTTTTTACTAATCAGTTCATTTACAACTCCATTTATTACATCAGATAAATGAAATTTTTTCAAATAAACCAATTCTAAAGGTCTCAGCTGAAAGACAAAAGAAGAAGAATCAGTTTCGATTAAAATCTTTTGCAGTTTATTTCTATTGGAAATTTCTAAGATGATAAAAGTTAAGGCAGAAAGGCAAAATAATCCAAAAATGAAATTTGGATTTCCAATTCCTGCATAAATTGGTTTTAAAATTAAATAAACAGGAAAAATAAAACAGATAAATGCAAGAATCCCAATTATAATGGTGGTTCTGATTTTAAACTTTGCTTTTTCGAGACCCAAACTGGCGTACATTCCATCAAAACTCCAAATATCCTTCGGTTGATTTCCAAAGATACTTTCATAAAATTTCGCAGTTCTGTCTTTGGCATTTTTAAATTTCTGAAAATCATTCTTGTTGTGGGTAGCCGGAATATGTTGAATTTGCTTGCCTAGCAATTCACAAAATTTTTGGTAAGATTCTGTAAAAATTAAATGCTGATGCCAAACTGTATCCACAATTTCGGATGGCGAAACCATATTGTCGGAATTAGCAGCTAGGTACATGAATTTTTTGTACTCTAAAATTGCTTTTTGAGTGAATATTTTGGTCCAATAATTTTCTCTAGCTAGTCTGATGGTAAAGCCATATTCGCCAGACGAATCGTCGAAATCAAATTCAAGTATTCTATTCCAAAGTTCTTGGTTCATAAAATTAGTCTTATATCAAAGTAATTAAAGATAAAAAAGTTGTATTAACCAAATTCACTCACCAAATTTCAATAATTTCCTCCATTGTACTCTCCCCTGTTATACTTACAATAATTCTTGATGGTATAAAACTTTTCCCTTTGTATTCGGGACTTGATGCGTAATTTATTTTTAAATTTTGATCTAATAATTGATTTACTTTTCCATCAATAATGGTTTTTTGCAAAATAACTCCTGCTGGTACATAAACGATATTTATGGAGGAATCAGAACCACCATACGCCAGTGGCATGAGGTACAATTTCTCCAAGGTTTTTTCATTAAACAATTTCAATGCTTTTTCGTTGCTGTCGATATCAGTAAAATCTCGAGTTGGCGATTTTTGTTTTTTGTTTTTGAAGATGTCTAAAAATCCCATAAC
>JBBSUQ010000015.1:0-28253 GCA_038234235.1 Flavobacteriales bacterium
CTCTTTGAATGGTGTTTTCTTGAAGTGCACGCAAAACTTTAGCTTGAGCAGAAGCTGACATATCTCCAATTTCATCTAAAAAAATTGTACCTCCAGCTGCAAGTTCAAATTTTCCTTTTTTCTGTTTAATGGCAGAAGTAAATGCTCCTTTTTCGTGTCCAAAAAGTTCACTTTCTATTAATTCTGATGGAATAGCCGCACAATTTACTTCAATAAATGGATTGTTCTTGCGATTCGAATAATCATGTAAAGATCTAGCTACCAATTCTTTTCCTGTTCCATTTTGACCAGTTATTAAAACCCTAGCATCTGAAGGTGCAACTTTTTCAATTATCCCTTTTATTTGATTTATTTCATCTGTATCACCAACAATAGAACTGCCTTTAAATTTCTTAACGGTTGTTTTAAGCGTTTTTGTCTCTTGTACAAGCGAAGTTCTTTCTTTTGCGTTGCGCACTGTTACTAAGATTCTATTAAGATCTAACGGTTTTTCAATAAAATCAAATGCCCCTTTTTTAATTGCTTCTACAGCAGTTTCAATATTTCCATGGCCGGAAATCATAATTATGGGTGTTTCAATATTTTGTTTTTGCAACGAGTCTAAAAACTCCATACCATCCATGTTCGGCATTTTGATATCTGAAAATATCATTTCATAAGATTCGTTGATTGCTTTGTCAAAACCTTGTTTTCCATCTTCAGCTTCCTCTATTTCGAAACCTTCAAATTCTAAAATTTCCTTTAGTGCTCTTCTAATGGCTTTTTCATCGTCAACAATCAAAATTTTTCCCATGATACTTATATGTTTTTGGCAAAGATAATATTTAGTTTTAGTTCAAAGATTTACGAGTTAACAATTCCAAATTGGAACAAAAAAAATCCTGTCTTTCTCCAACACTGTTGAGGAATATAGACAGGATTTTTAATATTATTTATTCAATTAAATTTAAATGTCAATTTTGGCATATTTTGCATTTTTCTCAATGAATTCTCGTCGAGGTGGAACATCATCGCCCATCAACATGGAGAAAATCTGGTCACATTCTGCTGCATTTTCTATTGTAACTTGTCTCAATGTTCTGTGTTCAGGGTTCATTGTTGTATCCCATAATTGCTCAGCATTCATTTCCCCAAGACCTTTGTATCTTTGCACGTGCACACTGCTATCAGCTCCAGAACCTTTAAATTCAGCAATTAATTTATCTCTTTGTGCTTCTGTCCAAGCATAATCAGATTTACTTCCTTTTTTAACTTGATATAAAGGAGGCGTAGCAATATAAATATATCCGTTTTCTATTAATTCTTTCATAAATCTAAAGAAAAAAGTAAGAATCAATGTTTCGATATGAGATCCATCCACGTCGGCATCACACATGATGACTATTTTGTGGTATCTTAGTTTTGCAATATTTAAAGCTTTTGAATCTTCTTCGGTACCTACTCTAACACCAAGTGCTGTATAGATGTTTTTTATCTCTTCGTTTTCATAAATCTTGTGCTGCATTGCTTTCTCAACATTCAAGATTTTACCTCTAAGTGGCATAATCGCCTGAAAAAATCTATCTCTACCTTGTTTCGCAGTTCCACCCGCCGAATCTCCCTCGACTAAGTAAATTTCGCAAAGTGCAGGATCTTTTTCTGAGCAATCGGCCAGTTTACCAGGCAAACCAGAACCAGACATTACATTCTTTCTTTGAACCATTTCTCTTGCCTTACGAGCTGCATGACGCGCTCTAGCTGCAAGAATAACTTTATCTACAATAATTTTAGCTTCTGTTGGATGCTCTTCTAAATAAATAGTTAACATTTCAGAAACACCCTGACTAACAGGAGCGGTAACTTCTCTATTTCCTAATTTAGTTTTTGTTTGACCTTCAAATTGTGGTTCTTGAACTTTTACAGAAACTACAGCAGTAAGTCCTTCACGGAAATCATCACCATCAATTTCTATTTTTTCTTTTGCCAACATACCAGAATCTATGGCATATTTTTTTAATGTTGCAGTAAGACCTCTTCTAAATCCACTTAAATGCGTTCCACCCTCATGCGTATTGATATTGTTAACATAAGCTTGAATATTTTCAGTGTAAGATGTATTGTAGGTTATTGCAACTTCTACAGGAACACCTTCTCTTTCGCCTTCGAAATATATAACGTCGGCAATTAAAGGTTCTCTATTTCTATCTAGGTATTGCGCAAATTCTCTCAAACCTCCTTCTGAATGAAAAGTCGTTGTAACAGCATTGCCATCATCGTCTTTTTCTCTGAGATCTGTTAGTGTAATTGTAATTCCTTTATTTAGGAAAGCCAATTCTCTCATTCTTGCTGCAACAGTATCAAAATTGTATTCCGTGCTTTCGAAAATACTAGCGTCAGGTAAAAAAGTTACGGTAGTTCCATTTCTATCTGTATCTCCAATGATTTTCACATCGTACTGAGGTTTCCCAATGTTGTATTCTTGTTGCCAAATTTTTCCATCCCTATAAACTGTAGCTGTTAAAACTGACGAAAGCGCATTCACACAAGAAACACCCACACCGTGCAAACCACCAGAAACTTTGTAAGTATCTTTGTCAAACTTTCCACCTGCATGCAAAACTGTCATTACAACTTCCAGAGCAGATCTTTGTGCTTTGGTGTTTATTGCTGTAGGTATACCTCTACCATTATCACTCACAGTAACAGAGTTGTTTTCATTAATAAAAACATCTATATGATCACAATGACCAGCCAATGCCTCATCAATTGAATTGTCAACAACTTCGTATACAAGATGGTGCAAACCTTTAGTACCAATGTCACCAATGTACATTGCAGGTCTTTTTCTAACTGCTTCTAAACCTTCTAGTATCTGAATATTATCTGCTGAGTAGTCGGAGTTATCTTTTTTATCGCTCATAATTTTTTTAGAACTGTGTTTGTGTTTTGATTGCGTTGCAAATATAGGCATTTAATAAAAAAAGTCCCTACTAATAAGGACTCTAATATTTAGACTTTTCAACAATAAAAAGTCGATTTTGTGAATAACTCTTTTGTTTTATTCAAGAATTACTTAATGGTCCGATTCTATCCAGTCGATTATCTGCGTATCATTCGGTAAAACTCGAGGATCAATCATTTTAACCAACTTTCCATCTTTCCCAATTAAATATTTCTGAAAGTTCCAACTTACTTCATTATCCAAAATTCCATTTTCAGATTTCATGGTTAAGTATTTATAAAGTGGATGCTTGTCTTTCCCTTTTACAACTATTTTTTCCATAACTGGAAAGGTAACTCCATAATTCTTTTTACAAAAAGCTGCAATTTCATTAGAACTTCCTGGTTCTTGAGCTCCAAAATCGTTTGATGGAAATGCAATTATTATAAAATTTGCTTTTTTATAAGTTTGATACAGTTCTTGCAATTGCTCATATTGAGGTGTTAATCCACACTCAGAAGCAGTGTTAACAATCATTACTCGTTGCCCTTTCAAGTCTGACATATTGAATTCAGTTCCATCAAGTGCTTTGACTTTGAAATCGAAAATTGTTTTTTCTTTAGAATCTTGTGAAATCATACTCATAAATAATATTGAGGCAATTGCCAATGTTATAATCTTCATTTTACTTTTATTTTAGAGTAAATTTACGTTGAAATATTAATATGGATTGAATTTTGCAACATTTTTCTTTTTAAATCGAATAATAAAATATGATTCGTCTCACGTGTATATTATTTTCTCTTCTGTTACATAGTCTTTCCTTCAGTCAGGATGTTTTGATTGGCACATGGGAAGGAATACTTATTCCAAATAATCAAAAAGCCATAATCGTTCCTTATTATATTCAATTTGAAGATGGAAATAAAATAACATGTAGAGAAGAGATTTTAAATCAAGAATATTATAGTGTGAGAACTGGAAAAATGTCAAACCAAAAGGAAGGCGTATTGTTAACAGAAAACCTTATAAGCAAACGAAACGCAAGTCCCAAAATTACAATTTGCAAAAGAAACTATAGCTTGAAGTATAATAATTTAACTGGTTACCTAGAAGGAACTTATAATAGTTCTGATTGTCGATCAGATGCAGGTAAAATTGTTTTATACCGTTCGGCAAGTAAATTCCCTTCCAATGATAAAGTTCAAGCAAGTCATGTTTGGGCAAGTAATTTACAAGAAGATTTAAATAAGAATCTTAAAGCACCAGAGATTAGAGCAATGGAGCGCGCCAATTTTAAATTTGAAACCATTTATTTTGATTATGACAAAGACGTTATTAAAAGTGAATATGAGGCTTTTTTAAATGAAATGATTCGTGTTGTATCTAGCCATACAGATTTGCGGGTATTAGTTATCGGCAATACAGATTCAGACGGAAGTGACAACTACAATGATGATTTATCAAAACGTCGTGCTCAGGCAATCATTAATTATTTTAAAAGTCATGGTTTATCTGAAGATCATCTTGAATTTCAATGGAATGGAGAAAAAAATCCGGTTGACTTAAATTCTACCCCCGAAGGGAAACAGAAAAATAGAAGGGTTGAATTTAGATTTATATAATTATAAAAGAAGCAAATTCAATATTAACTTTCTTTTTTCCAATGTTGCGTTCTGTAAAATGGCCCTACATAACCTCTAGCATATAACCAATTAGAGTTTTCTGGATCAATCCACATTGTTAAAGAGTATATTTTACCACTTCCAGGATCCAAAACTGTTCCACCCTCCCATTCACTGCCATTCCAAACTAAATCTTTTATTATTTCCATTCCAATCCAAGGTTGATTTTTTCTGTAATCTTCACATTTTGTGCATTTAGGATTGGCTTCTCGGCCTTCTTTTGGGTATAAATAAGTTATTTTGCCATATAATTTACCGTCTTTTTTATACAATTCTATTTGTGATTTTTTTACACCAGAATCTTCATCAATAGTTACCCACTTACCCACTAAAGTCTGACACATTACACTCGAAGTGAAAACAATCATTCCAATAAACAAAAATAAACTACGCATAATTAACAACATTTTTTTGACGATTCGAAAATAAACAAAAATCAAGCCCGAATTCAAAAGTAATATTAAAAAAAGCCTAAATAATTAATTAGTTTTAAATTTGTCTCATAGAACATGTCAAAATAACTAAACTTGTATCTTAATTTTTAAAATGAAAAAAGTAATTCAAATTCCAGGAGCACCTGCCCCAATTGGACCATACAGTCAGGCAATACTAGTGGATAAGACCTTATATATCAGTGGTCAAATTCCTATGAATCCAAATAACGGCGAAATAATCTTGGATGATATTTCTCAGGCAACTCATCAGGTTTTACAAAATATAGGCGCTTTGCTTAAAGAAGCCAACATGGGAATGGAAAATATTGTAAAGTGCAGCATTTTTTTAAAAGACATGAATGATTTCAATACAATGAATGATATTTACGCATCGTATTTTGAAAGTAACTTCCCTGCAAGAGAAACAGTTCAGGTAGTAAAATTACCTAGAGATGTACAGGTTGAAATTTCATGCATCGCGGTTATTTAGTTAAATTTTGAGTTTTAATATCAATAGAAATTCTTGAAAGAAGAAAAATACAAATATCAACTAGCAGTAGTCATTGTTAACTACAATGTTGCCTATTTCCTAGAGCAATGTCTTAATTCTGTTGTTTCAGCTAGTAAAAATCTTGAGATAGAAATATTTGTAGTTGATAATAACTCAATAGATGGATCGGTTGCAATGGTCCGTAATAAATTTCCAAATTGTAAAGTAATAGCAAATAAAGACAACGTAGGATTTTCTAGAGCCAACAATCAAGCAATAAAAGAAGCAAACTCGAAATACGTATTATTACTTAATCCAGACACAGTTGTAGAAGAAGCTACATTCTCTAAAATTATCTCTTACATGGATTTACATGACGAGGTTGGCGGACTGGGCGTAAGAATGGTTGATGGAAAGGGAAATTATTTGCCAGAATCTAAAAGAGGATTGCCAAAACCAATTGTTGCATTTTATAAAATCTTTGGTTTATCTGCATTGTTTCCAAAATCAAAACGGTTTGGGGCCTATCATCTAGGTTATTTAGATGAACACAAAATTTCAGAAATAGATGTTTTGAGTGGCGCTTTTATGCTCATGAGAACCGAGACATTAGAGAAAGTTGGTTTGCTTGACGAAGCCTTCTTTATGTATGGTGAAGATATTGATTTATCGTACAGAATTACGCAAGGTGGCTATACAAATGTATATTATCCAGAAACGACCATTATTCACTATAAAGGAGAAAGTACCAAGAAAAGCTCTGTTAATTACGTATTCGTATTTTACCGTGCAATGGTCATTTTCGCAAAAAAGCATTTCAGCAGTAAAAATGCCAAAATGTTTTCATTGTTAATTAATGGAGCCATATATTTTAGGGCTTTTTTAGCAATATGTGCTCGTTTTTTAAAGAAAGTTATATTACCAATCATTGACTTTTTATTAATATTGTTGGGCCTTTTGGCTTTAGCTAACCAATGGAAAATGGCGGGAATTATTTTTCCTGACTTGGCTTTTTCTACTTTATTACCAGGATATGCTTTAATTTGGCTGTTTTGTATTTTTGTTAGCGGTGGATATGACAAACCAATACAATTAAAAAGTTATTTAAAAGGAAGTTTCATAGGTTTGGCGGTTATTCTTATCATTTACGCATTACTTCCAAAAACATGGCAATTCTCAAGGCTTTATATTTTAATTGGAACAGTTTGGACTCTTTTATATTATTTAATTTCAAGAATTTATTTGAGTATTGCATTAAAAAATAAATTTAGACTTGCATTCAGAGTCAAAAAACGGTTCGCAATTGTAGGTTCTGTTGAAGAAAGACACAGAGTTGCAGATATTTTGAAACAAACACAAGAAAAAATTGATGGTATTGAATACATTTCAACTTTAGAAGATGACGAATTGAACACTGCAGGAAGTATTTCGCAGTTAGATCAGATTATTTATTTGCACAAAATCGACGAAATTATATTCTGCGCTAAAGATATTACTGCAAAAAATATTATTAAATGGATGTCAAAACCAACCACCAGAATTGTAGATTATAAAATTGCTCAGCCCGATGGTTACTATCTCATTGGTAGTAATTCAATAGATTCTGCAGCGGATTTATATAAAATGAACATCAATACCATAACTTCAAATAAAAATCTTAGAAACAAAAGACTTTTTGATATATTGGCTGGTATAATACTTTTAATATTGTCGCCATTTTTAATTTGGTTTGTAAATAACAAGATAAAATTTGTAAAAAACATTTTCAATGTACTGTTCAATAGAAAAACAATTGTTGGATACCACATTGACAATGATGATAAATCTTATGGCTTGCCTCGCATAAAACCAGGTGTTTTGAAAGTTACCGACTCATTTCCTAAAGATTTGGATTTTGACCGAGATAAAATCAATTTAATTTATGCTCGAGATTACAATGTTTTTAAGGATTTTAAAATACTTTTAGATTATTGGAAAAAAATGGGTGCTTAAATTGAAACATTCCTTGTCACAATAGAATTTTCAACTATTTTTGTTGACAGAAATTAGATATTATTATATATAAAGATATGGCACAAATCGAAATCCGACTTCCAAAAATGGGAGAAAGTGTTACGGAAGCAACAATAACAAATTGGTTAAAAAATATAGGCGATACTGTTGATATGGACGAACCATTAGTGGAAGTTGCAACAGATAAAGTTGACAATGAGTTACCATCAGAAGCTGCGGGAACTTTAATTAAGACTTTTTTCGGGAAAGATGAAGTAGCTCAAGTAGGAGATGTTATTGCAATAATTTCAACAGATGGTGGTTCGGTAGCTGCAGAACCAGAAAAAGAAGTAAAAGCAGTTGAATCAAAAAATAACAATATTGAAATTATTCAAAGTGTAAACACAATTGAGAATGAGTTTAATGAAATGCTCTCTAAAAACGGACCTTCAGGTAAATTTTATTCTCCATTAGTAAGAAGTATTGCCGCAAAAGAAAATATCTCTATGCAGCAACTTGAAGAAATTGACGGTAGTGGACAATCTGGAAGGGTTACTAAAAAAGATATACTAGATTTTGTTTCAAATGGTGGAGCTTCTCAAAATGCTTCAAAATCAAACGGACAGACCAATGTGGTAACAATTGACCACTCTAAAGATTTACAATCTACCACACAAAATAAACCGGCAGCGCAACAAGCTGGAAATAGCGGTGGCTTTTTATCAAACATTAAAGAGCCAATTGTAACTATTAATCCAGGTGATGAAATTATTGAAATGGACAGAATGCGAAGGTTGATAGCCGATCACATGGTTATGTCCACTCACGTTAGTCCGCATGTTACCTCTTATGTTGAAGCCGATGTTACTAATATTGTAAATTGGAGAAATAAAATAAAAGGAGAGTTTGCAAAAAGAGAAGGCGAAAACATAACATTCACCCCAATATTTATTGAGGCAATTGCTAAAGCAATTAAAGATTTTCCGATGGTGAATGTTTCAGTTAGTGGAACAAATATCATTAAAAGAAAGGACATAAATATAGGTATGGCCACGGCATTACCTTCAGGAAATTTAATTGTACCAGTTATAAAAAATGCAGACAGACTTAATTTAACTGGCTTAACAAAAGCGGTAAATGAACTTGCAAGAAATGCCAGAGATAACAAATTGAAACCAGAAGATATTCAAGGTGGAACTTACACTGTTACAAACGTAGGAACATTTGGAAATGTAATGGGCACACCAATTATTAATCAGCCACAAGTAGCTATTATGGCAGTTGGAGCTATTAGAAAAGTTCCGGCAGTTATAGAAACACCAGATGGCGATTTTATTGGAATACGCCATAAGATGTTTTTATCTCATTCTTATGACCACAGAGTTGTTGATGGCGCTTTGGGTGGCCAGTTTGTGAGAAGAGTAGCAGACTATTTAGAACAATTTGATATTAACAAGGAATTATAATTAAAATTTTATAATTTCGCACAACCCATTTTCAATTAAGTTAATGGGTTTTTTTTTAATTTAATACATACATTATTCAGATGAAACACTTACTATTATTATCTATTTGCTCATTACCATTTATATTTTTATCGCAGTTAACAGAAACTGAAGTTCGTGAAATGGCAAATAGCAGTAATGAAAGTGAATTAGTTTTTGAGTCTTCACGAATGTTGCAAGATGGTTATTTTTATCAATCAGAAATATTGGTAGACAAATTATTAGAAAAACAACCTGAAAACTCCAACTATAATTATAGAAAAGGATTTATCGTTCTAGAGTCTCGTAAAAACTACATCCAAGCAATAACTTATCTCGAAAAAGCAGTAAAAGATGTTGATAAAAACTATGATATGTTTGGTGCAAATGAAAAAAGCGCTTCTATAGATGCATATTTTTGGTTAGGAAAAGCTTACCACATGAACGAAGATTTAGCAAAATCTAAAGAATATTATCAGAAATTTCTTACAACTAATATAAATAAAAAAAGTCCTTTAATACCATTGTCTAATCTTGGACTTAAACAAGTTGAAATTGCCGAAAACTTAATGAAATATCCCAAAAATGTAGAATTGGAAAACATGCAAAAGGGTATAAATACTGAATTTCCTGATTTCTCGCCTGTTGTTTCTTTAGATGGATCTGCACTTTATTTTACTTCTAAAAGACCTTGGCCCAATGGTGAAAGTGATGCTTTTAGAGATCCGAAATTATACCAATACACCGAAGATATCTATGTTTCATATAAAGATTTTGATGGAAATTGGGGAGAACCATTGCGTTTAGATTTAAATCATCCAGATAGAAACGAAGCCACAATGGCCGTAAGTAGCGACGAACGTAGAATTTATGTTTATAAAGACGATGCAGGTTTTGGAGATATTTACTATTCTGACTTCAACACCAATCGATTTACTGATGTGCAAGAGTTCACCGCCAAAAATGTAAATTCAAAAGCTTGGGAACCTCATATTACCATTGCACCTAATGGTTTATCTGGTTATTTTGTATCAGACAGATCTGGCGGTTATGGAGGACGAGATATTTACAGAATAGTAAAATTACCAGACGGTTCTTGGTCTGAACCTCAAAATGTTGGTCCATCAATCAATACTGCTTATGACGAAGATTCACCTTTTATAGCAGTTGATAACAAAACTTTGTATTTTGCCAGCAATGGTCCTTTATCAATGGGTGGTTTCGATATTTTTGTAAGTGTTAGAGATGAAGACAATGTTTGGTCAAACTCTATAAATCTTGGTTATCCTTTAAATTCTACAGTTGATGATATATTTTATACGACTACTATTGATGGTCTCACAGGATTTATGACATCTGACCGAAAATCTAGCCAAGGCGAAAAAGATATTTATGAAATTCACAACGATTATTTAGGATTGAAAAATATCGCTGTACTTAAAGGATACATTAAGACATCTAACAATAAAGACCTACCGCCTAATGTTTTAGTGACTTTAATATGTTTAAATTGTGGCAACCCAATTAAAATTAAAATTAGTCCGAGATTGCGTGATGGTGCTTTCTTTTCTTCTCTTGAACCTTGTAGAAATTATGAAATACAATATTCTCAAGATGGTAAGAATTTCCATACTGAAAAGTTTTCTACCGATTGTAAAAAACAATATGATGAAATTTACAAAGAAATAACTTTAAATGTTGATGACATGACTGTGGTTAAAGAAAAAGATACTTCGACTATTGTTATAGCTGAAAATAAGGTATTTGAGAATATTTCAATGAAGCATTACTTCAATTATAATAAAAATAAATTATCTCCGAAAGAGGGTGATTTGAATAAATTTATGATAAAATTGGAACAACAGATCATCGATGGTAGACAAAATGTTGTTATTAATATTAACTCATCGGCATCAAAAGTGCCAACTACTAGTTATGCAAACAACCAAGAGCTGGCTAGTAAACGAGCAGAAAATCTTAAAAAGGATATTGAACAATTTATTTTAGAAAATCCAATAATGAAAAATAAAGTCATTATTAAAATTGTAGAAGTTAAAGTTGATGGTCCTGAATATTCAAATGATGCCAACAACGAGGCTAAATATGAACCTTTTCAATATGCAGAAATAACTATAGCGCTTTAACAAATCTCATTAAACGTAACATATTAATTATTACTTCGTATATCAAGCTTATAATGATCCTTTAGGGTGAAAATTTAAGAAAATGAAGTTTAAAGTATTAATTTTAATTACCTGTATATTTTCAATTTCAAAATCGGCTGTAAGTCAGATAGAACAAGCTGAAATTGATAATATCATCCAGAGAGGTGATGAACAGGAAATCTTAATGACAAATACAGAAATGATGGCCGATGGACATTATTATTTTGCTCAACTATTAGCAGAAAAACTAATGCTCTATAAGCCTGAAAGTCCTAATTACAATTATAGAATTGGATTTATCATAATGCAATTAAATGGTGATTATCGTAAGGCAATACCTTATTTGGAGAAAGCAGTATCAGATACCGATAAAAATTGGGACGCTATTTCAATTAAAGAAAAGAGTGCTCCAAATGATTCTTATTATTATTTAGCTAAGGCTTATCATTTAAACAATGAATTAGATAAAGCTCAAGAAAATTATGCTGCTTTTAATAATGCATCTATTAAGAAATCGCCATTAATTAAAGACAGTGAATTAGCACAAAAACAAGTTGTTGTTGCTAGAAAAAATCTTGCAAACCCTACCAAAGGTAAAATTACAAATCTTGGATCTACTGTAAATACGAAGTATCCAGAATATTCGCCGGTGGTTTCTTTGGATGGTTCAGCTATTTATTATACTTCAAGAAGACCATGGGATAATAAAGCAAGTGAGAAATATGTCAACAATAGACTTAACCTCAATCCTGAAGATATTTATGTTTCTTACATGGAATTAGATTCTACTTGGGGTATTGGAACAAGATTGTTGTTTTGTGAGGCAGATCGTAATGAAGCGTCAGTTTCCGTATCAACAGATGAAAGACGATTATTACTTTACAAAGACGATAAAGGTTTTGGAGACATATTTTATACAGATTTCTATGCCAGTCGTTTTAAAGACATAAAACCAATTGATATTCCAGGATTGAATACAGATGCTTGGGAAACCCATGCAGTTATTTCTCCAGACGGTATGTCTTTGTTCTTCGTATCTGACCGTGAAGGTGGTTATGGTGGTAGAGATTTATATTATATGTCCAAAAAAGCGGATGGTACTTGGACAGAACCTAAAAATATGGGACCGAGCATTAACACTGCTTATGAAGAAGATGCACCTTTTGTATCTTTCGATAATCGCACTTTGTATTTTGGCAGTAATGGGCCAACCAGTATGGGAGGTTTTGATATTTTCTATACTAAACTCGACACAGATAACACATGGTCTGCTCCTGTTAACATGGGGGTTCCTTATAATTCTACTAATGATGACTTGTTCTATACAACAACAATTGATGGCACTAGAGGTTATTTAACTTCTTTTAGAGCAGATAGCAAGGGCGACAAAGATATTTACGAAATCAAAAGTGATAAAATTGGCATTGAGAACATCGCCGTTCTGAAAGGCAAAATAAAAACAGTAGGCGATAAACCAATTCCAGAAGATATTGCGGTGTTAATTAAACTGGAATGCATTAATTGTGAAACTCCGATGGAAAGAAAAATATACCCAAGATTGAAAGACGGAGTATTTTTAACAGGTTTGGACCCTTGTAAGACTTATAAGCTTACTTATTTCAATGAAACTGTTGGTAACATCATGAAAGAAGAACAGTTTAAAACGGATTGTATAACTGAATACAAAGAATATTACAGAGAATATTTGTTGGATACAGACAGAATGATATTTATAGACCCACCAGTTGTAGATACTATTATCAACACTCCTACTTATGCTAATGCTTCTCTTAAACACAATTTCGGATACAATAAAAATAAATTAGATTTAAATAATACTGAAGTTAAAAGTTTGATAGCTAAAGTTGAAGAGCAAATTAAAGCAGGCCGTGATAATATTGTTTTAGAAATAAATTCGTCAGCTTCAAAAGTACCTACTACAACTTATGGAGATAATCAAAGCTTAGCTAGATTAAGAGCAGACAACGTGAAAAAGTTGATGCAAGATTATTTTAAATCTAAAGGTTTGGATTCTAAAGTTCAAATAAATGTTACTAAGGTTGAAGTTAACGGACCAGATTATGCCGATGATTCTTCAAACTATGCAAAATATGAAGCATACCAATATGTAGAGGTGACATTGAAATAACAAAATTCAAAAAGAATATAAAATGGCACTTAATTTATTGAGTGTCATTTTTTTTTGTATTGTATTTTTAATTCCCAATACATCCTCACAAAACCTTACATGTGGATTTCGAAGTTATTACAACACAAATGGCTGTCTTTGCAAGATTGATCTCCCCAAAGTAAGTTCATCTGCATAATGCAGCTCTGTGCCCGCTGAAACACCTCTAGAAAGCGAACTTATTAAAATTTGTGAATCCTGCAATTTTTTGTATAAGTAAAAATTTGTAGTGTCCCCTTCCATTGTCGGACTTAATGCAAAAATTATTTCCTTAATATTTACATTTTTTGATTTCTCAACCAATGGCAATATATTTAAGTCTGAAGGTCCAATACCATCCATCGGACTAATAATTCCTCCGAGCACGTGATAAACTCCTTTATAACTTTGGGTAAATTCTATCGCCATAACATCTCTTACGTCTTCTACCACGCAAATTATGCTCTTATCTCGCTTTTCGCTGCTACAAATACTACAAATATTAGTATCCGAAATATTGCCACAATCTTCGCAGTATTTCACTTTCGATTTCATGTCTAAAAAACTTTGGGCAAATTGAGCAATATCACTTTCTTTTCTTTTCAACATGTTAAGCACAAGTCTCAATGCAGTTTTTTTACCAATACCAGGTAGCGTAGCCAATTGTTCTACAGCATTTTCTATATATTTTGAAGGTATTTGCACAGTGCAAAATTAGGCTTTTCAATATATTTTTTAATCTTTTGTGAATTAATAATTTTTGATTTTATTAATGAATGGCTAATTTTGCGCCCGTGGATAAGATAGCTTTTGAGTGGATGGGCCTCCGCCTTCTTGAACCAATGTCATTAATAATGAATTGGTTGATATCTCTACAATGCCTAATTTATTTCTTTAGATTGCCAAAAAACAGTAGTCCATTTATTTATTGGTGGCGTGGATTTTTCTTGTTTTTCGGTATATCAACAATATTTGGAGGCTTGGGCCACTTATTATTTAATTATTTTGATATTTATGGTAAAATTCCTTGCTGGACCATCGGAATAGTTGGCGGTTATTGCGCTGCAAGAGGTGTGTTATCTTGTTTCAAACCTGGTATTGTCGAAAGAAGATTATTGTTTTTTTTGGTTTTAAAATGCGTGGTATTATGGTTTCTAGGAATAATGACATTGAAATTTCTATTTATTTCATTAGATGCTTCCATTAGTTATTTAGTTTTTTGTGGATTTGTAGGTTTCTTTTTATACCGGGAAGGAATTGTTCCACTAAAATATACAGTTATTGGTGTTTTAATACTTCTACCCTCTGTATTCATCTTCGGTTTCGAAATAAATATTCATCCTTGGTTCAATAAAGATGATTTTAGTCATGTTTTGATGATTGGCTGTATTTACTATTTCTATCTTGGTGCCAAAAATATGCTTAGTTTTACACGGATAGCATTAGATTAAAATGTCACAGAAACAACTCAATATTAAAAATAAACGTGCCCGTTTTGAATACCATCTCTTGGATGAATTTACGGCGGGTATAATTTTGGGTGGCACAGAAATTAAAAGCATCAGAAACGGAAAGGCCAGCATTTTAGAAGCTTACTGTATTCTAGAAAGAAATGAAGTGTTTATCCGCAACATGTTCATCAATGAATATGAAAATGGTTCTTTTTACAATCATAAACCACGTGGTGACCGTAAACTATTGCTTAACAAGTCCGAAATACAAAAAATTGATAAATGGCTTAAAGTAAAAGGAAATACTATTATTCCGCTTAAATTATTTTTATCAGATAAAGGCTGGGTTAAAATGGATATAGCCATGGCTCAAGGTAAAAAGCAGCATGATAAACGCGAAGATTTAAAGTTGAAAGACGATAAACGTGATATGGACCGGGCGCTAAAAAAATAGTTTTTTTATTTATAGACTGTCATACAGCACCAAGTGTAAACATGTGCAACCACCTATCATTTGTTAACAAAAAGTACAGAAGTACGCTACCAACCATATAATTATTAAAAATAAATAAGACGGAAAAATATAAGGTCTTGGCCTTGTAAAATCTGCACAAAAACGGAAAAACAAAAATAAAAACCGCAAACCAACGAATGTAAATATAACTCATGGCAGGATTGTATTGTTCAACATCTTTGTTACTATAAGATAAAACCGTCACTGGTTCATGAAAAATGCCACTTTTGTAAACAACTATGTCTGTAAATTCTTCCGCAATTCTATTGTTTAAACGCTCCATCCAAATATAATTACCGTTTTGCGTGATTATTAATTTCGGACTATTGGTAAGTTTTGAATAACCAGCATTATAATTTATAATTCTATCCTTTTCTTCAGTAAGAGGTAAAAATCTCTCTGAAATCAATAAAATTGCAACCACCAAACCAACATACCTTACTGCAAAACTCAATTTTTGACGCCAACCAGAATTTAATAACTTGTAATATCTTTCATTTTCTAAAGTTTCTCTTTCTTGTTGCTCTTTAAATCTTTCTTTACCCAGTTTAATTCGCTCTGCCCGCTCCTTTTCTTTGATATCAACTACTTTTTCTTTTCTTCTTAATGGAATTGCCGATTTGCCCATAATAATTTCATAAGCATTGCGAATTTCCTGAAATTTTAAGGCTGATTCTAATGAAGAATTTCTATCGGGGTGGTGCATCAAAACCAATTGTCTATAGCGTTTTTTGACCATCGACTTATCGGCATCAGCAGTTAAACCTAATATGTGATAGTATTTATTCATTTAACTATCTTTTTCATATTTGTCAAACGATCAATTTTACCACTAACCGTGAGTTCGAGTTTTTCAAGATAAATTATTTCTTTAGGTTTCTCATATTTCTCTAAGCTTGAATAATCTATATTTAAGGGAGTTTTACTTTCAGTAATCAAAATTAATTTTTCTCCTAATTCGTTGTCTTTCAATCCCGCTAAAAAAAATGGAACTTTTAACTGTGAACTGAGTTTATCTTCTAAAGTCTCTAAATTTATTTTATAAGCTCCTGAATTTATAACAAAATCTTGTCGACCAAGATATTTGAATGATTTGTTATTCTTCAATTCTACAAGATCATTGGTTTTTAAATTGATAATTGATAATTCCGGTGCATTTATAATTAATTCGTTTAAATCGTTGGTTTTAAAACTCACCAAGCCCAAAGCTTGAAAATACTGTTCTTCGTTGTTACCTAATTTTTTTATTGCCACGTGCGAAACTGTTTCCGTCATTCCATAAGTCGAATAAAAATTACTACTAAAACTTTTAAGCGACTTATTTAAAGAATTTGAAACTGCCGCACCGCCAATGATAATCGAATTTATTAAATTTAGTTTTTCAGGTGTTTCATCAATAATTCTTTTAATTTGAAGCGGAACAAAAGCAGTAAAATCTATTTTAAAATTTAAATGAACTATCGGATTTGCGGCTACATCTGTCACATAAAGTTTTAAATTATAAACAATTGCACGAATTAAGGCCATCTTCCCTCCTATTGTTTTAACATCAAGTGCGTGCAGGGCAGATTCTATTTTGTCATAATGGAAATAAGTATTGCTCAACTTAGCAGATGCCATCATTTGTTCCTTCTCAATTTTTATAATTTTAGCTTTTCCGGTAGATCCACTTGTTTTAGTACTAATAAATGCATCATCACTTTCCCATTCGTTTAAAAATACATTAATAGAATTAATGCGAGTTTCATCTTTGGTTAAAAATACAATTTCAAATTTCTTTTCTTTAGACATCCTTGGAACGATAATTGCTTAAAATTAAAAACTTTCAAAATAAGTCAGTTTATTTTAATACTTTTAATTCACGAATTAATATAATTATATGAAAAAGTCAATTTTATTTCTATTTGCAACGTTTCTTTTACTAGGTTTAACTTCTCTCAAGGGCGATGACCACGAAGGTATTAAATTTGAAACTTTAACTCTTGAGCAAGCAATGAAAAAAGCTCAAAAATCAGGTAAAATTATTTTTATTGATGTTTACACTGTTTGGTGCGGACCATGTAAAAAGATGGCTGCCAATTCATTCACCAATGATGAAGTAGCAAAATTGTACAATAAAAACTTTATCAATATTAAAATCGAAGCTGAAAAAGATGCTGATGGTCCTGAAATTTCTCGCAAATATCGAGTTACTGGCTATCCTACACTACTCTACATTGATGGAGAAGGAAATGTTAAACATTCAGCTCTTGGTTATCAATCACCAGAAAATTTGATTACAATAGCAAACAACTTTACTGAATAAATTACATTTTCAGTTGTCAAAAGCAATATTTAAAACAATATTTAAAGCGATTTCTAAATTAGATTTCGCTTTTTTTTGTTTCTAAAATTTAAGATGTTTAACCGTGTGACCATTGTTTCTCAACTGTTCAAGCGCTTTTATGCCAATATCTAGATGATTGTTTACAAAATTAGCGGTAACCATTACATCACTCTCACTGGTTTTCACACCTTCCGGAGTCATTGGTTGATCGCTTACTAAAAGCAGTGCTCCACAAGGAATTTTATTTTCAAAACCAACAATAAACAAAGTCGCAGTTTCCATATCGATTGCCATTGCCCGAATTTTCTTCAAATATTTCTTAAAAGCTTCATCGTGTTCCCAAACTCTTCTGTTTGTAGTGTACACGGTTCCTGTCCAATAATCAAAACCTAAATCTCTTATGGTTGAAGATATTGCTTTTTGCAAGGCAAATGCTGGCAAAGCTGGAACTTCTGCCGGAAAATAATCATTGCTTGTTCCGTCTCCTCTTATAGCTGCAATTGGTAAAATCATATCACCAACAGCATTTTTTTTCTTGAGTCCACCACATTTCCCAAGAAATAGAACAGCTTGGGGTTTTATCGCCGAAAGTAAATCCATGCAAGTAGCTGCCGACGGACTTCCCATACCAAAATTTATAATAGTTATACCGTTGGCTGTGGCGCATTGCATTGGTTTGCCTTCTCCCACAACGGTTGTATTGTTTTGTTCTGCAAATTTGAGAACATAATTATGGAAATTTGTAAGTAAAATATATTTTCCGAAATTTTCTAGTTTTTCACCCGTGTATCTCGGTAACCAATTGGCTACAATATCTTTTTTGTTTTTCATATGGCGTTGAATTTAGAAAAAATTTAGGGTATAAGTTAAAATTTAGGGTTAAGATTACATTATTTGTTCCATTTTGTACTTGAAAAATTAAGTAGTAAAAAAATAGAGACATAAAAAAAACCGCATTTTTCAATGCGGTTTGCTGATAAGAATTTTAATTCAAATGAACTAAAACTTTTTCTTGTTTCATCTTCTGACATTCAATAGATTTACTCATATTGAGCAGAAAATTAATTGTTTCTTTCGAAACGCCAATTTTTAACTCGCTGCCGTTATTTTGAGCAGGTGTTGGCTGAGCAATTTGTTCTGAGTATTTTTTCAACATAGGCATAAATAAATGAATTTTAAAACAAAACGTCTATTTATTTCTCTTTATTGCATTCGGTTAAATTTTGTTGAAAATATTAATATTTCATATAAATTTTATTACATCGATAAGTTCAATTTTAGCCATTTGATCTCAAAAATCATTCACAATCACAAAAGAATATATATTTTTTCACTAAAAACGAAGTCCTTGAGCAGTTTTTAGATTTTTAAAATTATCTTTGAAGCATGAAATTTGCGCATCCTGCATTTCTTTGGGCACTTGTACTTTTAGCCATACCTATCATTATTCATTTATTCAACTTCAGGAGATACAAAATTTTGTATTTTTCTAGTTTAAAATTTATAAAACACGTAGATCAAAATGCCAATAGTACTAGAAATTTAAAACAGATTATTGTACTTATATTAAGATGTTTGGCTTTTGTAGCATTTATTTTAGCCTTTGCACAGCCCTACATTCCCACTGGAAAAAATTCTGAAAATCTCACAAAGAATATTTATGCAATCTATATAGATAATTCTAATTCAATGACGCTTAGAGGTTCTGAAGGAGAATTGTTATCCGAAGCAAGAGAAGCTGCAAAAGGAATTATAAATAAAGTAAGTGATGACAGCCGCTTTTTAGTAAACACCAATGAATTAAGCGGAATGGAAGGTCATCTTATTTCAAAAATAGATGCCCTCGATAGGATTGATAAGATTGTACCTTCTTCAAATTCTAAACAATTAGACCAAATATTGAACTGGCAAAAAGACATTTTAGAAAAAAATAAAAATTTGGACGGTGTTGTAGGCAAAAGGCAATATTTAATGTTGTCAGACTTTCAAAAAATCACTTCTTCTTTCAACTCTTTATTACCAGACACATCAGCAGTCTATTATCCAATTAAATTTAGAGCAGAAAAAGAAGAAAATATTTTTATTGATACCGTATATTTCAGTTCTCCTTTGCACCAAATAAATCAAACTTCTGAGTTGAATGTGAGAGTTACAAATTTATCTGATGTTAACCTTGTTAATCAGGCGCTGAATTTTAAATGTAACAGCATTAACAGAGATATTTATCTTGATATTCCAGCCAACCAAAGCATTACTACGAGCATTAAATATACTGAGAAAGATTTAGGCATTTTAAAAGGTCAAGTATCTATCAATGACAAACAAGTAACATTTGATGACACTTACTATTTTGCATACGAAGTGCGAAAAAATTTAAATGTATTGGTGCTCGATTTTGAAGATGCGGTGAGCAACGTTACAGCAGTTTACAGACTTGATCCTTTTTATATTATTCAAAACATTAGTGCGAATGCTTTTACCCAAGATAGATTAAACGAACAAGATTTGGTGATTCTTAATGGTTGCAATGAAGTAAGTTCAGGAATGCAAGAAATTTTAAGCAGTTTTGTTGAAAACAGTGGTGCACTAGCAATTTTTCCAGGTACGAATTTAAAAACAACTGAAGTTAATACGTGGTTGAACAAGATGAAAATGCCACAACTTTCTAAACTAAACGGTTCTGGTGTTGGCTTAAAAAGCATATCTTATTCTGATCCATTTTTTAGTGGAGTTTTTGAAAATAAACCTACCAACATTAATTTACCGCTTGTAAAAACCGCATATTCTCAATTAAATTCGGGTTCTGCAGTTTCACTTCTCAATCTGCAAAATGGTTCATCCCTTTTTTACAAAGCCAGTGGTGGCAGCAAAGTTTATTTATTTACATCAAGTTTAAACTCAAGTTTTGGAAGTTTCACAAGCAATGCATTATTCCCTGCTATTTTATTGCGAATGGCAGAATTAAGTCAAAGGTTGTACCCAGAAAGTATAGAAATTGGCAAAGAATCTAAATTCCCGATTTACGGCAAAGTAAGTTCAGATGAACCAATAAAAATATCGGGTAATGGTGTAGAATTTATTCCGCAATCTACACGAAGTGATAATAAAACTTACATTAGCTTGAGTCAATCAGAATCTCAAATTATTTTGAATGCAGGATTTTATGAAATTAAAGTGAGTGGTAAACTCCTTGGAATATTGGCTTTGAATTACAATAGAGAAGAATCTCAAATTAAGAGTTTAACTGCCGATGAAATTAAAGAATCAATGTTACAAAAAGGTGTTCAAAACGTTTCGGTAAATACTATTGACTCAGGAAATGCTGGTTTTGATATTAAACTTACCAAAGATAAAGAACGGTGGCGATTATTTTTGATATTCGGTTTACTTTTCTTAGTTGCTGAAATGGTTTATTTAAAAGTTGTTTTAAAATAGAAAGAATGCGGGTTTTAATTAAAAATGCAAAAATCTTAGATAAAAGTTCTGCTTTTCATAATAAAAGAGCGGATATTTTAATTATCGACGGACTCATTGAAAGCATTGGTCAAAATTTGAACGATGAAGAAGCCGAAATAATTGAACATAAAGATTTACATGTTTCTAAAGGTTGGGCCGATCTAAAAGCTCATTTCTGTGATCCAGGAGAAGAACATAAGGAAACGGTCGTAAGTGGGCTTGAGGCTGCCGCTTATGGAGGATTCACGCATGTTGGCATATTGCCCTCAACATTTCCGGTGGTTGACAATAAGGCTCAAGTTAACTATCTTTATTCTCAGGCAGAAGGAGAAGTTACTAGCGTGCACCCATACGGCGCTGTAACAGCAGGAATGAAAGGAGAAGAACTTTCAGAAATGTTTGATTTGTATAACAATGGCGTAAAACTTTTCACTGATGATTTGCAAAGTATGAGTTCTGGTATTCTCTACCGAGCACTACTCTACTCCAAAAATTTTGGCGGAACAATTGTAGTTTTCCCGAGAGATCCAGGCATTTCAAAGAATGCACAAGTTAACGAAGGTTCAGCATCAATAAGAACTGGTTTAAAAGGCGATCCATATATTTCTGAATTAATACAACTAGAAAGAAACATTAGACTTTTAGAGTACACAGGTGGCAAAATGCACGTGAGTGGAATATCTTGCGCTGAAAGTGTAGAATTAATTAAAAACGCGAAAAGCAAGGGTTTAAATATCACAGCGGACGTTCATTTAATGAATCTTTTATTTGACGAAACGAATGTTGAAGATTTTGATGTTAATATGAAAGTATTACCCGTTTTACGTACATCTGAAGATAAAAATGCATTGATAAAAGGATTGAAAGATGGTATTATCGACGGAATTGCATCTGACCACCGCCCGATGGATACTGAAGAAAAAGACTTAGAATTTGATTTGGCTAGTTTTGGAAGCATTCAATTGCAAACTTTTTTTGGAAGCATTATAAAAAGCAATTGTCTAGAATTAGACACGCTGATTGACATTCTCGGAAATAGAAATAGAGAACTTTTAGGAATTGAAAATCAAAGTATTGAAGAAGGAAATATGGCAGATTTAACATTGTTCTGTCCAGAAGAAGAATACACCTTTTTAGTCAGTGATATATATAGTTTCACGAAAAATACGACATTTATAAATAAGAATTTAAAAGGTACGGTTGTGGGCGTTATAAATAAAAGTAAATTCGCACTTAAAGAATTAGAAATTGAAAAAAGGTAGTTTTCTAAAACAATTTTGGAAAGAAAGAAGAATGGTCGGTGCTATGAGCCCGAGTTCCAAATATTTGGCCAACGTGATGTTGAAAAGTATTGATTTTTCAAAATGTAAAACTTTGGTTGAATTAGGTCCTGGAAATGGTGTTTTTACAGAGAAAATACTCGAAAGAATGCTTCCGGATGCTAAACTTCTGGCTTTTGAGTTAAATGAAGGATTTTATAGAGACCTACAGCATAAAATTAAAGACGATCGACTGATATTGGTTAACGACAGTGCCGAATTAATAGGAACATACCTAAAAAAACACGGATTAGATAAGGCTGATGTAGTTATTTCTTCCCTTCCACTGGCTAATTTTCCAAGTTCATTAAGATCTAGTGTTCTCAATGAATCTTATGAGAATCTAACACCTGTCGGGAAATATATACAATTTCAATATTCACTACAATCCAAAAAATATATCAAAAAAATATTCAAGCAAGTTGATATAAAATTCACTTTAGCAAACTTTCCTCCTGCTTTCGTTTACAGTTGCGTGAAGTAGAAAACCTTCCTTTTTTATTTTAAATTAAATTCTCTACACTTTAGGTATTAATTTATACCGTAAACTCTATGGGTAAATTTATGGCATAAATATTGGCTAACTTCATACGAAATCGAATAAAAATAAAATCATGAAGAAGAAATTAGAAATACAGAAACTTTTGGATTCTCAGAAGAAACCAAAAAAAAGAAGAGTTAATAGTTTTGATTTGGCAATTCAGTTATTGGGTGTCAGTGAAAACAATCCTTCATTAAGACCAAAAAGATTGGCTTCTTAACATATAAATATTGGATTTACTAAATAATCCATTCATCTATTAAAAGTCCATTCCGCCTTCACCGTGGTTTGGACTTTTATTTTTGCTCGTTTCTAGCTTTCCAAATTTATAACTAACACTAAATATCAATCTTCTCGTAAGCCATTTAAAATCTGATGATTGTTTTGCATTTTCAATATTTACTTCGTAATAAAATCCTTGTGTATTAAAGATATCTGTCAATCTTAAACCTACAGACCAATTATTTTTGAATAAACTTTTTTCTAATGCCAAATCTATTGAACCTCTTGGTTGTACTGTACCTTGAGCAGTTGCCCTTGGTGATGAGTACCTCGCGTTCAATTGAAAAGTTGCAGTTTTCTTCCAAAAATCAATAGTTGAATTGTACTTTAAATCATAATTAAATCCTCCAGGGTTGGTTTGGCTTAATAATTCATTGTCTCTATATGAAATTTCAGTACCGTTAAAACTTAAAGTATTTTTCCATATTTTTTTCAATTTAAATATCAAAACTACTTCTACACCTGTACTTGTGCTTTCATCAATATTTTTGTAAGTTACTGCAGCAGTATTGTTAGGGTAAAACACCTTAATTCTTTGAATAACATCTGTAGTTTTGCGGTAAAACACACTGGTGCTAATAGTAAAATCTTTCTTCGTGAAATTTGTACTTAAATCTAAACTATTAATATATTCTGGTTGCAATTCAGGATTACCGCTTCTTAAGTTAAACGGATCTGCATAAGATGTAAAAGGATTTAGGGTGTAAGAAGAAGCTCTGTTTACCCTTCTGCTATAACTTAAGCCCAATTCTAATTCTTTTCTTAATTGATATTTTAAATGTCCGCTAGGAAAAAGATTGAGGTAATGATTGGTGAATTTTTTATTTTCAGATATAAGATTTGGAATTTGATAAGCATTTTCACCTCTTATTCCCCCTTGAACTTTAAGCTTACCGAAATCATGACCGTAAATACCATAAATACTATAAATTTGCTCGTTGTATTCGTAATCAAAATTTGCCAAGGTATCTGACATATAATTTCCTAAAATTGTGTCTCTTCGTTGAGAATAAGTATTTACCAGTTGATCTCGTACAATTGCCTTTGCGCCTATTTCAATTCTTCCTTTTTTGGTAGTATTTCTTACATAATCTGTTTGTACAGTTGTAATGCTGTTGTTTTCAGTATTGTACAATTCCTGATTTAAATTGGCTTGTCCGGTAGGCTGACCCAAAGAATCGTAATAATATTCGGCATAATAACCTTCTGTATCTTCATTTCCGAAAGATTGATTACCACTTACGCTGTAAGAACCTTTTCCTTCTTTGAAATCTTTTTGATAAAACCCTGAAAAATCTACTACTTTACTTAATGATGGATCTAAACTGGTTCTGTCCCATTTTCTCAAGAACTGATTGTTGTTGGTTGTTAAATCATTGGCTAAAACACCAGTTCTATCTCTCTGCTCATAATTACCAGTTACTGTGAATCCAATTGTGTTTTGAGAATTTATATAATAATCTGTCCCAAAAAGCAAAGTGTGCGAATTTTGCAAATCTGTCCCTACTCTGTTTTGATCTAAATTCGAAATTGAATCTCCAAATGTTTGGCGAATTGTACCAAAATTGTTTCTAAAGCCTTCTCGGTACTGCAGAGCATAAGTTGTATAAAAATTAAACTTATTATTTCTGTAAGATATTGCTGTATTAAAATTGTAGAGATTACCAGTACCTGCCGAAGCACTGATTTTTCCGTTAATTCCCTTTACTTTATTTTTTTTAAGAACAATATTAATAATTCCCGAAGTTCCATCTGGATCATATTTAGCTGAAGGATTTGTAACAATTTCTATTCTTTCAATTGACGAAGCCGGAATTGCGTCTAGCAAACTTTTACCATTTCCCACCAATGCACTTGGTCTGCCATCAATTAAAATAGTAACGTTGGCATCTCCTCTTAATACGACATTTCCATCTTGATCTACCTGAACTGATGGAATGTTGTTGAGTACATCACTTACATTTCCGTTTTTCGCGACCAAATCTTCGCTCAAATTGTAAACTTTTTTATCAATTCCAGTTTTTAACAAATCTTGTTCGGCAATAATTTTAACTTCTTCTAAACTCAATTCTCTATTTATGGTAATGCCTATTTTTCCTAAATTTTGAACTTTTTTCACTTCATTAACAACAACTGGTGCAATCATCTTGCTTGTGTAGCCCAATCCATCAATCTTTAAGGAGTAAGTGCCAAATTCTAAATTATTAAACTGGAATTTACCTAAAGAATCAGTATAAAAACCTGCGACAAACACTGTATCATTTCTTAATAATTTTATGGAAACAAATTCTTGTGGAACTGCCGAAATTGAATCTAAAACAACACCTTTTATTTCTCCAGTTGACTGACTGTAAAGATTGCCAGAAAGGATAAGAATCAATAAGGTAAAATAAACTTTCAAATTGGTGATGCTTTTTAATTTAGTGTAATTATTTCTATAGGATTTTGCAACATTTTTGAAACCGGACATTTTTTAGAGATTTCAATCATCCTATTTTTTTCATCATCAGATAACTCTCCTTGAATATGAATTAATTCTTGAATTATATCATTTTCAGTATTTTGCAAAAGCGTAATTTCAATGGTTATTTTTTCAACTTTGAATTTCTTGCGATTGGCATACATTTTCATGGTGATTAATTTACACGAAGCCAAAGACGACAAAAACAAATCTACCGGATTTGGCCCTGTATCTTTGCCACCCAAACCCTCCGGTTCATCTGAAATCCAGGTGTGATTCACACTAGAATTTTTCACTAAATAATCTATACTTAAAGTGGAAGTTATTTTATTGCTCATAAGGAATTCTTATTTTATCTAAAAGATTGCTAAGTTGGTCTGCCTCATCATCAGTTAGATTGGAGTTTATCAGTGGGTTACAGGTCAAATGTTCATCAATTTCGGACAAAACTTTAAGACCTAGTTGGGTAATCTTTACAAAATATATTCTTTTATCATCGGAACACCGCTCTCTATCGAGTAATTTTTTATCAAATAATTTATCTAGCAATCTACTTGTATTGGGCGATTTTTCAATCATTCTGTCTTTAACCGTATTTACAGAAAGTGGAGTATTGGCTCCTCGAAGTATTCTTAAAACATTAAATTGAGCCATTGAAAGATCAAATTTAAGCATATAAACACTCTGTATCTGGCTCATGAAATTTGAGGTATATCTAAGGTTGACCATCATTCTTTGTTGAGGATCTTTAAATTTCACATGAATTGCATCTTCAATTAACATAACGCAGTAAGCTATTTCTATGAAGTACAAAAATAGCTACCATGGTAGAATAAACCTATTTTAATACATTAATAAGAAGTTAAAATAAGAATTTAATGAAAGAAATTGAACAGAAAATTAACGCAATTTGATACCCACCACCAAAATATCGTCAATTTGATCTGAGTTTCCTTTCCAGTCTAAAATGGTTTTTTTAACCACGTTTAATTGATCAAAACCAGATAAATGTACATTTTCTTGAAGTAAGTTAAAAAATCTCTTTCTCGTAAACTTTTTATTTAATTCATGACCAAATTGATCTTGGTAACCATCTGAAAATAAATAAACCCATTTTCCAGACTGATAAGGTATATCTTGTTGCACAAAAGGTGTTTTTTCATATAAATCTTTTCCACCTATTGGAAATCTGTCTCCTCTAATAAATTTTGCGTCACCTTTTAAACCAGAATGATAAATTCCTGACATCGCCGCTGAGAAACTTAATTTTTTATCTTCTAAATCAACTTTCAGCACACTTATGTCCATTCCGTCATAATGATTGGTTTCCGTGGCAGATTTATACAATAATTTATCTACTTCATTATCCAAAAGATTTAATATATCTCCTGAACCCGTATTTTTTTTCTTTTGAGTTATAGAGTTTAACATGGAAATTCCCATCATGCTCATCATTGCTCCAGGAACTCCATGACCAGTGCAATCACTCACAACCAGAGTTACACCTTGGTCGTTTTTCTGCATCCAGTAAAAATCTCCACTTACTACATCTTTGGGCATGTTTAGAACAAAATGATCTTCAAAAAACTCGCTAAACAACTCTTTGGGCGGAGAAATTGCACGTTGCATAGATGATGCATATTTAACTGAATCGCTCAAATCGGCATTAACTCTTTCAAGTTCAAATTTTTGAGATTTTAGAGTTTTCATTACTTTCTCTTCTTTGGAAAGCATTCTTGATACAACTGGAAGTAAAGCAATGGTCATACAAAGAATGAAAAGAATACAGATGATCATGAACCTTGTAAATTTTGAATTTACGTTATTTATAAAAATCTCAAACTTTTCATCGGCCTGAACCAATCCGGTTACATGTCCATCGGCATCTCTAATAGGATAATAAGCAGATATCCACTCACCATTTTCTGTTTCGTAGGGTTCTAAAACTCCTCCTTTTTCATAATTGGTAAGTAATGCTTTTGGAAATTTTTTGTAAGAATTTAAATAATAAACCTGGTTATCCGATCGCACTACGTATTGAAAATATTTGTTTTTATAATCGTAAACAAGCGTATAAAGTGGTGAACTAAGTTTATTTAAACTTTGAACTCGATTTAACTGATCGTGAATTCTAAAATAAGAACTATCTTCTCTTACTTCGGTTATAGAGTTTGAATCTGGATGGGCGTTTAAAATGGATTGATGAAGTTCTCCATCAATACCAGAAGCGGCACCACCGGCAATGGCATATAATAATTCGGTACGTTGAGATTTAATTTGGGCAAGCTGACTGTAATAAGAATAGGTCAAGAAAAATGCTGTGATAATAATTATTAACACGTAAAAAATAAAAAGTATTAAAGTACTTTTATTTCTAATTATTCTCTGAAACAGCAAGCTCATTTATTGTTCATCTTTTTAAAAATGCCTTTCAATTTATTCTGCAATTTATATAATTATCTCCACATCCAAGTAAAATCCGAAATTAAAGGCAAATTTTCGTACTGAACGTAAATAATTTTTTCTCCTGGTAAAACAGGAATAAAGTTCTCACTGAAGGTTAATC
>JBBSUQ010000016.1:0-28046 GCA_038234235.1 Flavobacteriales bacterium
GGGTTTAGCCCCATGCCTTCGTTCTTTCTTCGCAAAATCAATTAATTTGAAATAAAAAAATCTATCTTCGAATTTGGGTTTACTTTAAAAAGTCGGCACGTTGCCAAACCCGAAACCGTTATGTGTAATCATAAAAACTCTCAAAAGTTTCCATATAATTCAACTTTTACGTATATTTGTAAAAGTAAATTGATAAATTGACTGAATGAAACCAAAATTTGAGATTGTTTTTCTTGAACAAGCCATTGAATTTATATCCAAATTAGATGTTAAGACTAAAAAGAAAATCTACTATAATTTGGATAAAGCCAAACTTGAAAATGACCCAAAGTTGTTTAAAAAACTGACAGAAGACATATGGGAGTTTCGCACGGTTTATCAGGGGATTCAATATAGACTTTTTGCTTTTTGGGATAAGTCTGACAAAACCGAGACACTTGTTTTATCAACTCATGGCATGGTTAAAAAAGTAAGTAAAGTACCTAAATCAGAAATTGAAAAAGCATTAAAAATTAGATCTGAATATTTTGAAGGTTAAATCTAAGATTATGGCAACAGAAAATAAAAAAATAAAAATGATGACACTTGACCAAATGAAGGACAAGGACATCGGAGAAATTGGAACTCCAGAGCGTGATAAATACGAATTTGATTTAAGAATGGAAGTTCTAGGTGATATGATAAAATCTGTCCGAAAAGAACGGAAATTAACCCAAGAGCAACTTGGCAAATTAATTGGTGTTCAAAAATCGCAAATATCAAAATTGGAACGAAACACAAAAAATGTAACGATTGAAACGGTTTTAAAAGTATTTAAAGCATTAAAAGCTAACGTCAAATTCAGTGTTGAAATGAATGAATTTGAATTCAAAGTAGCATAATGTAAAGACAGATAACACACGCTATGAAACCACTTCGTCGGTTCATAGCGTAACCGTTAACCACAATAGTAGATAACTATGAACAAAATTTTAATTATTAGTCTAATGGTTGTAAGTACTTTACAATGTCACGCTCAAGAATTAACATTCAATTCCCTAAGTACATCTTTAATTCGGTTTGAAAAAAACTCACAGAGCCTAAACGGAAACTTTAATTTTAAATTTATTTCGGGTATCGAGTACCAACGAAATTATGAACATTGGAATTTTGGGATCAAATATGAACATGGATTAAATAAAATCAATGATGATGCTGTTGGCGGTATAGATTACTTCTATGGGACAGGATATTTACGTGAAGATAATGCATACTTAAATGTAAGTTATAATTTAGCTAAATTCTTCAAAGCTAAAATGATTATCAATGTAGGTTTGAGTTTATATTATTCAAACTTGAATTATTCAGGACAATTTGAAGGAGGCCTCTCGGGGATAGGTACGCGAGTAGATAAAACTTATAACACATTCGGATTAGCTCCTACATTATCAGTCAATTACTATCCAATCGAACGATTGTTTATTTCACTAAATACAAATACTAGATATGGAATTAGTAATGAATATAATGCTGGCAATAATCAAAATCATAAAACAAACGAGTTTGTAATCAATGCCCCTGAGCTCCGTATTGGAGTGAAGTTTTAAAGATGTGGTTAACACGCAATAAGCAAACATGCAAAGACGCTTACAATAGGAAAACAATGATTCGTTTATTTATCCTAACAGACGAACAAACTCGGTAAAGTAAACCAAAAGATGAAAAAGCCAAAAATAATGTACTTCCGATAAGAATTTTCATAAGTTTTTTTCTTTACAATAAACTTAAGTGTACAAATGATTCAATTGTAATTAAAAACACAATTGTAAATCGTGAAATTTTGGAGATTTAAATGAAAATTTTTTTTTTAATTTTATTTAATTTATTAGGCAAATAACTGTCAATACTTATTCAGCAATTCCTTATATCTTTTCTTAATTTTTTTAGGATCTACTCCTTTTTGGTACATTCTAAAAGCTGTCAAATTGGCAATTTGAACTTTTAACCATGAGTTTGTGCTGTACTTTCTAGGCGATACCAGTACACTTTTAGGAATGATGCAAAATCTTTCTGTTCTCCGTGCTTTTTTTATGAGATCGTATTCTTCCATCACCACAAAGCTTTCTGAATAACCTCCTAATTCTGCAAAAAACGCTCTAGTTATAAACATTGTTTGGTCGCCACCTCGGCACCACATTTTATCAAATTGTGTGAACCATGAATTCATTCGCAAAAGCAATTTTCTTGAATCGAATACAAAACGATAGCATCCAATTTTATATCCTTCGTTCACTTTTTCTAATATATCTGAGACAAATGATTGTGGTGGACGAGAATCGGCATGAATGAAATATAAAATCTCACTTTTCGTACTGGCTACCCCCGCATTCATCTGAATTGCTCTAGATTCTTCAGTTTCTAAAAACCGAACTTGTTTTTCTTTAAGAATTTCTACAGTTTTATCTTCGCTTCCCCCATCAATAACAGTAATTGTACATTGATCAATATCCGGACAGCCAGCTAAATAATCCAACAATAAAGGAATTTGGATTTCTTCGTCAAGAACAGGGATAATGATGTCAATTTTTGTCATTTTAAAAATATTCTCAAGTTAAAAATTCTCTCAAACTTTTAAGGTCGTCTTCTGTATCTACATCAGATAGGATTTCAATTAAAGAATATGTTTTTCTCGAATACATAACTCCATCAATTGCTTCATTTAAAACATTATCATGACTCCACTCTTTATTTAAAAAAACCGGATCATTCGTTGCTTTGCATCCAATTAAATAATATCCGCCGTCTTCAGCAGGTCCAAATACATAATCAGTATGGTCTAATTTTTCAAAGGCAGATTCTATAATTTCGGTGGTTATTTCGTAGCAATCGGTTCCAATTAGCACTACTTTCTTGTAGCCTTTCTGGAGCAAATCTTCAATTGCTGCCTGCATTTTCACACCCAAATCTTTATTTTCATCTTGTACGGAAAGCATATAATTTATCCAACGAATATCTTCTACTCTAAAATCAGAAAAATACAAGAATTTGTCACAATCCAATGGTTTAATGATCTCGTGAACGTGGGTAACTAAAATATCATAAATTGCCAGAGCATTATCGTCTCCGATTGTTGTAGCCAACCGTGTTTTTGTTTTGCCTGCAACTGGATTTTTTTGAAAAACAATTAATGCCTTGTTCATTTAAGAAACCGTCCCCCCACAACTTGATCCTGAACCTGCAGTGCATCCATAACAATGCTCATTAACAATTATGTTTCTGCTGTTCAATTGACCCATGTCAAAATTCGATAAATGTTTTGAGTCTTTTGTAGCAACAAGTAAATCTAACATTTGGTTAAAATCACAATCGTATAAATAACCATCCCAACCTACCGAAATTGTATTTCTACACATTACATTAGCTGCAGCAACTGGATTGTAAGCATTCACCAATTTTTCCATGTAAGATTCATAATTTCCAGATGCAACTAAATATTGCAAATATCTACTGACAGGTAAATTCGTAATCGCAAAAAGAGAATTAAATACTATATCGTATTTTGATTTTAATTTCTGTTTGAACTCTGCTTCTAGTTCTTGTTGATCCGGTGGTAAAAATGCGCCCGATGGATTGTAAACTAAATTTAAAATTAAGCCCGAACCTTCAATTCCGTAACCAACTTCATTCAACATTTTTAAAGCTTTGATACTTTTTTCAAAAACACCTTCGCCTCTTTGTGAGTCTGTTTTCGCAGAAGAAAAATAAGGCAATGAAGAAGCAATTTCTATTTCGTGTTTCTTGAAAAATTCAGGTAAATCGTAGTATTTTTTATTCGCCACAATTATTGTCAAATTACATCTAACAATAATTTTTTTGCCTTTTTCATACAACTTCTCAACGAACCAACGAAAATCTGGATTCATTTCAGGAGCACCACCAGTTAAATCTATTGTATGACAATTCGTTTTATCAATTGCATCTAAACACAACTGCATTGTTTCCCTTGTCATTATTTCTTTTCTGTCAGGACCTGCATCAACGTGACAATGCTTACAAACTTGGTTGCACATTTTGCCTACATTGATTTGAAAAATTTCAAGATCAATAGGTTTCAAAGGAAATAAATTCGATTCGGTAAGACTTTTTGAAAAAGGCTTAAGTCCCGCTTCGTGCAATAATTTTATTTGTTTATCTGTTTCAGATAACTCGTGTTTTTGTGCCTTTAAAGATTTAATCATTAAAATAGTAAATTATTACATTGATAAAGATTTGTACTTATTCATCATTTGTACGCCATGTACAAGCGTTGCTCCACCTTTTATAGCGCCAGCAACATGAACAGCTTCCATCATTTGCTCTTCGTCATATCCTTTTTCCATCGCATCTTGCGTGTAAGCATCAATACAATAAGGACATTGAACAGCGTGTGAAACAGCCAAAGCAATTAAAGATTTCTCTCTTGCAGAAAGAGCTCCTTCTTTGAAAACTGTTCCATAATAATCGAAAAACTTCTCTCCCATTTCCTTTTGAAATTCGACAATATTTCCGAATTTTTTTAAATCTTTTGGGTCATAATAAGTATCCATATAAACTAAACTTTGATTTTAAGCAAAAGTACGAAGAATAAGAGAGAATGGTTTTAATTCAACTTGCTTTTATCCCAATTCGAATCTTCGAAATTGACTTGAGAAAAATTCCATTTGTAGATTTTATGGAATAGAAAAATTAAACCTGGTAAGATGATGCCTAACGTTAGCCAATCATACCATGAAATACTTGGAATAGATTGATCTACAAACAAAGCGTCAGTCGTTACAGCTTGCCAGCTATTCGTTATAAATAAAAAAGGAATTAGATTGTTGGCATAATGGAAACCGAATGAAAGTTCTAATCCTTTGTCAAATACGGCAAGAATTCCTAAAAATATTCCCATTCCGATATAATATAACAAGAGAACTTTTCCGATACTGTCAACCTCTGGATTATCTCCATGCACTAATCCAAATAAAACTCCTGTAATTACAATAATTACCCATTTGTTTTTAATAATCTTCTTTAAAAAATCGACTAAAAAACTTCTAAAAAATAATTCTTCAAATCCAGTTTGGATGGGCACAATGAACAGACAAATTAACAACAGAATAAAAAATTCAAACGGTTTAAAATTGAAAGTCAAGTTATTATAAATGAGATAATTAATGATTATCACTGTAAACTGAATAACTAGAACAGTAAAAAACATCACGAAAAACCGTTGAAAATCAAATTTATTTCTTGTAGTAAACAGTCGAATAAAAGGTTTCCGCAGAATGTATTTTTGGCAAATTACCAGTGTAGCGAATCCTAAAACAAATGGCATCATTAAAAGCGCCATGTATAAATTTTTCCCAAGTAATGCGATTGATGAAGCATTTGAAAAATTATCCAGAATCTCCGTTGATCCAGCTTTTACAAACAAAACAATTAACAATGGAACAGTTCCCAATATTAAAAATGAAAATAAAACGAGAATTAAAGAAAGGAAATATGCGCCTACCGATGGTTCGTGATTTTCAGAATTTTGCATATTTTATTTTAAATTAGTATCAGAATTAAAGTCAGATTTAATAAATCAGTTTAGAATACTATTGAAACATTTCTTTTACTCTTTGAAAAAATCCCTTTTCATTTCCATCAGGATTTGGAGTAAAATTTTGACTTTCTTTGAGTTTACTTAAAATTTCCTTTTCTTCTTTACTAACTTTTTTCGGAGTCCAAACATTTATATGAACGAATAAATCTCCTTGTCCGTAACCTTGTAAAACGGGCAAACCTTTACCTTTTAAACGCAACATTTTCCCACTTTGCGTTCCTGGTTCAATTTTTATTTTGGCTTTTCCTCCAATGGTCGGCACTTCAATGGTTTCCCCTAAAACTGCATCCACAAAATTTACAAAAGCCTCATAGTGCAAGTTTTCGCCGTCTCTTCTCAAGGATTCATGTTCGGCTTCTTCAATAACTACAATTAAATCTCCTGCAATTCCATTGAAAGGTCCGGCGTTTCCTTTACCCCCAACACTTAATTGCATTCCTTCGGCAACACCTGCAGGAATATCAACTTCTAAAACTTCTTCTTGTCTTTTTAATCCTTGGCTATCAGCATCGGCTGGTTTTTTGTCTATAGATTTTCCTGCACCTTGACACACATTACAAGTACTTTGCGTTTGCATTGCACCTAAAAATGTTTGAGCAACCCGCATTATTCTGCCTGTACCATGACAAGTTGAACATTCTTTGTAGGTTACACCATCAACGTTAACTAATTTATTGACTTTTATTTTTTTCTTAACTCCGTTGGCAATTTCTTCCAAAGTAAGTTTCATTTTAACTCTGAGATTTGAACCACGAACTGATCTACTTCCTCCTCCTCCTCGGGCACCGCCAAAAGAGCCACCAAAAGCTCCTCCAAATACGTCGCCAAATTGAGAAAATATGTCATCCATATTCATTCCATTACCACCAAAACCACTTCCAACACCTGCATGTCCGAATCTGTCATACTGCGCACGTTTTTGTTCATTGCTCAATATTTCATAAGCTTCGGCAGCTTCTTTGAATTTATCTTCCATGGCTTTATCACCTGGATTTTTGTCCGGATGATATTTAAGCGCTAACTTACGGTATGCTTTTTTTATTTCAGAACCATCGGCATTTTTAGATACGCCTAAGATTTCGTAGTAATCTCTTTTGTTACTCATTATTGTGAGAATCTATTTTTTTAATTTCCAACTACTACTTTAGCGAATCGGACCACTTTGTCATTTAAATAATAACCTTTTTCAACGTCTTCAATGACTTTCCCTTTCAAACTTTCATCAGGTGATGGCACATTTGCAATGGCTTCGTGAAGCTCACTGTCAAACATTTCGCCTTTGGCGTTCATAGGTTTCAGGCCTTTTGATTCTAGAGTATTTTTTAATTTAGTATATATTAAAGTTATACCTTCTTTTATAGCCTGGCTGTCATCAACTTTTTCGTTGTTGGCCATGGCACGTTCAAAATCGTCCATAATCGGCAACATTGATTTCAAAACTCCAGAGCCAGCGCTGTCAATTAGTTCAAGTTTTTCTTTATTTGTACGACGTCTGTAATTATCAAATTCTGCATAAAGTCTTAAAAATCTATCATTCAATTCTGCGTATTTTGCTTCTGGAGATTCAGTTTTTGATTTTTCTTCCGAACTGTCATCAGAATTACCATCTGAACTTTCATCACTCATTTCAGTAGCATTCACATCATCATTTAAATCAGAATTATCGTCACCTTTTTGCGCAACATTTTCTTGATCTTCGAACTGTGGTTCGTCATTAATATTATTTTCTTCTGACATGCTTTTCAATTTTCATTGGATTTAGCAAAGATATTGCCATTTGTGAGTTTCGGACAGCGTGACAGAAAACAAATTAAAACTCTGAAAATTTGACATAAAAAAACGGAAACCATTTCTGGAATCCGTTCTGAATTTCTTATTAAAAGAAAGAATTATTTTTTCGAGCAACAAGATTTTTGAGTTGTTGAAGTACCGCAAGTTTTTGCTTCTGCTTCTTTAGTCTCTGTGCAAGATTTTTTCTTTTTCTTTTTTTCTTTATCTCCTTTTACTTCTGTTTTTTCACCATTAACAGCTGCATAAGCTGTTGTAGTTACAGAACCAACGAATAAAGTAAGTGCAAATGCTACAAATAATTTTTTCATAATTTCAATTTTTTAAAGTACACAAATATACATTATTTAATCATACAAATATTAAACCAAGTTGCCAATTTTAGTAATTTTAGCTTTTACAGTATCTCCAATTTTAATATTTAGAGGAGTTCCTATCGGCAGAAATACATCTATTCTTGACCCAAATTTTATAAATCCATATTCGTCACCGCCAATTACAGTCTGACCTTCAGAAATGTAATAACAAATTCTTCTTGCCACTGCTCCAGCTATTTGGCGGTATAAAACTTCCTTGCCATTTTCATGTTCCACAACAAAAGTAGATCTTTCATTTTCTGTACTGCTCTTTGGATGCCACGCTACTAAAAATAAACCAGGATGATATTTTACATATTTTACCAAACCTGAAATCGGATTGTAATTGGCATGAACATTTAAGGGCGACATAAAAATTGAAATCTGGATTCTTTTATCTTTAAAATATTCTGTTTCTTCAACTTCCTCGATAACTACCACTTTTCCATCTGCTGGGCAAATTATATCATTGTCAAAGTGGTTGTAAATTCGATTTGGGATACGGAAAAACTGAATAATCAACACTGCCATAACTAAAGCTCCGAGAGATAAAAGCAAAAACAACCAAAGTAGGCCGAATATTTTATATAAATAAAAATTTCCTACCTGAATTCCGGTTAAAATTAAAAGCCCAATCGCTATGATTACATATCCTTCTCTGTGAATTTTCATAAACTATATCAAAACCCAAAAATAAGTATAAATGACGCAATAGACATAAAAAAATGGGATTGAAAATAGCGCAGCATCAAAGCGATCCAATATTCCTCCATGTCCGGGTAAAATATTGCCACTGTCTTTGATATTTAAAGAACGTTTCATTAATGATTCAAGTAAATCTCCTATAACGGCAGTGGGAATAATAATGATTGCTGCAAATACCCAGAAAAATATTCCTTCTGATTTTCCGAACAAAAAAGCATATAAAATTGAAAAAACTATGGTTGTGAGAGCTCCACCGATTGTTCCTTCCCAAGTTTTTTTAGGACTGATGCGCTCAAATAATTTTGTTTTACCAAACAATCTCCCCCACAAATAAGCGAAAGTATCATTGGCCCAAGTTAAAACAAACATACCGATTACTAACGAAGGAGATGTATTGTATCTTAATTGAATAAGCAAAAGAAATGGAACGATAAGATAAAATATTTGAAATCCAAAAAGTGACATGTTTGCAATTGGATGCTCTTTTTTACGAAACAACTCCATTGCAAAAAGTAAAAAGCTTAAGGGAAAAATAAAATACAATATCTCAAAGGGAAAGAAATTTAATATAACTCCTAAACCCAAACCAAATATAACTGTAGAAAGCAAGGTATACCATTCCCAGCTTATTTCAAAAGATTTATGTCCACTAAACAGTCTATTAAATTCTATTAGTGCCATAATGCAAACAAGTGAAAACAAAATTAATGTTGCGACAGGAGAATAAAGAATTGCTCCTACAACAACAGCTACGAAAATTAATCCGGTTATGGATCTTGTTAATAGATCATTCATTTTCTTAAATCTTTCTTCAATAATTTTTCTTCAATTTTTTCAATCAATCTTCATCTTGCAATATTTCTAACGCTTCATCGTAAAATTGAATAGGAACGCTAAGATATATTCTACCAAAGGCATTATACGAAGAATCCCGCTGATCAAAAATGATAGCGGGAATTCCGTTGTTTTCTAATTCTAATTTTTTTAAAGTAATCAAATGCATTTCTGTGCTGTCGTAAACATTCTTAAACCCCTGACTCGGGCTTAGCTTCATGCTCATCAATTCCATCTTGTTGCTTATCCGTTGACGAATCTTCTGAAATATTTTCTTGATCGACATTTTTAATTTCTTCTATCTCTGATTTTATATCTTCCAAATTATCTACTGTACTTTCTTCTTGAACCAAAGGAGTTTCTTCAATTCCCCATTGTCTTTTACCAAAAATTCTTTCCAAATCTTCTTTAAAAATAACTTCGGTTTCTAAAAGTTTCTCAGCCAATTTAGTCAAATTTTCAATATTATCACTAAGAATTTTATAAGCTCTTTGATATTGAGATTCTATCAATTTGCTAACCTCTTGGTCAATCATTTTTGCAGTATCTTCTGAATATGGTTTAGTAAAAGACTCGCGCCCTTGACTGTCATAAAAAGAAACGTTACCTAGTTTTTCGTTTAATCCATATATGGAAACCATTGCATAAGCCTGTTTGGTAACTTTTTCCAAATCGCTTAACGCACCAGTACTTATTTTACCAAAAATTAATCTCTCGGCCGCTCTTCCACCCAAAGCCGAACACATTTCATCTAGAATTTGCTCTGTAGTAGTTATGCTTCGTTCTTCTGGTAAATACCAAGCTGCGCCTAAAGACTGTCCACGAGGAACTATTGTTACTTTAACCAAAGGATGTGCGTATTCTAACAACCAAGATATTGTAGCATGACCTGCTTCGTGAAAAGCAATTGCACGTTTTTCATCTTTAGTAATGATTTTATTTTTCTTTTCAAGACCTCCAATAATTCTATCTACTGCATCAAGAAAATCTTGCTTTTCAACAAATTTCTTGCTTTTTCTGGCAGCAATTAGCGCAGCTTCATTACAAAGATTGGCAATGTCTGCTCCTGAAAATCCGGGAGTTTGTTTCGCTAAAAAGTCAATGTCTATTGAATCATCTATTTTTATAGGTTTTAGATGAACCTGAAATATTTCTTTTCGTTCATTGATATCAGGCATATCAACATAAATTTGTCTGTCAAATCGGCCAGCACGCATTAAAGCGGAATCTAAAACATCTGCTCTGTTTGTTGCAGCTAGCATAATTACACCGGAGTTGGTGCCAAAACCATCCATTTCCGTTAACAACTGATTCAAAGTATTTTCTCTTTCATCGTTTGAACCGAAACCATTATTTTTACCTCTGGCTCTACCAATGGCATCAATTTCATCAATAAAAATTATAGCTGGGGCTTTTTCTTTGGCTTGTTTAAACAAATCTCTTACCCTTGAGGCTCCAACACCTACAAACATTTCGACAAAATCAGACCCACTTAATGAGAAAAATGGCACTTTCGCTTCTCCAGCAACTGCTTTAGCCAATAAAGTTTTACCTGTTCCCGGAGGGCCAACTAATAATGCACCTTTAGGAATTTTCGCTCCTAAATCTGTGTATTTTTTTGGATGTTTTAAAAATTCAACTATTTCTTGAATTTCTTCTTTTGCCCCTTCTAAACCAGCAACATCTTTAAAAGTAACATTGGTAGTTTTGCCTTTCTCATAAATTTGAGCTTTAGACTTTCCGATATTGAAGATTTGACCTCCAGCGCCTCCGCCACCTCCGCCCATACGACGCATAACAAAAACCCACAAAATAACGATTAAACCAAGTGGAATTAAATAAGTGAGGAATACCGAGAAATAATTTATTTCTTCTTCGGAAGTAAAAGATAATTCTGCTTGTCCTTTAGCTCTGTGATCCTCAGAAATATTGTTAAGTTTAGTGACAAATGCACCATTGTCGGAAATTGGAGTACTAAATACTATTTTAGTTTCTTTACCGGAAGATTTCTTTAAAATTGTTTTAGCCGTAGCATACATCTCAGTTTTAGAATCTTTTACAAAATCGACTCCTGAACTGTTCAGTCTGTAATCAACATGATCTTTGTTAATGATTTTAACGTCAGTGATATAATTATTTTCGGCCAATTGGAAAAATGCATTTTCATATTTAACAGGAACCTTACCTCCAGTAGAATTAAGCAGTGAAGAACCAATAAGAACTACTGCAAGAATAGCGTAAATCCAATAAAATGAAAACGGATTTTTTTTCTCTCCATTTTTATCATTCTGGTTATTCCCCTTTGGTTTTTCAGCGTTTTTTGGGTTTTCATTATTTTTTTGTGCCATTTTTCTTTATTAATTGACTATTAATTGAGATTTGGTATATCTTTTCTTTCTGCATCTGACCACAAATCTTCTAGGTCATAATGTTCTCGTTCTTTCTTGTAAAAAACATGCGCTACAACATTTACATAATCCATCAAAACCCAATGACTTGCTCCTTTTCCTTCGGTGTGCCAAGGTCTTTCTTTAAGTTCTTTTCTTGTGAAACGAACAACGGAAGACGAAATTCCATCAATTTGGGTAGAAGACTCACCAGTACAGATAACAAAAAAATCTGTTACTGAACCATCTACATTTCGCAAATCTAATATTGTTATGTCTTGAGCTTTATTTTCTTGCATTCCTTCAACTATGGTATCACATAGAAGTTGAGAATCTGTTATTTTTTTATTCAAATCTTTCAAAAATTATTTTACAAAACTAATTTAATTTACCTTTATCTGCCTTAAATATATGCAGAATATGAACGCTTAAGATAAGTTATTGTTTAATGAAAAAACAAAATATTATACATTTAGAATCCGTTGACTCAACGAACAATTATATTGCCAATTGCATAAAAGAAGGTGCATTGCCTGACAACACTGTAATTTTGGCAGATTATCAGACAAAAGGAAAAGGTCAACGCAATACAAATTGGAATTCAAAAATTGGCGAAAACTTATTATTTTCGATGTATAAGATTTGGACAAATTTTGAGATTTCAGACATAAAATTTCTAAATCAGTCGGTTTCTTATGCAATTATTGGACTTTTAAAGCTGTACAATATTGAATCTGAAATAAAATGGCCCAATGATATTTATGTTGGAGATAAAAAAATAGCAGGTGTTTTAATTGAAAATCAATTTAGGGGAAATTTCATAACAACTTCTATAATTGGAATTGGCTTAAACGTAAACGAAATCAATGATGCGGAAATTAATGACAGAACGAGTTTAATAGATTTACTAGGTAAAAAAACAGAAATAATAGAAATTGCCGAAAAATTAATTTCTCAGTTAAAAATATTATTTGAAAATATCTTGAATCGGAATTTTACAGAAATTGAAAATAATTATTTGACGAGCCTTTATAAATATAAAATAGAAGCAAAATACTGCGATTCAGAAGGAGAATTTTTTGGAATAATAGAAGGAACAGATACTTTCGGAAAACTAATTATTAAAAAATCTGCAGACCAAAAGCTTCATTATTACGACATTAAAGAAGTAAAGTTTTTATAAAAATCAGGCAAATTTTTCTTGAAGCTTTTCTGTCATGTGGTTAAATAAGTTTTTCAATGGTTTTTCGACCATTAATTTCAAAAACATATTCACTTTACCATCAAATTCTATAAAACCTTCTGTTGTTTTATCTTGAGCGTTAAGGTGAATAATTAGATTAAACTCAAATGGAGATTTTTCACCACTTTTCATATAAACCTCATCTTTACCATTGTCGCCATTTTGAATAAGCGTAATTATAACACCACCTTGAACTTTAAATGAACATTTATTTTCATCGGCTTGCCAATCGGAAATTGAATCCTGTGGTAACAATTCAATTAAATTTTCAGAATTTTTAATAAAAGTAAAAATTTCTTCTTTTGTTGCATTTACTACTTTTTTTTCGCTTTCTAACTTCATACTTTCCAGTTTTGGGGATTAGATTTCCATTCTCTCAATGATACGATATCATTCGGCGTTATATATTCTTTTTGCACTGCTTCTTCAATTAAAAAATCATAATCTGTTAAAGTTATGTGCGGACAAGATATTTTATTAAAGTTATCGGTTGCTTTTTGAAAACCATAAGTAAAGATGGCGATTAAACCTTTCACATCCAAACCAGCATCTCTAAGGGCTTCAATTGCTTTAATGCTGCTGCCACCAGTAGAAATTAAATCTTCAACGACAACAACCTTCTGGTTTTTTTCAAAAAAACCTTCAATTTGGTTTCCCATACCGTGGCCTTTTGCTTCGGTGCGTACATAAATAAATGGCAATCCGAGCTCTTGTGCCACCAATGCACCTTGTGCAATGCCACCAGTAGCTACTCCTGCGATAACATCTGGCTTACCGTAGTGTTCTAAAATTGCTTCGGCGTAAGCTTGACGAATGAAAGTTCTTATAGTTGGATAAGACAAAGTTATGCGGTTATCGCAATAAATTGGAGAGTTCCATCCACTGGCCCATTTGAAAGGATTATTAGGTTGCAATTTAACTGCTTTTATTTTTAGCAAAAATTCTGCTACCTTTAGAGCCCGATCATTGTTTAAAATCATAGCGACAAATGTACAAAGTTTTTATAGAAGATACGCCGGTAACAATTTCCAAAAAACTGCTAAAAAAAGCAAAAAATAGTATTGTTATATACCATGATGGTCTAAAAACCCTGAAAGCACGCTTGCTTGAGTGGGTAGAAAAAGACACTGCAAATACGCCAATTTTCATCATTACTTCTCACCCAGACAAAACTTTTGCGGTACTATTTAAACTTCATAATTTTATTGAAGCTGCAGGAGGTTTAGTAGAACACGATGGTAAATACCTTATTATTAAAAGAAATGGTATGTGGGATATTCCAAAAGGCAAACTTGACAAAGGAGAAAGCATTGAAGAATGTGCTGTACGTGAGGTGGAAGAAGAATGTGGCATTGAGAATCCTAAAATTGATTTTCACATTGTAAACACATACCATACATATTATTACAAAGGCAAACCTACAATAAAGAAAACGCATTGGTATGCAATGAAATATGAAGGAACTGGTGAATTAATTCCGCAGAAAAAAGAAAATATTACCAAAGCGAAATGGTGTAAAATTCCTGAAATTGATGAGAAGTTTAAAAGTACTTTCGGTTCATTAAAAGAAGTGATTACCGTTTTTAAACGAAAATCACTTCATGAATTGCCTGAATAGAAATTTATTTTAGATTTTTTCTAATACCAATACTAATTTGTTAAAATCGGCTGCCGCGTTGATTACATTTTTGTAATTCTCATAGCTTTCTAAAGGATATGTTAATTCATCATACCACTCATTAACTGTTACAATAATTTTATTTCCCTCAATTACATAAGTCGAAGTGAAACCAATTGGCTGTTTCGCCATTTCTGGAATGACATTCATATTTAGTACTTCTGGATTTTTAACTTTGTAACCATCTGGAACTTCAAATATGATTTTACGCTCATATTTTCTTGTAAATTCCGTTTCAACGGGTATTTTTCTTTCTTTTTCGTTGTACATTTCAGCCTGTGGCCCAATTAAAGAACCAATTTTGAAAAGTACTTTATTACCAGCATTTTCTGTGAAATTAGTACTAACGATTTTACCTTTTCCAATGTACGGCTTGATGCCTAAAAGATCTGTATCGGCATTTTCAAATTCCATATCTTTTACTTCTGCATCTTTATCTATGTAATTTAAATATTCTGTTTGACTTTCTTTTTTTCTTTCGTCATCATAATAATCCATATACGCCTGATAGAAATATGCCTTGTAACCGCTTGTAATTCTTTCAATATCAATTTTCGCTTCAGTGAGTTCGTCGTTTAAACTTACAACTGTATTGATAATATCTTTAGATTTATCTGAACTTGGGTAATCAATAAATTTCACTTTAGATTCAAAGGTTGAAATGCTGCCAATTTTAGTTTCTTTTATGAACAGACCGTTTGTTCCGGTATACTCATAAGGCACAAAACCCAATCTTGAATTTACATTTGGAGACAAATACATTTTACTGCCAGGGAAATAGAATAATATTTCATCTAAGAAATTCCAGGCTTCGTATTCTTTGTAAAACTTATTAATTGTTCTGTCAGTTGTAATTGCTATTTCGAAAGGAATATTTGATTCTCGAAATGCATTCAACATTATATTTGAAAGACCTGCTTCCGAAGCTATTTTACCTTTAAAAATGTTTTGAATATCTTCAAATTGATTAATATTAAAATTAAGTACTATAAATTCCTTTTTAACTTGTTTTTCAATTTTCTGAATTTTTTCTACTTCACTGTCTGTATCCTTCAGTTCCGCATCTTTCAACAATCCTAAAATCAGTTTTCTTTCCTTCTTTGAGATTGCTTTGAATTTGTAATCGTAAATTTCTTTACTAATATTTTGATAATTGAAAAAATTCGCTTTTCCTGTAGAGTAATTTTTATCTAATTTAAAATATATTTTTTTTAGATTGGCTTTATAAGAAGAAGAAGTTTCGCTTCTCAATGGTTCTACATTGAATAAATCAATAGAATATTTAATAAAATCAATTTTGGTAGAATCTCTCTTCAATTTCTCTAAACCATTTACAGTAAATATTTCATATTCTAAATATTTCGGAGTAATTAAGTCATAATGTGCTTCTAATTTCGGAATGTTTGATTGTACCAAAAATACCGAGCCCTTAAAATATGGTTCAAATTTTATTAGTTGTAGATATTCTATAACACTTCCCAACTGAATTCCTTCAAAAGCAAAATATTGGTATTCTACATTTCCCTCTTCATTCAAAGATTCTTTAATATCGGCGTTAGAAACTTCAATGATAGATCCATCAGGCTGAATTGCACGCGCTTTTTGATAAATAATTTTGTCTGCAGTGTAGTTTGAAACATAATATTTATTATTGTCTTCAATTGCAGCATCTGAGTTTAATCTTGTAATGGTATGTAGAAATCTATATTCTACAAGTGCACCATCATCTGCATTTAAAAGTTCTGTTGCCCTGCGTTCAAACAAAATCAATTCTTTTTCGTCAGCTTGTTCTGCTGTAAGATCATACTTTTTGGGTTGCGCAGTCCAATCGTAAGTCTGGTAAAAACTCTTTGTACTTTTATTGCTTTGAGCAAAAAATTGGAAGTTTACGAAAAGTAAACCGGCAAATAATAATGTGTTTTTCATCTATTTCTTTTTTAATACTACGCTTTCGGAAAGCGATTTTTTCATTATTTTATTGAACTCATTCCAAGTTGCAAATTGATTCGGCTGCAAGTATAAAAACTTGAATTTAACAGTCTGGACGCTAACCAATTTATTGTTTTCCATTTTGTATTCTATTGTATATTCAATAAATTCAGAAGTATAATTAACATTCGCTGGTATAAATTTCACTTTATAACCTTCGGGTATTTCTAATGTAACAACTCTGGTGTCAAAAGATTGGAAACCCAACTCAAGTGGAGCTTCTCTATCTTTGGCTATTTCTCCATAAGTTATTTCCTTATCCAAAATCATGTTCACATAAATCTCGTCATCATAGGAAGAAATATAATTATTGAGTTCAAAATCAAAACTTACTTTTAAGGGTTGATCTCTTTTTTCAATATTTTGAACAACAGCATTGGTTGCTTTAAGTGTATTATTGCCGCGTGAATTATAACGACTTACAAGTAAATCTCTGTCCTCAGTTTTTACATTTTTATAGGCATCGTGAATAAGCGTGTTGTAATAACCATAAGTATATACTATAGCTTTTCCTTTTAATTTTTTATTGTCACCAATTGAAATGAAACTAGAATCAACCAAACGGGTAATTTCGGGAGCTAAAATAGGAACTTTTGCCAACTCAAACTTACCAACTGCTTTGTGCATCAATACTTCTTTGTCCTGAATAAAATAAGTCGGAATTTCTATTGGCTGGTAGGAAGACGTTGCGTCCAAAAAGTAATTTTCTCCATTTTTATCTTGATAAACCGCAATCATGTGATTATCTGTTGCGGTGCTAGGAAAATCTGAATATTGCATGGGAATATCTCTGGTTCCTACCCAAGTAAGATAACTCGTAATATTTTGAGATTTAAGCATACTATAAATTAACGACGCCATGTCCTTGCAATCTCCAAATCTTTTACGGCATACATTTGACGGTTGTCTGGGTATAAATCCGTTGGCACCTTCTTCAAAAGCGATGTACTTTATATTATTCTGCACCCAATAATAGATAGCCTTTACTTTATCAAGTTCTGTAACTGAATTAGAAGTAATGGAATCGCTTATTCTTTTTATTTCGTCACTTGGAACTTCATTTTCGACTTCAACAAGATTTGCTTGATACCAGTTGTGTAAATCTTCAATTGACTCAAGAACATTTACCCGTTTACCTTTTTCATTATAATAAGAAATTTGAGAAGTAACATTTGGCGAAAACACTCTAAAACTTGGTGCGCGATCTTCAAATTTCAAAGGTTTGATGTCGTTTCCTATAAATTTTATTATTCTTCTGCCTTTTACAATCTCTTCAGACATTTTTATTAATCCGTTTTGATTGTTCATTAAAGATGAAATAATATGAATGCTGCTATCGGCATCAATTACAAATTCAGCATGTTCAATTGGAAAAATAGACTTGAAGAAAAAGCCGAAAGGAAATTTAAACTCATGACTTATTTCATCATACTCCAAATACTTCACAGATCCCTCCGTCATTGTAGCGTATGTAAACGATGTCACTTTATTATCGTCATGAAAAACTGAACCATCTGGACTTTTGTCTCTCGTATTAAAATCTAAAGCCTTGTATTTTTTAAATTTTGTACCGTTAGGAACCAAAGAGTATGCGTCAATATTTTCTATAGTTTCATAACTTGAAAAAACAATTTCTTCCTCCGAAAATTGTCCAATAATTTTAGAATCAAGAATTACATACTCATCTAAATAGTGAGTTACTACCGTTGGTACATTATTCTTAATATCTATAGTTACAACACTTTTTTTAGTCTTGTAAACTGCTAGATTTCCTGGATATTTTTCTTTGTATGCCTTTAAATCTATTTCCTGAGCGCTAACTGAGAATCCAAATATTAAAAGGACAAGTAGAAAACTACTTCGTACCAATAAGTTCGTCATTGTAAAAAACATAGGTTTTGATAAGCTTGCCATCTTCACTGTATAATTTTTCATTTCCATTTTTATCGCCATACAAATATTTTGTTTCGGATTTTAATTGTCCATTTTTATAATATGTTTTAACTGTTCCATGATATTCATCATATAAATAATCAGCACTTTCTATTAAATTTCCATTATCGTTATATTCTTCAACCTTTCCGTTAAGATCTCCATTTTTATAGGTAGATTTTTCAAGAATTTTTCCATTTTTGCCGTAAATGATATAATCACCTTCTATTAACCCATTTTCACGCACATGCTCAGATGCTTTAATACCATTTTTGAAATAAGTAACAATTTCATTTTTACCTTTTGTAATTGGAATTGGTGTCACTTCACTGCCGTCTTTTCCAATATATGAGTAAGATAATAATTCACCTAAACGATAATACCTAATCATACTGATTTCACCACTGTGGTGGTAAACAATTCTTCCGTGTCGTTCATCATCAAGATAATTGTCTTCCATTTCAAGTTCGCCATTTGTTCTGTATCTTTTCACGGCACCTTGCAATTCATTGTTGTCATAAACTCCTTCAAAGGCCAATTTTCCATTATCATAATAACGTTTGTAGTCGCCTTCAAGATCACCAAATGAATAAGTCAATTCTCTGTCAATCTTTCCGTTAGGAAAATAATAAACCCATTTTCCATCTCTCGAACCATTTAGGAAAGATCCTTTTATCTCAACTTGGTCTTTTCCATAATACCAAGTTGCAGGTCCGTCTGCTTCACCATTTTTATAGGTTGCAGAAAACTTAACATAGGTGGCCATAGCATCTTTAATCTCTACAAATCCATTGTACTCACCAAATTTCTGTACAATGTTTTCATTCGTATCTAAGAATATATGTTCAATTTCTCTTCCTCTGTCGTACTCAGACCATGAATCTAATTTACCATTAACAGCATATTCTTTTGCTATTCCGTTATAATCTCCATCATAATAGAAACGTTCATATTTCATTCTTCCATCACTTCGGTAAATGTAATAATCACCATTAGGATAACCGTTATTATACATTCCTTCTTCAATCAGTTCACCATTTATATCATATTTTAAATATAAGCCGTTTCTTTCTCCGTTGCGATAATATGCTTTTGAATCAAGTTTACCATTGGCATAGTATGTATAATTGGTATCCACAATCAAACCTGATCTGTAAGTAGTTTTTCCACTAAGATTACCATAGGTGTCATAATAGAGCCATTCTCCATCTTTTATATCATCTACCATTTGGCCTTTTACACTAACTACGCCGTTTGGATGTTGCAATTCATATTTTAAATTTTTACCAGATTTTTTGTCCGATTTAATTTGAGAACCGTCTTTTGCATAAGATGTAATATTTATTAGTTCACCTTTTTTATATGTAAATTCAAATAGTTTTAATCCGTCTATATCATATTCAGTTGTTACGCCTGTTTCTTTGCCAGATTCATCGAAATTACCTTTTAAGATTAGAACTCCATTGGAAGAATATTGTTCAAAAGAATCTGCCGTTTTATTGTTTTTGTAGACTCCTTTTTCTTTCAGTTTTCCATTTTTATAAAACTTTTCATAAGGTCCATTTTTTTCTCCGTCACGAAAAATGTACTTTTCTTCTATTTGTCCGTTGTCATAATAATTAATGTATTCACCTTCAATTTTATCATTAATAGTTTGAAAAGTTCTACCTAATTTCCCATTAGGAAAGTATTGAACAAACTCACCATCAGCTTTTCCATCTTTATAATTCATCTTATAATTAAGCTGACCGTTGGGATAAAATGTAACATATTGTCCGTTTCTTAAATCATTTTTAAGAGCGTATTTTTCATACAAATCACCACTTCTATAATACTGGTAAGTAGTATCTATAAGTTGTCCGTTAACAAATTTCTTTTTATATTTTAATTCTCCTGTTGGGTAATTGTATAAAGTTACGCCATCAACTTGAGATCCTTTGAGTTTCAAATTTGCCGTTTCTACAGTATTATAATGGTTGTAAGCTAAAATAGAACCATCAGTTAATCCTCCATTGGCATTAAAACAATCGAATTTTGATTCATCATTACATTTAATTTTATAACGAATTGAACCAATGTTGAAAAATTCATAGGCAAAGCTCGATTTATCAGCACCAGCAACGGGAACTATTTGACTGAGCCTATTGTTATCATTGTATTTAAGCATGTAATCTTTTGTACTTCCATCAATGTTAATTGCATCTTTAAATTTATATACATTAGGATCTAAATTCTGAGCCAACATAGTAACATTTTTAGAATCTTTTTGAATTGCTTTCTGTACTTCGTAATTATCAAAAGATCTTAAACTATAGAGGAATAATGATTTTCTCATTTTTTTAGCCACAACTGGATTACTAAATGTTATAAACCTTCTTAGATGTTCTATATAGAAATTATCAAAATTAGTGAACTTCATTTCATCGAAGAGTGAACCAATATACATGTATTGCTTACCATAATCAGTAGCAGGTTTAAGACCAGATTTAAATCCTTTTCCTAATGCGACTTTATTTTTAATTAAAAGATTAATATCACTAAATTCTTTAGCGCTTTCACCAAAACTATATTCAACAGATTCTGGATCAAAAGAACCATTTGCAATTTTTTCCATTGTAGAAATTGTTGCTAATGCACGTTCAGTTACACCTTCATAAGTTAAGAATGCCGTTAGTAAAACTATAGAAAGTGCATATTCTTCTTCATTTGCAGCCATCAATCCTAATCGCAAATAACTTGCAGCATGGTCAGGATTCATAATAAGTGCGTTTTGATATGCCTGAACAGCTTCCGGATATTTTTTAACTTTCTGGTAAGTAACGCCAAGATTATAATACAAATCATGACTTGTCGGAAACAAAACCAAACCTTCTTTGTAAACTTCTATAGCTTTCTCAGACTGTTCGTCATTGTCATAAGCCGTTCCTAACAAGCTGTAAACAAGATTTTTATAATCATATCTTGGTTGATAAAGCAATATGTCATTTAATACATCAATCGCCTCTTTATTTTCTTTTAACTCAATTAAACTTAGCGCGGCTTCATATTGCGCAAGACCATAAAGAGAATCGTTTATAGAAATTTTAAAATATTCGTCAACTGCATCTTCATAATCACCATTATCATGCTTTATAATTCCTTTGCGAATTATTTCTGTTGAACTAGTTGGTTCAATGTTTTTTTGAGCATTAGAAAAGAAAGTAAACCCGAAAATAGGTAAAATTATCAATGCCAGCAACTTAAGTGTTTTCATACAGTTATTTTGCGATAAAAATACCAATATTTGTTAATAATTACTAGTGTTTTTGAAAATTGTTGCCGAGGCTTGAGAACTAGGCATTATTGTTATGTCATTAAGATTGACATGTTTTGGTGAGGAAAACGCAAAATAAATTGTCTCAGCAATATCTTTAGCATATAATGGAGTAAAAGTTTCATATACAGATTTCGCTTTAACTTCATCGCCTTTAAATCGGACAATAGAGAATTCAGTTTCTACTGCTCCCGGTGCAATATTCGTTACTTTAATATTATCATTTACAAGATCTATTCTCATGGCTTTAGATAAACTATCTACAGCATGTTTGGTTGCACAATAAACATTTCCATCTTTGTACACTTCTTTACCTGCTATACTCGAAATGTTAAATATATGACCTATGCAGTTCTCTTTTAAAATAGGTATAATTGCTCGACTTACGTACAACAAACCTTTAACATTTGTATCTATCATTCTATCCCAATCTTCAATGTGTCCTTTATCAATAGAATCTTTTCCTGCAGCCAATCCGGCATTGTTGATTAGACAAATTATGTTTTGTTTTACGTCTTTATCCAAATTGTTTATAGATTCGGATACATTGTTTTTTTCTCTAACATCGAGTTCAAGTAGAATTATTTTTATAGTGTGACTTTTTAGAATTTCTTCTTTCAAATTCTCTAGTTTTTGCATTCTTCTAGCGCACAAAACAAGATTGAAATTTTCTGAAGCAAATTTCTTCGCGCAAGCCTCACCTATTCCACTGCTTGCTCCGGTGATAAAAATATAATTTTCCATTTTACTATTTTAAAAGGTTTAATGAGAATACAAAGTGAAACTAAAATAGCTAAGTAAGCCGGAAATCTATACCTGACAATTGCGCCAATTACAGGAGTTGTCCAGCCAATCAAAAGAAGTAGTAAAAAGGCAAATAATAACATACAAAACACAATATTCCTATTTTCTATGCTTAATGTTCTTCTATTTTTAATTGAGAAAATCGCATGAAAAAGAAGTATAAACATTTCCGCAAAGGCCAAATATTTCAACCAACTTCCGGGATCTGAGGGCAAAGGGCGAATAGTTGCGTTAAATAAAGCTTTAGGTGTAAAAACCAGCAAATTTTTATAAGATTCTCTTATCAAAGGCACTTCAATATAACTTGTACAACCTTCAGATATAAAAGCAATGGACCATTTATCTCCATTTGGTTCTAAGTGAATAGGTATTTCTTCATCAATGCTTCCAAACTTCGAAATAAATGCATCTGTTGGTTTCAATAGTTCGGCGTTCACCCCATTCATTCTTAAGATAGATTTCTGTTCATTATTAAAATAATAAAATTTATCTTTTGCAACAACATGCACACCACCTTTACCCACATTCACAAAATCAAATTGTTTGCGAGAAATTACGTGTAGAGCAAAATCTAATTGCGGTTTTAGTGTTGCGAATACTATAATTGCTAAAATAAATACAGTTCCGAAAGTAAACCACCAATTTCTAAATAATTTATAAATTCCGAATAAAATTATGACTGCCAATGCGCAGAAAAAAACATAAGGCTTGAAGGACAACAAAAGTAAAAATCCTATTAAGCCATAGAAAAATCTCAAATAAATTTTGGCATTTAAAAATAAAAAAGCACATAAAAATCCAATTCCTAAAAAGAGCAAGGGTTCTTTTAAAACTGTGGATGTCCAAAATAAAGTACTTGGAGCCAAAAGCAATATCCAAAAGAAAAATTGAGATTTAAAAGCGACAAACTTTTTAAGAGAAATGAATAAAAATCGAAATCCAATGTGTGAGAGAAAACAACTAACTGCCATATGAATGTATGCATTTTTGAATGAAAAAAAGTGAATAATACTGTGTATTCTCAGCAGATTTTTATTGTCATTTATGAAGGTTAATGAACCTGCTTCCCAATGATGCGTTTGCGACAAATACTTTAGTGTGAGCTCATGATTATCGCCAATTCCAGTTAGAAATTTAAAATAATCAGTAGGCGATTTATAAAAAACCTGATTTAAAATATAAGACTGATCTAAAAAAGCTTGAGCGTCGGCTGTTAGATTTCCTTGGCCGTAATGAGATGTATAAATATAAAGAAATATAACGCCACTCAGAATGCGAACCAAATAACCATAAGAATACGTGTTTTTAGACAGATCTGCATCTGAAAAGAATTTCCATTTTCGAACAACAAAATAAAATAAACCGACTATAAGTAGTCCGTAGAAAAATTCTAAGATTAACATTTGTCCAAAAATAATCAGAATTATAAATTCACAATAAGAAATTGGACATAATGTCTAAAACGAACGTCAGTTTGTCAGAAAAACTGGAATGGCATATTGATTGAAAACAGTACAACAAACATAAAAAAAATGAAAACAGGACAAATACATGTACAAACGGAAAATATATTTCCAATTATCAAGAAATTTTTATACTCAGATCATGAGATTTTCTTGCGTGAACTTGTATCCAACGCTGTTGATGCAAGTCAAAAATTAAAGTTTTTTGCAAAAAATGGTGAATTTAAAGGCGAACTGGGAGAATTAAAAGTAGAAGTTATTCTCGATAAGGTTGCAAAAACGCTGACTATAAGAGACAATGGAATTGGAATGACATCCGAAGAAATTGACAAATACATAAATCAAATAGCTTTTTCTGGAGCAGAAGAATTTGTACAGAAATACAAAGGAAAAGAAGGTGCTGAACAAATTATTGGTCATTTCGGCTTGGGTTTTTATTCAGGCTTTATGGTTTCCGAGAAAGTTCAAATAAAAACTTTGTCTTTTAAAGAAGGTTCGCAAGCGGTAATTTGGGAGAGCAACGGTTCTCCAGAATACACAATTCAAGATACTGAAAAAGAACATAGAGGAACTGATATAATTCTTCACATTTCTGAAGAAAGCGATGAATTTCTTGAAAAATCTCGTATTCAAAATATTCTTGATAAATACTGTAAATTTTTACCGATTCCTGTATTTTTTGGCACCAAAACAGAGTACCAAGATGATCCGAAGGGAGAAAAAGATGAGAATGACAAAGTAAAAAGAGTAGCAGTTGATATTGAAAACCAAATTAACAATACTTCACCTGCTTGGACTAAAGCGCCGATAGATTTAACTGCAGATGATTACGATAAATTTTATAGAGAACTTTATCCTCAAACTTTTGAAAATCCATTATTTCACATACACTTAAATGTAGATTATCCATTTAACCTTACTGGAATACTTTATTTTCCTCGTATTAAAGAAAACGTTGAAGTACAGAGAAATAAAATTAATTTATACTCCAATCAGGTTTTTATCACGGACAGTGTTGCGGAAATTGTGCCTGAATTTTTGACTTTACTTCATGGAGTTATTGATTCACCGGATATTCCATTAAATGTATCGAGATCTTATTTGCAAAGTGATGCAAATGTCAAAAAAATATCTTCGCATATCACTAAAAAAGTAGCCGATAAATTGGCCGATATGTTTAAAAATGATCGCAAAGATTTCGAAGATAAATGGGATGATTTATCAATCTTTGTTCAATATGGTGTACTTTCCGATGACAAATTTGCTGAAAAAGCGAAAGAATTTACATTGGTTAAAACTACATCGGGAGAATTTTACACTTTGGATGAGTTAAAAGAAAAAGTAGCAAGCTTACAAAAAGATAAAGATGGAAAAACTGTTTTTCTATACACTGGAGATGCAGAAGAGCAATATAGTTTTGTGAAAAAAGCAGAAAATAAAGGTTACAAAGTACTTCTTTTAAACGGACCACTTATTCCTCATTGGGTAAGCAAAATTGAACAATCTTATGAAAATATTAGTTTCGCAAGAGTTGATGCCGATTCGTTGGATAAGTTGATAAAGAAAGACGAAGAAATTCCTTCTAAATTAAGCAAAGAAGAAGAGGAAAGTTTAAAAACACTATTTGAATCGATTGTTCCCAAAGAAAAATATTCAGTTCAGTTAGAAAGTTTAGCCAGCGATGAAATGCCAATTTTGGTAACCCAACCTGAATTTATTAGACGAATGATGGAGCAACAAAAAATGGGTGGCGCAGGATTTCTAGGAGCTTTCCCAGAAATGTATAATTTAGTTGTAAATACAAATCATCCAAAAATGGGCGAATTATTATCATTGACAGATGAAGATAATAAAAAAGCAAAACTTAAAAATTTAACTGACTTAGCTTTATTGAGTCAAGGGATGTTGAAAGGTGAAGCTTTACATACTTTCGTTGAAAGAAATATTGAATTGGTTTAAGATATTTAATAAATTTGCGAGACGGAAAATTGTTTTGATTTTCCGTCTTAATTTTAAAATTGCAACATATTGTTTAAGTGGGTTTTAGCGATTGCTGGTTTTTTTCTTTTTAAAAGAGTATTTGGAGCATTCATAGGTTTTGCTATAGGTTCTATGGTTGATAATTACGTAAAGGCGCAAGCTTTTCTCAAAAACAATCCGGAAGCAGCGAGAAATCAACAGAATCAACAACGTTCTCAAAGCAGGTTTTCAGCTGATGACTTTTTCAACCTTTACCAACGTCAGTCTCAAACACAAAATGATGTACCAACTATGCTTATGGCACTTTCTGCAGCAGTTATGCGAGCGGATGGTAAAGTATTAAAAGCAGAGCTCGATTACGTAAAACAATTTTTTACGCAACAATTTGGTCCGCAGTTTTCAGGTGCTCATTTGCAGTTACTCAAACAATTTTTAGATTCAGGAGATATTCCTTTAAATCGTGTAACTCAGGATATCCGAACAAGAATGGCACCGGAAGTGCGTGTCCAACTATTGCATTATCTCTTTGGTTTATCAAAAGCAGATGGACATGTAAGTGATGCAGAAATAGGAGTTATTCAGCATATTGCAGAACTACTTGGCATTTCTAACATTGATTTTCAAAGTGTGAAAAACATGTTTTACAGAAATGTAAATTCAGATTACGCAATTCTTGGAATTGATCCTTCGGTTACAAACGAAGAAGTAAAGAAAGCTTACCGACAAATGGCAATTAAATTCCATCCCGATAAAGTTTCACAAATGGGACCTGAGTTTCAAAGTGGAGCAAAGGAAAAATTTCAGAAAATTCTAGATGCTTACGAAGGCATTAAGAAAAGTAGAGGAATGGTTTAGAAAGTATTTTAAAATAAAAAAGCGCCAATGAATGACGCTTTTATTTAATGTATAATATTTGTTTCCTTATCTAATTATCTAATAACTAACTTCTCAATTTTAACTCCTTTTGAGGTAGTGATTTTTACAAAGTAAGTTCCTGAACTCAAATTTGAAGAATTAACTTCATAAGTTCCATTGGCTTCAGACCAACATAAATTCTGCAGATTTCCCTGTAGATTTGTAACTTCAATAGATTTCAACAATCCTTGCACCCCAACAATTACAAAATTCTTTTGCGCTGGCATGGGATAAATTGCAAAGTTCCAATCTTCTTGATTTCCTAATGAAATTACTTCTGAAAAATTACCTTTTCCATCAAAATCTTTCTGTAGCAATCTAAAATATGTATTCATTGGAACTGGATTTGAATAAACAAATTCGTATCTTGTAATCTCAGTTTTAGTTCCCTGACCATCTTTCATCCCAATAGTTTCCCAAAATTTACCATCGTTACTTTTTTGAACTAAAAAATAATCATTATTAGTTTCAGTTGCGGTTGTCCAATTTAATTGAACAGATTCACCATTCACAATTTTACCTGTAAATTCCATTAGTTCTACAGCTAATGTTACAATGCCACAGTTTGTAGTTGCGGTGCTACCACCAGCTTGGTTTACAGTAATTGTTTGAGAAGTTCCAGCGTAATTAGTTACCAATAAGACATAGACTTGTCCGGTCGTTGCACCAATAACATTGGCTTGTTCTGTGGCAGCTGCTGAGTAACTGCAATCTATTGGTGCCGGATAAATTCCACAATCCGCCTGAGCAGCCGCTAAATTTGCATAAGGTCCCCACAATGCAAAATCAATATCAGAAGCTGCGGTTATGTCAATTGCTAAATTTCCTGGATTGGCAATTTCAAAATAAAACCAAGAAGGATTTGGAGTAGTTGCTAGGCATCCATAATTATTACCGGTTTGCGCTGTAGTACCAGTACTGGATGCTGTAAAGGTTATGGCGCTGCCTGAACAAATAGGGGTTGGTTGGGCGCAGGTTGAATTTGCTGGAGGAGGAGGAGGAGTGCTCATTGTAAATGTGCCAGGACAAGGACTTGCTGGACTGGGAA
>JBBSUQ010000017.1:0-27266 GCA_038234235.1 Flavobacteriales bacterium
GTTCATGGCAAAAAATAAATTAAGGATAATTCAGTTTTTCATATCAAAAATCGGTAACAAAGTACTACAAATAAAATAAATACACTAAAAACAAACATATTGATATAAGAATCCGACAGAAAATAATCCCTAAATTTTCCTTTTTTAAACCCAAATATTGCCCATCGAATAAATGCCCCAGGATAACTGAGCAACCAAACTACTATGAATTCAAAAATAAATTCCAATATCATAAATATTTACCCACAACATCACTAAAATATATTTTATCTCTATACTTTGAAGGTTTATGTGTTGATAATTGATAAATATTTACACCGTCAAAATAATGATAATTTTTAATTGTAACATTACTCAAGCTATCTTTAGTAAATTCAATCCACACCATACAATAAAAGTATTCTTTTTTCTCTGTCATGGTCCAATAATCTTGTACTGTATCGCCAATAGGTTTACCGACAATTTCTATTACTTCAACTTTCGCCATGCCTTGTTCGAGCTTCATTATATTGTCGGAAGTTAATTTTATTCCATAGTTGGGTTTCGTTGAGCATGGAATAATCGTCATAATTAAAATTAATTGAAACAAAATTATTTTTACCATAATTTACTTGAAAGTTAATGCTATTTGAATTGACAATTTAATAAATTTTGTGGACGACCATTGTTTATTTTTCACTACCGTCATAATTATAATCTTCCAACGTAAAATTAATCACTTCTTCCTTTATCCAATCTGCAAGACTATCATTAACGATCTCAGAATCGCCTAAAGTATAATCTAAATCATGTTGCCAAAAAATAATTTTACAAGAAAATTGATCTAATGTTCGAGTATCAAAATAATAATGATTTCCTCTGCCATCGTTATGAAAAGGAACAATGTATAAGGGCTGAGGGTTTTCTGAATTTTTCATAATTAATTTAAAGCTCTGTGCTCCATAAGCTAAATTAAAACTTTAAATAAACGTACACAAAATAATCTCAAATAAAATAATAAAATTAAATACTTTTTACATTTAATTGTATATTTGTAAGTAATATTTTACATTATGGGAAGAGAAAAACCAATATTATTGCCGAAATACGTAAGAATTCTCAAAGAATTGGGCGAGAATATTAAATTAGCTCGGCTTAGAAGGAGGTTGAGCACCGTACAAATTTCGGAACGGGCAAGTATTAGTAGGCCAACGCTACTGTCAATAGAAAAGGGTGCAGAAAGTGTGAGTATAGGTTATTATTTGCAAGTTTTAGCTGTGCTCGGGCTCGAAAAAGATTTTTTACTTCTTGCAAAAGACGATGTTTTTGGAAGAAAATTACAAGATATTGACTTAACTACAAATAAACGTGCGCCTAAAAAAAGTAAATGTGAATCTTTTTGAGATCTAAGAATTTCTGTTTGTTTGTTTGTTTGTTAATGATAATTATTAAAACGCTAATTCACAATTTAAAAATACAGGAAATATTTGTCAATCTCAATTTCATGCATAATTTAGATAACCACCCTAAACAGCAAAATAATAATAAATCCCTACCATAATAATCCCTCCGTCCAGCAGAAATGCTGAAATATATGGACTAAAATTTCTGAAAAAGACGATTATACAAATCAGGTGATAAACTATAATACCGTAAATTAATGAAGAATGATACAATTCAGTATATTGGATTATTATAAACGAATAAACCGAAAAGCAAAGCAGACTTAAACCCAATGCTAAGTTTTTTCCGAAAAATTGAGGTATGGTTTTGAAACTTGGTGCGTCTATCATAACATCTCTGTAATCAAATGGAATGGTGATGGCGACAAAGTATAAATAATGTGCCCAAAAGATGACATCCGTCAATGAAGAATGTTTTGAATTTTCATTGATTACTGGAAAATATAGACATAGACCAATCCATACCAACGCAACCAAATGAATTTTTAAAAAGGGAACTTCTCTTAGTGGAATTTTAAATATTTTCACGACATACAAAACAGCTATTAGTCCTAAACCACATAAAGTTGCGATTGTATGAATATTCCAATTGAGAATATACAATAAAAGTAAACCTGCCGCCAAGCCAGAAAAAATTGCTGTAAACCATGCAATGCTGCTGTGTCGCTTATACCAAAGTAAATGTGGCTGCGCATCTGAAAGTTTTTGGGATTTTATTATCCTTTGAAAATTATAAACGGCCAAAGTTCCCAAAAATGCGAGGGCTGCATAAAAATATTCATGAATAAGCCCGATTCTATGCGTGAATCCCAAAGTCAAAACTCCGGCGCCTAAACTGATCCAGAGATTGAGTTTTGAAATTATTTTTAACATAAAACTTATGTTTTCAGTATTTTATTAAGCACCTTTTTTTCATCAATGTCAGAAATGCAGTTACATTTTTTGCCTTTGGCGCATTTCAAACATTTTTTATCAAAAACTATGTAAGTTGCATTTTTGCCAAGTGGTTTCCATCTTCCTGGATGTATCGGAATGCGCGGGGAATAAAGTCCAATAGCCTTTTTACCCAAAAAACCTGCAATGTGCAATGGTCCTGTTGAGCAAGCAACCATGGCATCGCATCGACTAATGAAATACATGAGTTGTTGCAATGAAAACAGACCTGTTGTGTCAATAATATCTGGATTTTTAGGAATAAGTTTTCTAAATAACAAACCTTCTTTTTCAGTTCCGGTGAAAAACACTAAATAACCTTTCTCAACTAATTTTTTAGATAAATTAATGTATTTTTCAATGGGCCATTCTATTGCACTTCCTTGAGATTTTGGATGCAGAATAATTTTTTTCTTTTCTTCTTTTAATTTAATTTCAATTCGAACGGTAAGATGAGCAGATTCAATTTTTAAAATATCAGTTTTTGAATTTAATTCGGATAACTTCGGAACTTTTGTATTGTAGAAAGGTTTTAAAAGTTTAAAGTTAAGTTGTGCCTCATGTAATTTACTTTTCATTCTTGAAAAAGCGGGTCTGAAATTACATGTGAAAAAGTGAAAAAATCTGTGCGATGTTCCAATTCTGTATTTAATATTTACAGCTTTAGCAAGTTTTGCGATCTCCTTATTCGGAAATACATGGATAAAAATATCAGCGTGCATGGATTTGAAAATCTCTTTTTGACGAGAAGTATTTTGCCTGCTAATTTCATCCCAGTCATAAAATTCATCAATTGCCTTGCAACTATCAATTATGGCTTTGGTGTATGCTCTTCCCAAAAATATTATATTTACGTTGGGGTATGTGTCTTTTAAATAACTACAAATTGGCAGTGTGAGCATAACATCTCCAATACTATCCGTTCGGCTAATAACTATTGTTTGATCCGAAGGATCGATTATTTTTTTAAACATAATTTTCTTAATTCCTTATATTTCACCACATTTGAAGTTGCACTAATAAGAGCAATTTTAAAACCCATTTTACCATCCAAGAATCCTTTTTTGATAAAAAACATACTTACAAATCTTCCAAATGCACTGACGTAAGGTTTAAAAAAACTCGCTTTTTTACCTTTGTCATGCAATTTTTGAGCAGTAAGCATGGAATATTTGTCTGCGCGCTCCCTGTGTTGCTTATAATTAGTATAAGAGTAATGTAACAAGTGACCTTCTAAAATGTTTATGGTTGGAGAAACCGTAAAAGAAAGCGTTTCATGGACAAATTCACCTTCCCATAATGTATTTAATCTATTGAAAAGTCTTATTTTTTTATCTGGATACCAACCAGAATGATAAATCCATTTTCCACAATAATTGGTGAGTCGGTTCAATTTAAAAACTTCATGAATCTTGTCAATTTTAATTTTTAAAAGTTCAGCACTCAATTTTTCATCGGGCACTTCATCTGCGTCAATAGAAAGAATCCAATCATTTTTTGCTAGTGAATTTGCATAATTTTTACTGGCAGAATAACCTTTCCATTTTTGTTGATAAAAAGAAACTGGATATCGAGAGCAAATTGCTTGTGTGTTATCTTCAGAATATGAATCTAAAACAAGAACCTCATCTACCAAATTGAGAAGGCCTTCAATACATCGGGCAATATTTTTCTCTTCATTGAATGTAATGATAACCGCTGTGGCAGGCAACTTCACCTTATGCTATTTTTACACTTTTCCACACTGCTTCAAGTTCTCGTATAAAATGAGTCCAAGAGGTTGTGGGTGGTGCTTCAACAAAACCGCTAATATTCAATACCATTTTTAATTTGGGATGATAAAATGAAAAAGACCAAAATGCCCCGCCTACTGAATGTTTTGGCAAACCTTTAAACATGTACATTCCTCGTATTTCAGTTCCTGTGATGCTTCCATCCATATTCTTGTCTGCTGTTCCCTCTGGATAAACAAATTTAACATATTGAGTTCCCATATACATTCCGGCAACATCACTGGGCACATATTTTTTTAAAGTACTGTCACGAATTGTGAGTAAGCATTCGGTAGTTAAATCTGTAGAATCAATATACGGACTTGTGTAAAACATAACGCCACTGTAAATCATTCCGGGTTCAATTTTTCCACCAGATTTTTTGTATTCTGTGGGTCTGAAGGCGCTTGGGAATGCAATTGAAAAGAAATCGTCTTTCTCTGAAATTATTTGGGAGTTTTCAGGAAGAGAAATGGTTATTTTAAATTTTTCTTTAAGTTTTCTTACAATTTCCGTTGTTACTTGTCCATTTTGATCATCATAAGTTTCAATTAACCTTTGCCATTCTATCTCATCAAAAACTGCATGCACTTCTTCCATTCCATATTTGCAAGCCTGTTCAAGTTGTTGCATGTTATTGGCTATTACAGTAACAGTCATTTGGTTGTAGGCATACAAATCTTTTTCGTATTTAATGCTCGCTTTTTTTCCTTTGTAATTTTTATCAATGGTTAGAAACATAAGGTTACGATACCTTCTGAAACCATGTGTAAATTGTATTGGAGTTCGGTGCACCAATTCAAATGTGGCAACATCCGGAAAGTAAGGCATTATAAATCTTGTGAGTGTTGAATCTAAATTCTTTTTGGCATCTGATTTCCAAACATAATCTTCACATACTACTAAAATATCTCCTACTTTTCCGGTGATAGAAGGACCGCCTTTTAGTAACGATCTATCAAATTCACCTTCAGTTTTCTTGCCTTCGCAGCTTAACAGTAGAAAAATAAAACTTAAATAAAAAAATGTCTTTGTCATGGTTTATTCGTTTAAATGTATCTTATAAATTGAGCCATGAAAAGCAAAAATTTTATTTCACTCTAATGCGTTGCCCAACATTAAGTTTACTAATATTAATTCCTGGATTTAATTTTTTAAGTTGGGTTTGAGACATGCTATGTTTCTCTGCAATTTTAGAAAAAGTATCTCCTGATCTAACTGAATAGTATTTTTTGGCAACTGTTGGTTCTTTTACTGGAGGAGGTAGTTTAACTTCAGAATCCTTAATTACGTTGGTTTTCTTAGTTTCCACCTTTAACAACTGACCTACATATAAAACAGTAGTTTTAAGGTTGTTCCATTCCATTATTTGTGATACACTCACGTCATAAATTTCGGCAATTTTCCCTAAAGATTCTCCTGATCTCACTTTATGATTTACAGTACTGATCCCCGCTTCATTTGTAGAAAGTATTGTTTCATTTTCTTCTTTTTGAACCGTCTGATTTTCAGGTAAAGGAACATTGTTGCTGTTAGGATTGTAAATAGCATCTTCAGTTGCGTAAAGACTATCCTCTAAACTCACCAATTTACCAATTTGTGCCAAGGGTCCATAAATACATTGCTGCGGATTTGTTTTAGGAATATAAGTTGCTTTATAAACAGGATTTAATGCTTGTATTTCTTCGATATCCCAACCTGAAACCTTACTTATAGTGCTCATGTGCAAACCTGATTTTATGCACATAGTATCAAGCTCAGCTCTATGAATTGTAGCATCCATCGGTATTATATTGTGCTCGGCATGGTAGGTCATTAAATAAGCTGCGGCAATAAAATTTGGGACATAACCCTGAGTTTCTCTCGGCAAAAATGGTCTAACTTCCCAGTAAGTTTTTTTTCCACCAGATCTTCTTATTGCTTTGTTCACATTTCCTGGACCGGCGTTGTAAGATGCCAAAGCCAAATTCCAATCTCCGTATATTTCGTATAATTTTTTAAGATATCGGCAGGCTGCGTCAGTTGCCTTTTCTGGATCCATGCGTTCATCGATGTATGAATTTTCTTGAAGATCGAACATTTTACCAGTTCCATACATGAATTGCCATAGACCAAGTGCTCCTGCTCGTGACTTCACTTGAGGTCTTAAACCACTTTCAATTACTGCAAGGTATTTTAGTTCCATTGGCAAATTATATTCTGCCAATTTTTGTTCAAACATATCAAAATATAACTTTGATCGGCCCATTACTATTCTTACGAAGGATCTTCTTTTTGCTGCAAAAAACTTAATAGTTGCTAATACTTCGGGTTCGCAATCCATTTGAAACGGAGACATTTCATTCATTGCTGCCAAACGGGCACAATAGGTTGCATCATCAAATTCAGGAATTGTTCCCGTTTCATAATTCAAAGCCGTAATTATTGAATCATAATTTGAACTTTGAGCATAATCTTGATAAAAAAGCTGTAAACTTTGTTCAATTGTTTGAATATATTTTGCGCTATTTTGTGGACTATCGGGAGTAATTTGAGCTTGCAAATTAGTTAACGCAGCAAAAAATAGAAATATGGAGAGAAAGTATTTCATTATCATTTGTTGGAATTGGTATTTTGTATTTGTTGAGAAAACTTAAGCAATTCCATATCACTAAAAGATTTTCCCATTAATTGCATTCCGAATGGAAGACCGTTTGAATGTTGCCCAAGGGGTAATGAAACAGCAGGATGACCCGTAAGATTTGCTGTTACAGTAAAAATATCTTGCAGATACATTTGAATTGGATCTTTTACAGAATCAATATCAAATGCAGTATTTGGTGTTGTTGGAGTTAAAATGAAATCAAAATCTTTAAAAATTTCTTCTATTCTATTTTTTAAAACTCTACGTACTTTTTGACCTTGAGAATAATAGGCATCATAAAACTCGTTGCTCAGAACAAAAGTTCCAGACATTATTCTTCTTTTCACCTCAGGCCCGAAACCATCGGTGCGAGATTTTTTATAAATTTCTTCCACACCTACTGCGTCTTGTGAACGATAGCCATAATGAACACCATCAAATCTGGCTAAGTTACTGGAAGCTTCTGCCGTGGTGAGAACGTAATATGTTGGAACAATATAATCGAGGTACGGAAATGAAACATACTCTATTTCATGACCTGCTGATTTTAGATTATCAGTAAAATTTTGCAAACCTTTCAAAACTTCATCATCCACCCCTTTTGTATCCGCAACCTCTTGCAAAAGAGCAATTTTATAGTTTTTCTTTATTTGAACATCTTGGTAAATTGGCAATTTATCTGGTGAAGCAGTACTATCAAATTCATCAGAACCACCAATTATTTCAAGAATTGTTGCAGCATCTTCTGCACTATTAGTAAATGGTCCAATTTGATCGAATGACGAAGCATAAGCTATCAGTCCGTGGCGACTAACCACGCCATAAGTTGGCTTAAAACCTACCAATCCACAAAAAGATGCAGGTTGACGAATAGACCCACCAGTATCACTACCTAATGTAACTGTGCAAAGACCTGCAGCAAGAGCCGCGGCTGAACCACCGGAAGAACCACCAGGAACCGTTTTATTGTTTAAAGGATTTTTTACGGGTCCGAAAGCTGAATTTTCATTGGAACTGCCCATTGCAAATTCATCGCAATTTAGCCGACCGATAATTATGGCATCTTCTGCCAAAAGTCTTTCAACTACTGTTGATGAATACAAAGATTCAAAACCTTCTAAGATTTTTGATGAAGCCGAAACTTTATGATTTTTGTAGCAAATATTGTCTTTTAGTCCAATAACAACACCCGCCAATTTACCTGCTTTACCTGCTTTAATTTTCGCATCTACTTCTTCTGCCTTTTTGATTGCAGAACTTTCGAAGACTTCCAAAAAAGCATTTAAATGGGAATTGTGCTCAATTTTATCAAGAAAAAATTTAGTGATTTCCACAGCACTTTTTCCCTGCGATATAGCTTCCTGTATCGATGCAATTGAGCTGAACATAAAAAATTATAGTTTAGAGTCTTCGGTATTTTTTACTTCCGCTTCATTTTCATTCTTTGATGCGTCTTTAAATTCCTTAACTCCTTTGCCTAAACCTTTCAATAATTCAGGTATTTTTTTACCTCCAAAAAGAAGAAGAACGACTACCAAAATTGCTACCACTTGCCATGGTCCGAAAACGCCTAAAATCATGCTAAAAATATTTATTTATACAAATTTACGGAAATAATATTTAATGTGAGCTGATACTTAGAAATTAAAGCTAATTGAAAGGTTTTCGAACATTGAATTTATTAATTTTACCGCGTGAAATCTTTATCAAAAGTAAAAGATCCGTATGCTGCTTTGCGCTATCCTGAATTTAGGAGGTTTATCTCGGCACAGTTTATATTTACAATTGCCGTTTTAATTCAGGAATTTACCATTGCATTTTATTTATATGACATAACAGAAAATCCTCTATCGCTTGGTTTAATAGGACTTTTTGAGGCAATTCCGTATATTTCACTGGCATTATTCGGTGGATATTTGGCGGATAAATTTGACAAAAGAAATATTGCCAGAATTGCTTTTGTTGTGGTGATGGCGGTATCTGTTTTACTGTTATTGTGCACCAGTAAAGAAGCCGAAAACGTTACTGATATTGCTTATCATGAACGAATGATTTATTTCTGCGTATTTCTTTTTGGTATCGCAAGAGGATTTTTTAGTCCGGCAATGAATTCTCTTAAACCATATTTGGTAAAACCCGAACATTATGCAAATTCTGCAACTTGGTCCAGTCAAGTTTGGCAGTCTGGTGTAATAATTGGTCCTTCTTGCGCAGGGTTTAGTTATGCTTATTTGGGTTTGCATGGAACTTTATATTTGGTAATTGTGCTACTGGTTTTTCCAATGATTTTTATTTCTTTAATTTCTCCAAAACCACTTCCTCCCAAAACTGGTGACAAAATGTTTGCAAATATCAAGGAAGGATTGCATTTCGTTTACAACAATAAAATATTGTGGTATAGTATTTTACTTGATATGCTAACTGTGCTGTTCGCTGGAGTAATTGCAATTTTGCCCGTTTTTGCCAAAGACATTTTGCATGTTGGAGAAATAGAACTCGGATTTTTGAGGGCTGCTCCAGGTATTGGCGCTGTACTTACAATTTTCATGACCGCCTACATATCTGTTACACGACGTGCATGGAAAAACATGTTGCTTGCCACCTTTGGTTTTGGAGTTTCAACATTAATATTTGCGTTTTCCCAAAATTTATATTTATCCTTTTTCGCTTTAATGCTTACTGGAATTTTCGACAGTATATCAGTAGTTATTAGATCTACAATTATGCAAATGTTTCCGCCGGAAAATATGCGTGGAAGAATAAACTCTGTAAACGGAATATTTGTGAGCACTTCCAACGAACTGGGAGCATTTGAATCTGGAGCAACTGCTTCACTTTTTGGAACGGTGCCTTCGGTTCTGGCCGGCGTTGGACTTACATTTGCAATTGTTACCTATATAAGTTTTAAGACAAAGAAACTGCTAGGAATTGACCTCGATGATATAAAAGAGGTAGGTAAATTAGAAGCAGAAAAAAAGGAAGTTAAAAGCCTAGATTTTTAGTGCAGTAATTAAAACATCATCAATTTGTGGGTTGTGACCTCTCCAACTATCAAAGGTTTGTCTTAATTTCTCTTCTTGTTTTTGAAAAGGAAGTTCGGAAATTTCAATAATTAAACTCTTCAAGTTTTTAGACATGTATTTTTTATTTCGTGGTCCTCCAAATTGAATAAATAAAGCTTAATTTTCACCAACATAGAATTCTCAACCGAGCGAAAATTATTAAACAACGAAAAGAATGCTACTGTAATAAATGAAGGTTATGACAAATATCCCCTACATTCCGAAACCTGTGCCGCTTCCTGTACCTTCAATTTGCTCAACCCCATCTTTAAAAGTTTTTTCTTTTAAAACCTTTCCTTTTTTGTCATATAAATAGAGTTTTCCGTCTTTTAAACCATTTTTGTAATTCATTTCAGTAAGAATATTCCCTTTTTTATCAAATTGTTTCCAGCTTCCATCGAGTTTTCCTTCTTTGTAATGCGCAATAACAGCTGGGGTTTTACCGCCCGGATAATAATCAATCCATTCGCCATCTTTTTCGCCATTTTTAAAATTTCCGGTTTCTGTAAGTCGAAAATCTTTTGACGAAAAAGACATGGTGGTACCATCTTTTACGCTTTCCATTCTGGTTCTGTCTTTCATGATACCATAATCAACATCAGATGTTTTTTTAACCACTTTGTAGGTAAATATATCTTTTGGTTTGCCGTTTTCATAATAATCTATCCATTCGGCAGTTTTAAGATTTTCTTTGTATTTTCCAGTTAATTTTGGTTTTCCTGACTCATAATACGAAAACCAATCACCATCTAGCATTCCGTTTTTAAAAGTAGATTGATTTTTAACTTTTCCATTGTCCCAATTGTTGGTCCATAACCCAGTTTCTAAATTATCTACATATTTTCCTTCCATGAGAAGAACACCGTTTTCATACCAGGTTCTCCACACTCCATTTTTCTTATCTGCACTGTAGGTTCCTTCTCTGTATTTTTGCCCATTTTGATAGTAATATGTCCAAGTTCCAACTCTCAAACCTTTGTCATATTCAGCATAATAACTTATTTCACCCGTAGGAAACCAATAAGTCCATTTTCCTTGTTGTAAATCATTTAGGAAATCGCCTTGCATGTCTTTCGTAGCTTTATTTGTGTACCAAACCCAATTGCCAGATTTTTTACCTTCAGTATAATAACCTGTTACATTTTTTACACCATTGTCAAAGTAATAAGTGTATTCACCTTCCAATAAATCATTTTTATAATGACTAATTTTTTCTAAAGCTCCCGTATAATATCTATATTTCCATTCGCCCGTTTTAAGATTATCCAAAAATTCTCCTTCCACTAAATTATGGCCATATACACTGCGTTCTTGAAACTTGCCATTTTTAAAACCATCTTTATAATTATAATATTCTTTTACTTGTCCGTCTGTATAAAAAGTAATTAATTCTCCCGTGCCATCTATTATAAGTTTTTTATGGGTAGAATCTGGCAACCAAAAAGAGACAACTTTCGAAACTCCGTTGACAAAGTTTTCTTCTAATTTCTCTTTACCATCTAAGTAAAAATAGGTCCAAACACCAGTTGGATTTCCTTCAGAAAAATATCCTTTTGTTTCTAAAAGACCTGATTCATAATTGGTAATGAATACGCTGTCTTGCATGTTATTTTTAAAGTATCCGTCTTGTTTTATTTTTTTATTGGCCCAATAAGAAACCACTCTTCCTTGTAGTTTATCACGGTAATAATTTCTTTCTTCTTCTACTTCACCAAATTTATCATAATAAAGCCATTTGCCGTGAAGTTCTGTAGTTTCGCCAAGATCATCCACATAATAGGAACCTACAGCTAAAGGTTTCAATTTGGCTGCGTCGTAATAAGTTCTTACTTTTTTTGTAAGATTTTCTTTTCTAACTTCTTGTTTTATTGTTTGCGCTAAAACTGAATTGGAAATAAAAAATAAAGAGATAAATATTAAGAAATATATTATTTTTTTCATATAAATTAAATAACTAAAAAATTTGCCATAAGTTACATTTTTACAATACAGCCTGCAAAATTAAGAATGCTCCGGAACCTACAAAAACCAAGCCCGTTAATTGATTTAAAGATTTGAGAACTTTATCGGTTACTAAAGGTCGGAGTTTCTTTGCTCCTATAATTTTCAATAAATCAATTGTGAAGAAGGTAATGAGTAAAATTAAAATAAAATAAAACACAGATTCATTCGCAGACATGGTTTCCGATGTATATTTTGTGCCCAATGACATTACAGAAAACCAATAAAATATCACCAGCGGATTTGCCATGTTTAAGATAAACCCTTTAAGCATTAGCAAAATATAGTCTTTAGAATTGTGCATGTTGTTGCCAGATTCATCTTGTTTTTGTTTGGCTGGTTTTTTAAAAAAAGATACAACACCATATAAAAGAAGCAAGGATCCACCAATTATTTTAACTGTAAATTGATTTTTGCCTTCTGTCAAGTTTTGCACTTCGGCAAAAAACACATAGGCTATCATAATGTAAATGAGGTCACTAATCAAAACGCCTAAATCAAATGCTAGGGCTGCACGCACACCTCTGCGTATAGATGTTTCGAGAATTACAAAAAACACAGGGCCAATCATCATGCTGAGCACAAAGCCTGTAATTATTGCATTTAAGATTAATTCTCCCAACTAAACTTTCTTTTAATATAGTTACAAAAATATCCATTTCTTTCGGCTGACAATGAATTTAGTACGAGTTGATAAAATTCCTTATTGATTTTCTTTTAAAATCCATACAGAAATATTAGGAAGTTATGTACATTTGCACCGCAGAAAGTAAAAGTAATGCTTTCTTAAAAAATGGAAAATGAAAATTGCTGCAGCCAATAAGAAATTAGAAGAAATTATAGAAACAGTTAATAAATCTGGTCTTGAAGCCGATAAATTGATTGATAATTTGAAGGAACTGAGAGAATTTGCTCTGAAAGAACAAGATCCATTGGTAACAAAAGTTCTTCGTTTGTCTTATGAATTTTTATTAGAAAAAAATACTTTCAACGTTCAAGCTCAATATGAAGAAGATGAAGAAGGAAGTGAATATCCTTTAGAAATTGATGACAAAGAAAATTTACTTTATCTATTGGATTTATTAAAAAATGCAGATCACAAAATTAATCGTGAAGAAATTAAAGATTACAGAACAGCTTTAAAACAAGAACTTTATTAAATTGTAAAGCTTATTCAATATTAAAAAACCTGCTATTTGGCAGGTTTTTTTTAGTTTAAACCCAACCTTTTTGAAATTTGAACGTCATAGTATTTAATAAACAGATTTATAGTTTTATCGGTTTAATAATTTCCTTGCAGGTGCCTGAAAAGAGTTAACTAACTCAAAAGTTCAAATCTCAAACGAATTTTTAGTTATTTCTTTTCAGGCTTTTTTTATTTACAGTTTTTTTATTTGCAATACTGGCAAAAGCTAAAATAATCATTGGGATTGTGTTTAAATGGCGTACCCAAATCGTACATATTTTCTAAAATTCTGGATAAAATTGATGGAAACTCTTCCATTAAACTTGCCATCGTTGCGCTCTCGTTTATAATTGTTAAAGCAAATGCATTTTCTTTCGCCAATAATCCAACGATCAAGGTTTGGTCTGGTAGTCGGTTTTCATTTTTAAGAAATAAATAATTATACATTAAAAGCTGCAGTGCGTGTTTAACTCCTTTGGCAATCATATTTTTTTCTAAATTTTTACCATCCACTCTTACGTCATCAATTTTTACTGATCCGGTTTTATAATCAATGATTCTAAGTTTTTCTCCTACTTCATCTATTCTATCGATATTTCCGGTAAGTCTTATTTTCTTGAGTTCACCAAAAACAGATAATTCTATTTCTACACTGTATTCTCTTTCTAAAGAATGAATAAAAAGGGGAGCAGAACTTTTAGTTAAAAAATCAATTTCACTTTCTAAATATCTTTTTATAAGTTGCAAAGCCATTAAAAATGATAAATAATTTTTACCAGCTGTAATTGAATCTGCATTGTTATCAAATTTCTCAATAAAATGTTGTCTCAAAATCAACTCACAATCTTTAAGCATTGCTTTTACATCGTCAATATTTACAGCTCTCGGCGCAGGAGAGTTTAAATTTCCATTTTTATCATAACGTGCAAAAGATTTATACAAATCTTCTAAAGTTTCATGCACAGCAGTTCCAAAACCACTGTTGTCCAAATCTTCTTCCACCTCATTGGTTTCTTTAAAATCAAGCAGTCTTTTGTAATAGAAATCAAGTGAGCATTTTATAAAATCATTGAGTAAAGAAGCTGAAGTTCCTTTCGCCAACACTTCATCAATTCTCTCAAGTATTTCTGGCGTTTTCTCCACCTGCATTCCTATATTTTCGCTGTTTTCTAAGTCTAATGAATAGTATTTAGTTTCTATTTGGCAATTGGGATTTATTTTTTCAAGTTCTAATTGAAGTTGAAGCAAATAACGACTTTTCTCAGTACTTCCGACACTTTCTGAGGCAGTATGGTAGGTTATGTGCATTTCTTTGGCTCCGTGGAGCAAACGGTAAAAATGATGCGCGAAAATTCCTTGTTTCTCTCTTGGCGTCGGCAAACCGAAAAATCTCCTCAAATCCATCGGAATTAAAGTTTGAAGTTCATTAGTTGGTGGCAAAGTACCTTCATTCATACCAAGACATATTACATATTCAAAATCCAACATACGGGTTTCTAAAACTCCCATAATTTGCAATCCATCTGTCGGATTACCATGATATGCTATTGAAACCGGACTCCAATGTTGTTGAAACAAGTTTTTGAAAGAGCGAACATTCATCTCAGGAACTGGCTCTGAGAAAATATTCTCGAGGTCAATTAAAGCACCGTCAAATGCAATTAAAATCGCCTTTTCAAAATTAAACTCATGAGGATGCCATGCATAAATTATTTTATTCAACGATCTGATTTGCGAAATAGCGAACGCATAATTGTTATTCCAATCTTGACAAAGTAGCTGAAGTAAAGATTCTGCACGCGGACCAATTTGCTCTCCAATATTTTTAAGATTTATATAAATTTTATTCTTTTGGTGAATTTGTTGTTTAAATGCAGAAAGGCGTTTATTTTCATCGTCATCAATAATTTTAGTAGTGAGTGGATGGTTGAAAAGCCTTATAAAATCTCTATAATACATTCCTCTTGTTCCGAACCTCTGTATATTTTCTTGAATAGAAAAAACTAGATCTACCCAAGAACGGATTGGTGTAAATTTTAAAGGTAAACCCAAGGTAATATTTGCTTTTTCAATGGAGGCAGGCAAATTTTGTAAGGTAGGCGTTATTAGAGTTTCGTCGGCCAACATGACTAGTGTTTGGCTGAGCTGTTCGGCAGTAAAATTTTCAAGAATATTTCCCATTATTTTTGCTTGTCCTGTTATTTGAGAACATTCATAATAGGTAATTTCTAATTTTTTTTCAATAAGAATATCTGTTTCAAAATTTGCCTTTGTAATGCCTATTTCTTTTTTTAGTTGTCTGAGAAAAGTGCCCGCCTCATGAATTGGATTGTCTAAATAATATTTGTCGGCATCAATTAAAATTTCGGCCCGGCCCATAGTGTGTAACTGTTTCACAATGCTCAATTCAGATTTAGACATGGCATTGAAACCTGCAAAAATTAACTTCAAATCTTTATTTTGCTTAAACACCAATTTTATTTCCTGAGCTACTTTTTTAAAAGCCTTGCCAGCAGTGCTTAATTTTTTTTCTGTTAACCTCTTGTCCAATTCTTTATAATAGCCTTGCAAACTGTCCCATAAAATCATGAAATCTATTTGGCCTTTTGTGAGTTCGGTGCTGTTAAAGCTCCAGTTTTCAATTTCTTTTACGTCTCTTAGATTTTTAAAAAGATCTTGCGCATCAATAATGTATCGGTCAATTTCATCAAAATCAGACAAAAGCATGGATGCCCAGGTCATAAATTCATCAAAAGAGAAATTGGTTTCTTGGTTTGCCTTTTCAGAATATATTTTATAGAGCATTAGCAACAATCTGGTTTTATCAATGACTGGCGTATCTATCAAAGAAAAAATCCATTTGTCCATCGTAAACATTTTTGGTGCAAAAATGGGTTTACCATAAGCTTTGTACAAAGCAGCCGATAAATATTTTTTGGCTCTTTCAGAGGGTAAGATAATGTGTAGATTTTCTAAATCGTATTTATTCTCATGAATGAAATGGGCAATTTTATCGATAAACTTCATACTATAAACGGGTTAAAAAATTCCAGTAGGTGCTTTTATTAATTATAGTTGTTTTGGCATTGGGATAGTATTCCGTGAACGTTTTAGGAAATTTAAGTGGTTTTCGTTTTTCCCAATCGCAAATATAGGCTCTTAAATGTCCGTCATGAAATTCTATTAAATCTATGTGCAAACGAGTGTGGGTTCTCCAAAAGAAAAATTCGGGTGTTTGGTTTTTTATTTTTAAAAATTTTACTCTTTCAGAAATAATCCAATTTGTCCAAAGAGCTGGCATATCATTGCGAAAATCCGGTTCATTAAAATTTTTGATTAATGCATTTCGAAGACCATTATCTACAAAATAAATGCTGTGACTTTTTTTGAGTTCATAACGTTTATCTTGACACCAAGTAGGCAAAACTATAAGTATAAATGCCTTTTCAAGTAAGTTTATGTAACGTTCTACAGTTTCATTGTCTAAACCAATTTTCACTGCGAGTTCATTGTAAGAAACATGTTCTCCGATATTGAATGCCAGCAATTGCAGCATTCTTTTCATTTCGTTAATTTTATTTATTCTATCTCCAAAACCAAGTTGCGTTTTTAGCACATCTTCTAATTTATCCAAGAGAATTTGTTCCGCCATTTCCGGATTTAAAATAACTTCTTCTTGATTACCAAAAATAATTCTTTGGTGTAAATCGCTGTCTATTTTTGCAGGACTACTTCCTTGCGCCAGTTCAGAAAATGTTGGCGGATATATATTTATTTCCAATTCATTGAACTGAATTACTTCTTGTAGCAATTCATCTAATTCTGGCTCAAAGGCAAAACACAAAATTAAATTGGCATTGTTAGTGCTGGCAATACTGTTTTCTATAAATTGATTGAGATTAGGAATGTACTGAGCATTTTTTATTAAAACAAAGGCTTGAGTATGTGCGGGAATTTCAAACTGATCTTCAGAAAAATAAGTTTTTCTTTTTTTAATATCTGATAGATCTATAAACAGCACATTTTTATCTGTAAGTAATTCTAAGATAAATTCTTCTTTTTTTGCTTGTTCAGGTCCTTTTACTAAGAGTAATTTGTGGCTCTTTAATTTTTCTAAAATTTCAGTTTCTTGTGCTCTTTTCACCATATACATATTTAAACACAAAAATAAGAGAAATGAATTAAAAAAGAAAATTTTAATTGAAATTTGCGGTTTAATTTAATTTAAATCTTTTAAAATATGTTTCAGCCCGACTTGAAGCGGTAAATTTAGTTCCTCCACTGGCTTTTAAAATATAGGTAAAATCTTCTGTTTGTATAATTTTGAATTTCTGATATTTCTTTAAATAATCATTTTCATAGCCAACAATTTCTAATCTGCCATCCACCACATCACTAGAAAGAATTATTGGTTTCCGGAAATAAAGTGCGGTTAAATCTTGGTCTATCACCTTATCTTTGTTGGTTAATACCAAAAGCTCGAAAATGTTTCCTTGTCCGAACTCAACATATTTAAATGACAGACCATTTTCGTTCTCTAGCGTATCAATATTTGGTTTACCTCCAAAAGTCATTAAGAAATGGTAATCTTCATTTTCATATAGATAATTGTTTTTTTGAGCAACACTTTTCTTATAAAGAGTAGTTTCTTTTTGATTAGAATAAACAACCTTTCGCACTTGATAACCTTTCATTCTTAGTAAATTTACCACACCTGCCGGACCACCCAAATGTGCCGCTCCAACTGCACAAAATGTTGAACCTGTAGCAAAAATTGAATCGAGTTTTGAAGCCATATTGGTATTTCTTTTATCTATCAAAATATTATAATAATTGCTAGTTGTCGGAATACTTGCTCTCATTAATTCTCTAAGTTTTTCGATATCGCCTTCCAAGTAAGTTTTTAAAATAAGATCTTCGCTACTTGAACGCAAAATTCGCATTGGATTAAGATCCGTGATTTCAATTTCATTAAGTAAGTTTTTTTGAAAATCAATTGTTTCTAAGGGAATAAATTTCTTGTTTGCATTGTATGCATACTGCTCAAAATAGGCATCAATAAACTGTGGCATGCCATCTTCAGATCCATATTGCGATTTGCTACCTTCGGGAGATTTCGCGTAAAAATTATTGTCTTTTTCAACTTTAATATCTTTAAAATAAAAGGGAGAATATGAATCTTGAATGCCAAAAATGTCTGTTTCCAGCACTATGAAATCTGCTTTGTCTAACGCGTAATAAAGAGTATCAGGAAAATTAAATAAATTTTTATCATTTCGATGTATACTTCCAAAGAGGTATGAAGTATCTTTTTTACCGTTTCCGGTGATTTCCCAAAGTAAAGAATAGTTTTCTTGAGCACTCGCATGACCGAACACTAGCATAAAGCAGAGAAACAATTTTGAAAACATGGAATAAATTTACGAAATTATTCGCTCAATGTGATTATCGCCGAATGCATAAGCCATATAAGCAAGCGTTGAAAGCTTATTTGTTATGATAATTGGCGATTTTCTCCCCAAGGCAATTTTACCATGGGTTTCTTCCAGACCCATTGCATAAGCGGCATTTACAGTTAGTGCATTCAGGGCTTCTTCTGGAGTCATTTTCAATTTAACACAAGCCAAGGATAACACAACTTGTAAATTTCCAGTTGGCGTAGTGCCCGGATTAAAATCGCTAGCCAAAGCCAAAGAAATATCTGCATTCATAATTCTTCTTGCATCTCCAAAAGGAATGGAAATAAAATGTGAACATGAAGGTAATAAAACTGGAATTGTTCTGCTGCCTTTTAACGCAACGAGATCTGATTCTTCAATAACTTCTAAATGATCTACCGAAAGTGCATCTAATTCTACAGCAAGTGAAACACCTCCCATTACAGAAAACTGATTGACGTGCACTTTTGGAATTAGACCATATTTTTTTCCTGCTTTGAGAACAATTTCCATTTCTTCTAGAGAAAAATAGTTGCGTTCGCAAAAAATATCAATGAATTCAGCTAAATTTTCTTCCGCAATTTTCGGTAGCATTTCATCTACAATTAATTTAATGTAGCCTTCATGATTTTCTTTATATTCTTTAGGAAAAGCATGTGCACCAAGAAAAGTTGCTTTGATGCTAATAGGGAAAAATTCTTTTAATCTTTTAATTACCCGAAGCATTTTTAATTCGGCTTCAACGGTTAGACCGTAGCCCGATTTTATTTCAAGCGCACCAGTTCCATAACTCATTAGTAATTGCACCCGTTCTTTTGCTTTCTCGAAAAGTTCATCTTCAGACATTGCTTGAAGTTTGGCGGCACTGTTCAAAATTCCGCCACCTTTTGCAGCTATTTCTTCATAAGAAAGACCTTTAATTCTATCTACAAATTCCTCTTCTCGAGAATGAGCAAAAACGGTGTGTGTGTGTGAATCTATGAAAGCTGGGAGAACATATTTACCTTCAGCATCAATAACTTCAAGATTGCGCCAATCAGTAACCCCTGACCAATCGTCCATGCTACCGTAAGCAACTACTTCTCCATCTTCTAATGCCAAAAACGCATTTTCAAGAACCGGCAATTTATTCATAAGTAGACCTGAAATTCTAGAAGGAATATTTTCACCTGCTTGAACTAGACCTTTAATATTTTTAATTAAGATTTTTTTCAATTCTTTAATTAAATACTATTGCTGAATATTTATTTTATTGCTTGAAAATCAGCTATTACTTTTCTCAAATAAGCATTCTCGCTTTGTAATTGTTGAATTTCAGTTGTGTCTTTTATAACATCCATTTTCAAAATATCGGCTTCATTTTTAGCAATGTCGTTTCCTAGCTTGTTAGAGATACCAGTAATGAATTGAGAAAGAAACAACTTGGTATACGTTCCGCCATTCTCTGACAAATATTGATAATCTACTACTGCTTTTTCAAACTGTTCTGGATTGTTTATTAAAAAGACAGTGTAGTTGTTAAGCATTCCAATTTCATCAAAACCTTTCAAGCTACCACTTCTAAAAGCATTTTTGAAAAAGTCTATTTTCTCAGGAGTACCATTTTTAGCATAAAGTTGCCCAATGCCCAAAAGCATTTTAGAAGATTTTTCATTTTCCATTGAACCTGCTTTCGCCATAGCAAGATCGTTATCTACAACCGCTAAAGCTTTCAACGCCTCTGTTAATACATTATAAGACTGTTCTTTAACAAAAATGTTGTCCAGAAAAGCAATCATTTCATCTTTTTCTAGTTCTTCGGCTAAATATTTTAGTGCTGCAGATCTCACTGAACTTTTCGGGTCACTGATAGCCAAAGATTTTATTTTAGGATTTGCAGTTAGTTTTGCCGCATCTGAGATATTCGCCGATTTTTCAATTGCTATAATTCGTATGTCCCAAAAAGAATCATTAAGTGCGGCTAGTACCAAACTTTCACCGATACCATTTGCTTTTGCTTTAGATCCTTTTATTAATCCTTCGGCTCTTAATTTATAACCTTTGTGGTTGTAATATTGGTGCAAATACATATCGGCAGTTTTTGATTCTTGTATTTTTGCTAAGAGCATTTCTTGTTCATCAAATACTATGTTTTTAACTTCACCTGTTGTAGCAATTGTAAATTCTTGAGAAGCTTCTGTTATCCATATTCTTTCCGTTCTTTTGCCAGCTCCATCATAAATTGCGATATCAACAGGTAATTTAAACAATGGAAACTCATTTAAATCTTGTTTTTGTTCAACCATTATTTTAGTACCATTGCTAAAATCATAACTCACTTCCAATTCAGGATGCCCAGAAGCTAAGTACCATTGATTAAAAAACCAATTTAAATCTTGACCAGAAACTTCTTCAAAAGCCAATCTCAATTGATGAAACTCGGCAGCTTTAAATTTATTTGTTTCAAGGTATTTATGTATCCCTTCGAAAAATGTTTCGTCGCCTAAATAATTGCGCAACATGTGCAAAATTCTTCCACCTTTGTTATACGAGTGGCCATCAAACATTTGTTCTCTAGATTCATAAGAAAACCAAACTAAATCGTGAAAACCTCCATTCTCTGCACTTTGAAAATAGCCATCCATTTCATCTAAAGCATTGTACATTGCTTCATCTTTACCGTATCTATGCTCATCCCATAAATACTGAGAATAATTTGCAAAAGATTCATTTAAGGTAAGATTAGACCAAGACTCTGCTGTCACCAAATCTCCAAACCAATGGTGAAACAGCTCATGTGCGATTGTAGAGTTGTCGTTATTGTCTAACAATTCTCTATCTGTTTTGTAAGCATAATCTCCAAAAATAACGGCACCCGTGTTTTCCATGGCACCAGAAACATAATCTCTTACCACAATTTGGCTGTATTTATCCCAAGCATAGTCAACTTTTAAAAGTTTTGAGAAAAAGTCAATCATCATTGGTGTTTCTCCGAAAATGGCTTTTGCATTAGACTCCCATTGTGGTTCAACATAATAATTTACATCCATTTTTTGACCGTTTGATCTTGTGTAAGAATCTTTGATCATTTTAAACTCACCAATTGCCATCATAAACAAATAAGGTGCATGCGGCAATTCTTGTTTCCAATAATCGGTACGCGTTCCATTGGAATTAACTTTTGAAGTTAGCAACTTACCATTAGAAAGTGTTTTGTATTTATTATCGACAGTAATATAAATTTCTTGTGTAGTTTTTGAATTTGGACTGTCAATAGTTGGGAACCAAACTGAATTAGATTCTGTTTCTCCTTGAGTCCAAATTTGCGGCATTTGGTCGGTTTCCCCTGTATTATTTATAAAATACAAACCTTTATCGCTAGTAATTGCTGCACTACCCCCAGTTTCTCTTTCATTTGGTTTAGAAGTGTATTTAATATCAACTGTGTATTGCATTGTACGGGTATAAACTTTATCCAGCTTTATTTTCAATTTAAGGCTGTCATAGGTATACATTAAATCTGTTGCTCCGATTTTCACGGCTAAAATATCCATACCTTTTGCATCTAAAATTAAAGAATCGGAAGCATACCAATGAGGTTTTGCAGTTATGTAAGCTCTGCCATTCATTCTTGCCTTTGGCCAATTGAAATCTACCTCTAATTTTGTATGGATAAGATCTGTTAATACTGTATTTGTAGCTTGGTAAACACCGTTCTCAGTAATTACTGTATTCTCCTTTTCAATATAAACTGTATCTCTTATAATTTGCGGATTTGTACTTTGTGCAACATTAGAATCGGAATTCTTTTTAGAGCTTCCACATGCTGTAATAAAAAAGAATAATAAAATACTGTATGTAAACTTCATGATTTCGTAATTTTATGCAAATCTCAACAAAATAATTTATAAACCATTATAAAATATCCTTGAAAGGAGATAAAAAAGTATTTTTGCCAGTATAAACAAAATAAATGGAAAAAGATAAATGGATTATCGATGGAATAAAGAGTGCAAATTTAAAAGGGGCACATGTAAAATTCGAGGATCAAAAATTTTTCACAATTGAATGGAAGGGCCGAACTTTTAACGGTGAAATCTTAGAAGATAAATCTGAAGACAAACAATTAAAGATAAAAATTAACCACAGGGTTTTTGAAATCAAAAAAATTGGTGAGCTGGATGAGTTAATTGCATCAATGGGGCTTGACATTCCGAAAATTAGAAAACTCAAAGAACTAGCAGCGCCAATGCCAGGAAGAATAGTAAATATTTATATTAAAGAAGGCGATGAAGTTGCACCCGGTGATGAATTGCTCTCCCTTGAGGCCATGAAAATGGAAAATGTATTGAAAGCAGAAGGCAATGGCATTGTTAAAGCAATAACTATTAAAGCCAACCAAGTGGTTGACAAAGGAATGGTTTTAATTGAATTTGAATAAACAAGGATTAATTCATAATTATAAACTCACCTTTTTCTTTTTAAGAGAAATAAGACTTACGCCTAAAACAATTAAAAACATATAAGCGAATTTTTCAAGCGTTATGCTTTTGGTGTAATCATCACTTATATTTAGCATTACAAACAAATAAGACAAAACCAAAACCATCATTGGTTGAATGTAGATATAAGAACTGCTAATTGTTGGACCTAATATTTTAACACTGTAAAGTGTGAGTAAATAGGTAAGAAAGGTAACCCCAATTATAATAAAAAGAATTTTTAAAACAATATGCATTGGAAAGGTTGAAAACTGGGTTGCAAAAAATTCTGAATATAGATTTGGGACACAAAGAACAAACATAGCACCAAAGGTAAAAACCCAAGTTACCACAGTAATATGTCTGTATTTTTTCATGAGTGGCTTTGAAAGAATGAGGTATACGGCATAGCTGAAGGAATTAAAAATAATAAATAAATTGCCTTTGAATGCGCCTCCGCCCAATTGTCCATCAGAAAGAATTAGTAAAACGGCTCCTGAAAGTCCTATAAAAATACCTAGCGCAGCAAATAAAGACAGTCTCTCGTGCAAAAACAGAAGGGACAGTACAAAAACAAAAATCGGATTGCTGGTCATAATAATGCCTGCATTTATGCTTGTTGTTAATGCCAAACCATTATAAATAAAAAGTTGATTTATTGCAACGCCAAATAAACCGCATAAAACGAGTCTAAACCAATCACCTTTGGCAATTTTTTCATAAGCAATGCTTATTCTTAAAATCCAAAATAAAGTTGCTGCACCCAATGCTCTGAAAGAAATAAAAACAGTTGGACTAAGATATTTAGGCATTACCCCTTTGGCAAAAAGATAACTGGCAGCATACATGGTATTTACTAAAAAAAGCGAAAGATGGGCTTTAAATAATTCAGACATTTTTAAGAAGCTCTGCTTTAATTTGTGCAATTGTATTTTTATCGTTACCTACAAAAACCTTATTATTTAAAATTACATACGGTCTTTTAATAAAGGTATATTCTTTCAGTATCATGTCTTTAAAATCTTGTTCGCTAAGTGTTAGATTTTTATAATCTTTAAATTTTTGAGCTCTTTTAGAAAAAATTGCTTCGTAGCTCCCTATTTGCTCTTTTACGAATTCAAGTTCCGCTTCAGAGATATTTTTATTTTTAATATCCTGAAAAACAGTATCATCTGAAAAATTTAATTCAGAAATAATTTTTTTACAAGTATCACAGGTAGATAAATAGAAGACTTTTTTCATTTATTTGACAATTCTTAGTGATCAAAATTAAGATAACTGTAGAAACATAATCAAAAATATGTAATTTCGTAGCGTCTATGTTGGCAAAATCAGAATTAGAAAATTTAACGCTTCGTTTCAAAAACGGTCAGGACTCTGCACTGTCAGATATCTACGATCATTTTTCCGGCGCACTTTTCGGAATTGCCAAAAAAATAGTTAATTCTCAAGAAGTTGCGGAAGATGTGTTGCAAGATTCGTTTATTAAAATTTGGAAAAAGAGAGATACTTTTGATTCCGAAAAAGCTACTTTATTTACATGGATGCTGAACATTACGAGAAATACTGCCATTGATTATTATAGAAAATCTAAAAAAAGCAATCTTACTTCAATCCAAGATTTTGAAAATGGCGTATATGATTCCACGGGCGGTGTCCAAAACATAAATACCATAGGCTTACAAAATTTGGTGTCTAAGTTAAATGCAGACCAGCAAGTAATGATTGAGTATTTATATTTTAAAGGTTACACCCAACAAGAAGTTTCAGACGAGTTGGATATTCCTTTAGGAACTGTAAAAACAAGATCAAGAAGCGCCGTACAAGAGTTAAGAAAATATTTTAGTTTATTATTATTTTGGATATAAAATTTTGAACACAAAGGATTACATAGCGACAGGAATAATTGACAGTTACGTGTTAGGTTCGGTAAACGAGCAAGAAAGACGTGAGGTTGAGTGCTTGTCACATATTTATCCCGAAATACTCGAAGAATTAAAACTTTCACAACAATCAATTGAAAAATTTGCTTTTAATGAAGCAGTTGAGCCTCCTAAAGAATTGAAAGCCAAAATTTTTGCAGCAATAAAAAATGAAAGTTCTCAAACAACTAATGGGGTTGCGAAAAAAATTGAATTGCATGCCGATAAAAATAATAATGCTGGAAATGGTTTTAAATGGATATCATTATTAGCTGCAGCTTGTCTTTTAGGAGCAGTTGCTTTTATCTATAAACTCAACCAAGACAATAACCATTTAGAGCAAAAAATTGCAAAAGTTGAACAAGATGGAATTTCTAAAGTAGATGAGCAAAAAATTGCAGGTGACAAAATGCTTGTAGCTTTAAATGAAACTACCGAAGAAAAAAATATATTGTTGAATCAGAACACACAAAAAATAATGCTGAAAGGAACAGATAAAAATCCTGAAAATTTGGCAACTATTTTTTACAATCCTCAGGAAGATAAAGCTATGTTAATGGTGAATAATTTACCTATTCCTCCAAGCGATCACCAGTATCAGTTATGGGCAATTGTTGACGGGAAACCACTTGATTTGGGTGTGTTTGACATGAAAAGCTCTGATGTTAAAGCCATGGTAAAAATAAACGCAAGTAAAGTTCAAGCCTTTGCGATTACCATGGAAACATTGGGTGGCAACCCAACTCCTAATTTAGAACAGCTCAAAGTTATTGGCAACGTCTAAACCATTTCATTAATTTTTTTTTATTGTTTTATATGTTAAAATTTGTTAACACATAAATCCAATTGACTCCTAAACTCGTTCTTTGAGGTAAATAATTTATAAAACAATATGAGAAAATTTACTAAAAAAATGGCAGTCTTAGCTGCTTTTATTGGTTGTGCTTTTACTTTGCAAGCAGCACATCTATCTGAAAAATTAACATTTAGCGCACGTATGAATGGCGCACAAGAAGTACCGGCGACTACTTCAACTGGAAATGGCGTAGCAACCATGGTTCTTAACGGAAATAGAGATTCATTGTGTGTAACCATTTACATGAGTGGATTTACAGATGCAGTTACTGGAATACATATCCACGATGGCATAGCTGGTACAAACGGTCCTGTTCTTTTAAACTTAATGCCTTTTTTAAACGGTTACCAAGTTCAAACTGTTATTACTGGTTCGGCGCTCACAACAACACTTATTCAGAGTATGTTGGAAGGCAAGTTATATATCAATGCGCATACAGCTACAAATCCAAGCGGAGAAATTCGTGGGCAAATTAAATTAGAGAAAGATTATGCATTTCGTGCATACATTGATGGTTCTCAAGAAATTCCAGCAGTATCAACTTCCGCTTTGGGAACTTCTGCAATAAATGTTTCGTTAGATGGAAAAACACTGAACATTTGGGCAACGGTAACTGGTTTGTCTGGTGCAATTACTGGAGTACATTTACATTATGGCGATGCAACAACTAATGGTCCAGTTATCATAAACCTTATGCCAAATTTAACGGCTAATACCGTACAAGGCACAATTGATATTTCGGCAATGCCCGCAGTATTAGATAGTTTAATAGCAGAAAAATTATATATTAACTTTCATACTGCTGCTAATCCTGGTGGAGAAATTAGAGGTAATTTTAATTACGAAAAGAAAATTGCATTTGATACTTATTTAACTGGAACAGCCGAGGTTACTCCTCCAAGCATTTTAACAGCAAAAGGAACTGGTTATTTTGCATTGAGTAATATATTCGATCAAATGACTTACGAAATAGTAGTTGATGGACTTACTGGTCCAATTATGGGTGCACACATTCATTTTGGCGATCCTGGTATTGATGGTCCGGTTGTTATTGATTTATCTTCAAGTGTAAGTGGAAATTATATTGGTGGTTTACTTACTTCTACTCAACTTACTCCTTCAGTAATTGAAGCATTTCTTCAAGGCGAATATTATGTAAACGTACATACTACAGCAAATCCTACAGGCGAATTGAGAGGTCAAATTTACAGAACTGCTAGAGAAGGTTACAGTGTAAACTTTACTGGTGCACAAGAAGTTCCAGCAGTAACAACTGGAGCTTATGGTGGCGGTGTCGTAACTATGGATAGAAACCAATCTAATTTACATATTATGTTGGCTGTGAAAGGTTTGTCTGGTCCAATTACTGGTGCTCATTTTCATGATGGAGCAGCAGGAACAAATGGTCCGGTATTTTACAACATTACTTCAAACTTTGCAGGAATTGGTCCAGATGATGCAGCATATTTTTACTACACTGCGGCTGACGGTTTCGTTGCACCTCAACCATTGAATGTTAGAAATGGTTTGGTTTACGTTAATCTTCATACATTAGCTAATCCAAATGGAGA
>JBBSUQ010000018.1:0-27091 GCA_038234235.1 Flavobacteriales bacterium
CAAAATTAAGATGAATTAATGAAAAGACAGCATAATTTAACATGTCGTTATAATTTGCATCAATTCCTTCACTCACTTTAGTTTTTCCAGCATTGTTTTCAATTTGTTTAACACGAAGAATTTTTTGCAAAATCAAGTCAGTTAATGAACTAACGCGCATGTTTTTCCAGGCTTCACCATAATCGTGATTTTTTTTCAACATCAATTCAGTTGCAACGGTAGCGTATTTATCGTAAAGTTGTTCGGCATGATTTGTTTCAAGTTCCATTTCGGTGAGCTCAGTTTCTTGAAGCTGAATTAAAGCCATAATGCAGTAATTTACGATAGCAACAAACTCACCTTCTTCACTTTCGCCAACTAAATTTTTACCCGTTTGTTGAATAGTTCTTATTCTTTGCGCCTTGATAAAAATTTGATCCGTAAGAGATGTTGGTCTTAAAATTCGCCAAGCAGTACCATAATCTTTTGTTTTTTCTATAAACAATTGTTTACAAAGCTTTAAAACATTCGTAAATTCGTTGCTAGTTTCCGTCATTTATAAAATATCCAGTTTTGAGCGTTGAAGATATATATTTTACTCCAAATAAGACCTTAAAGGTCAAGAATAAAATTTTTGATTTAAGCGAACCCCTTGTAATGTCGATAGTTAATTTAACAAATGATTCTTTCTATGCGAACAGCAGAAAATCAGGAGATTCGGAAATTTTACTTGCCGTTGAAAACGCTCTTAATTCAGGTGCTAAAATAATTGATATTGGTGCTTATTCAACCAGACCAGATGCTGATATTGTAGACAAAAACACAGAACTCAGCAAAATTAGAAACGCTACTGAAATAATAATCAAAAATTTTCCTGATTGCGTTTTATCTATTGATACATTTAGAAGTGAAGTAGCAAACATTGCCTTAAATGAAGGCGCAGGACTGATAAATGACGTTAGCGGACTTAGTGAAAAAGAAGAAATGCTTAAAGTTTTAAAAACTTGGCAATGTCCTTATATACTAATGCATATAAAATCTGGTATACATGATATTAAAAATGAGTTTGTTTATGAAAATTTATATACTGAAATGGTAAATTATTTTTCTGAAAAAATAAATATCCTTAAAAAAAGTGGGGTAAATGATATTATTTTGGATTTGGGTTATGGATTTTCTAAAAACACAGAACAGAATCATTATTTATTAAGAAACAACCAAACATTTAACATCTTTCAATATCCTATATTAGCTGGAATCTCAAGAAAATCTATGTGGCATAAACCATTAAATAGTGGACCTGAAAACGTTTTGCATGCTACAAGTATTGGACATTACCAAGCTTTAATGGGTAACAATAAATTTTTAAGAGTTCATGATGTTAAAGAAGCAATGGATATAATTCATCTTTTAAAACTATAAAAGAAAGGAAATGAATAGGAAATAATCACAGTTTTTGATTAAAAAGATTGTTTTAATGTAGATAAAACCCAACTTAAGTAATATTGCAAAAATTTGATTTTCAGCCTTTTTAATTACAAATCTTATATCGGAAATTGTTATTTTAGAAATTAAATATTCCCTATTATTATGAATTTGATTGAAGTTAGAAAACCTCATTGAATCTCTTTATTCAAAATAATTTAGTCAATTAAAAAAAATCCTTTATCTTCGCTACGATTTTTTACTATTAATATATGAAACAGATTTTACTTATTGCCACTATTTTAATCTTCGGTAAAGGCCTTTATGCACAAACCGTGGTTTATTCTGAAGATTTTAATGCAGTAGCGACGACATGGTCATTAAATACTGATCCTACTTTAGAAGATTCAAATCCTAACGTTTGGTATATATCCTGCAAAGAAGAAGGGAATGGAGCAGGTAACTGTGGCTCAGCGTGTCCAGGTACAACGGGAGATAAAACATTACACATTAGCACAGACATGGCTTTTGGAGGAGACTTAGGTGCAGCTTATGTTGAAAGTGGATTTGGTTTTACAGGTACTAATAGAAGAGCTGAATCGGCAGATATTAATACTACTGGTTTTACAATTTTAACTTTGAATTTTGATGAAATTGGCTTTGGGGGTAATGGACAAGATTATTGCGAATTGTTTTACAGTACTAACAGTGGCGGAACATGGACTAGTTTGGCACCAACTATAACAAGTATGTGTTGTGATGGTGTTGGGAACCCAATTGCATGCACAGGAACAGATCAAGGATTATGGGAAACTAAAACCTTTGCTTTGCCTGCGGCTTGTGAAAATATCACAACATTAAGAATTAGTTTTGTTTGGAGAAATGTTGATGACGGAATTGCTACTGACCCTTCAGTTGCAATTGACAATATTGAAATCACAACTAACGTTGCCGTTGCACCAGTAGCTGCATTCACGCCATCGATGACTACAATATGTGAAGCAGATTGTATTAGTTTCACAGACAACAGCACAGGAACACCTACTTCATGGGCTTGGGATTTTGGTAATGGTATGACTTCAATTCTACAAAACCCGACAAATATATGTTATGCAACTGCTGGTACTTATTCTGTAATGTTAACAGTAACAAATGCATCAGGCTCAAATGCTACTTCACAAAATATTACTGTTAATGTTTGTTCGGTGCCAGTAGCAGCCTTCACACCGTCGCAAACTACTATTTGTGAGAATGATTGTATTAATTTTGTTGACAACAGCACAGGTAATCCAACATCATGGGCTTGGGATTTTGGTAATGGTATGACGTCGGTTGTTCAAAATCCGACAAACATTTGTTATGCTACTGCTGGAGTTTATGTGGTTATGCTAACTGCAACAAATGCAACAGGTTCTAGTTCAACGACTCAAAATATTACTGTAAATGTTTGCAGTGGACCACCAACTTCGGCTTTTACACCGAGTAGAACTAATCTATGCACCAATGATTGTATTAGTTTTGCAGATAACAGCACTGGAGCGCCGACAACATGGTCTTGGGATTTTGGAAATGGAATGACTTCTATGGTTCAAAACCCTACAAATATTTGTTATACAACAAACGGAACATTTACAGTAACACTTATAGTGGGTAATGCAAATGGGACAAATTCTTCAAGTCAGAATATTACGGTTGCTAATTGTGCCGTTCCGATTGCCGACTTTAGTGTTGTAGACGATACAATTTGTGCTGGAGACTGTATAATATTTACTGATGAAAGTTTAAACAACCCTACCACATGGAATTGGGTATTTAACGGAGGAACTCCTTCATCATCTAATTCTCAGAATCCTGGACCGATCTGCTTTGCAACACCTGGATCTTACAATATTGATCTTACCGTTACCAATGCAAACGGAACAAATTCAGTTTCAATGAATATTGTTGTAGGCGCTTATCCAGTAATTGTTGCTACTGGTGACACAACTATCGAAATGGGTGGCCAGGCAATGCTGGATGCTGTGGGAGTTGGTGGAACTTACAATTGGGTTCCTGCAGAATATATTGACTGTCCAACTTGTTCAAGTGTTATTGCAACTCCACTTTTAACAACTACTTTTTATGCTCAGATGATAAGTCCTGAAGGATGTATTACTCAAGATACTGTAAAAGTTATCGTAAACTTCATGGATATTATTGACGTTCCTAATGTATTCTCACCAAATGGCGATGGATTGAATGATATACTTTTCGTTAAAGGTGTAGGAATAACAAATATGAATTTCAGAATTTACAACAGATATGGCGAATTGATTTTCACTTCTACCGATCAATTAAAAGGTTGGGATGGCAGATTCCGTGGACAGCCAGAAAATCCTGGAGTTTTCTTATATATCTTAGAATATACTCTAGTTGATGACACTAGTAATACTAAAAACGGATCAGTAACCCTTATCAAATAATGACTATGAGAAAAATTATATATTCAGCCTTGTTGCTTTTGATTTCATTAAATCTATCTGCTCAACAGGAAAAGCATTTCAGTATGTTTTATGCTTCTCCCTCCCTATTAAATGCTGGAGCCAATGCAACAATGGGAGAAGATTTTAGACTGTTCACAAACTTTAGAATGCAATGGTTGAGTGCAGTTGACAAACCTTTTAGAACAAATGCCTTTAGTGCTGAGACAAAGTTGTTTAAAAACACGAGCACAAATGGCTATATCGGAACGGGCCTTCATTTTTTCAATGATGTGACCGGAGATTACAGAATTGCTACTACATCTTTCGCAGTTCCTATAAATTATGTAATTCAAATAGGAAGATTTGATAAGTTTTCTATTGGCGTTTTGCCCGGATATTTTCAACAATCACCATCTGGTGTTGAAAAGTGGGACAGTCAATGGAATGGTTTAGCATTTGATCCTGCTGTAAACAGTGGTGAAGGAACAATTAAAACTGTGAATACATTCGATATCGGAAGCGGATTGTACTATTCAAGAATAAATCCAAACACAAATGGAGTTTTTAAGGTAGGTTTTGCTGCAAATCATCTTACAAGTCAGGCTGTAAATTTCAAAAGTTTAACAAGTAATTTATATAGACAATATGTTGGTCATTTAGATTGGAACTGTAGATTTTACAATTCAAATGTTGGCTTCTCTCCAATGGCTTATGCCTTTTTTCAAGGACCAAATAAAAATATAGTTGCTGGAGTTTCTTTAGATTATTTGTTACAACAGCCTTCACGTAGAACAGATTTCGTTCAAGAAAAATCTATATCATTTGGTTTATACCATAGATGGAAAGATGCAATAATTGCAAGCGTAAATTTTAAATATTCTGGTTATGAAGTTGGTTTATCTTACGATGCTAACATTAGCAATGCCAGAGTTGCTACAAATACGGTTGGTGCATTTGAAATATTCTTTAAATGGGCATCATTTTATGGTAATGGTAAAAGATACATTCACTAAGATTATTAATAGATTATAAGGAATTAAAAGTGCGATTGAAATTCAATCGCACTTTTTTTATATTCCATCTTTCAAGATTTCTTTGTACAAATATTTTTTCTGTTTAGATTCAAACGGACGATATACATAATAAACTGATCGATTGTAAAGTTCTATTTTCTCTGGATATCTCTGATTTAGTTTTATTTTTTGGTCTATTTTTCCAGTATTTAAATTTATTAATCCTAAATAAATATACCCAGCCCGATTAAATACGGTATAAATTTCCCCTGTAATTTTATCTTGAATGACATTTTTTTGCCAACCACTTTTCTTAGGATCTAAATGGTATTCAATTAAAGTAGAATCAATGCATATACCGTTTAAATCGTATTTTTTCATATAATTCTGGTAAAAATCAAAAAGAATTACCGTATCATTTTTTAAAAACATTGGAGAAAATAACGGTTCATAAAGAATATCATAAACAAAAACACTTGCCCCCACCCAAATTGGCGCATCAATTCCGGTTTGTAATTCCTTGTTCTTTGCCCAAAGCTTAGTTCTCACATCTGAGTATTTATATTCAGATCGATACATTTCCATCATTACATCATCGTGAATGTTTGCAAAAAGATTAATAGTAGAATCTTCTTGATTCATTAAAATGTAATTAAATTCAGGGTAATTCCAAATAAAATCTGTGTAGTAAACCTTAAAATCAACTGTATCAATTATGGGCTCAATTGTTTGTTCAAAATAATCAAAAGATATCTCTGCAACAGAAATACTTGATTTTTCAACATACAAAGCATATACCTGTTCTTCACACACCACATGTACATCTCCTCTATAGTCTGATGTTAAATATTTTGCTTTTCCAGGAATTCTGAAGTTATTAAGCACCTTTCTTCCATCATACAGCAAAACATTACTTTCTTTTTCTAATCGTTTGGGATAAACGAGCAGCAACATTCTTCCATCATTTAAAACTTCGAAATCTGCAACGCTTAAATTTTGAGAACCATAAACAACTTGTGGAACTCCTTTCGGAACAACCACAACTTCTTTTTCATTTTGAATATTCAAAGCACTTAAACTAACCAAAATATTTATTGTGTCTAATGTAACTTTGGCTCGGTGTATCACATTTTGACTGTCATAATTCGGATGATTTATTGTAAAATAATAAGTGTTTTGAAATTCCAAGGTCAAATACGCAATACCATTTGAATTAGTTAATGTAGATTTATAAATCTGACCATCGGAAGAATAAATTCGTGCATTTTCAATGGTTATTTTATTTATGTCTTTTTCAACTACAGTAAATTTAAACACAATTGAATCTTGTGAAAAAATAAAGTTTGAAAAAATTAAAGCGAAAGAAAATAGAAAAGTTTTCATAAGCATATATTTACTTATACGATGCTAAGAAACATAAAATTCCATAGAACCATTGCAAACTATTGTAAAACTATTGCAAAATACTTAAAAAATTAAAGCAATAAAAACAATTAAGCTTCTACTAGCCAGTTAAATTCGTCGTTTATTTTACCTGTTTTAACATCGTCCAAATATTTTTTCACTCTAAGAGAAAATTCTCTAGATTCAACACTAGGCAATTCAAATAATTCATCTCTGAATCCAATTTTCGCAATTTGAGCGATGGTTGCTGCCGTTCCAGCGCCAAAAGCCTCAGATAATCGATTTTCTCTTATGGCACTAATAACTTCTTCTACAGTTACACGTCTTTCTTCTACCGGATAACCCCATGCATTTGCTAAATCTATTACAGATCTTTTGGTAACACCACGCAATATTGTATCTGAATCTTCAGAAGGAGAAATTACAATTCCATCAATAACAAAAACAATATTCATTGTTCCAGACTCTTCAATGTATTTGTGTTCAATACCATCGGTCCAAACTAATTGATGAAAACCTTTTTCTTGTCCAAGTTTTGCAGGATACAAAGAAGCTGCATAATTTCCTGCAGTTTTAGCTCTACCTACTCCACCGAATGAAGCACGTGTATAATATTCCTCAATTTTAACATTTACTGGAGTAGAATAATAAGCTCCAACAGGACAAGCAAAAATGATAAATTTATAAGTTTCCGATGGTCTGATACCCACAAATTCATCCGTTGCGAAAAGAAATGGTCTTATGTATAATGAAAAACCTTCTTTTGAAGGAATCCAATTTCTTTCAACGTCGACAAATCTTTTAATTAATTCTACGAATATTTCACTAGGTATAACCGGCATACACATTCTTATACACGACTCTTCGAATCGGGCACCATTCATATCTGGACGAAAAATTAAAACTCTGTCATCATCTGTTTTATTTGCCTTCATTCCTTCAAAAATAGATTGACCATAATGCAAAGCAGAGGTTGCAGGATGAAGTTCTAAATTTTTGAATGGTGTAATTTCAGGATTCTGCCAAGCGCCATCATTGTAATCCATTACCAACATGTGATCGGTAAATATTTTTCCAAATGGTATGTCGTTCCAGTCTACAGAATCGAGTTTTGAATTTGAAGTCCTAGTAATTTTAATTTCTAAAGTATCTTTAATCATGATAAAAATATGTGATGCGAAGATAACTAGAATGTCTGACTAATTCAAGGGTAAGGTTATTATAGCTGAAAATTTTATTTAAATTTGAACTCCAACACGCGTGAACACTTGTATTACAGTGAAAAAAAGTTTAGAAATTTTAAAAAAATATTGGGGACACGATAATTTTCGTCCTTTACAGGAAGATATAATTGACTCTTGCCTTAATGGTCATGATGTCTTGGCATTGCTACCCACAGGTGGCGGAAAATCAGTCTGTTTTCAAATTCCGGGTATGGCTCGTGAAGGTTTAACATTGGTGATTTCCCCTCTAATTGCACTGATGCAAGATCAAGTTCAAAATCTTCAGAAAAAAGGAATTCGTGCAAAAGAATTAATTTCTGGAATGTCTTATCGAGAAATTGACATTTTATTGGACAATGCCCGATTTGGTGGTTTAGATTTTTTATATACTTCTCCAGAAAGATTACAAACTAAATTATTTATTGAAAGAATAAAACTCACTAATCTCGGATTAATTGTGGTGGACGAAGCTCATTGTATTTCAGAATGGGGACATGACTTTAGACCAAGTTATTTACAAATTGGTATGTTACGAGAAATACATCCAGAAACACCAATAATTGCAGTTACAGCAACAGCTACTTTAAAAGTGGTTGATGATATTGTTAAGCAATTGCAATTAAATAAGCCAGAAATTTATGAGGCATCGTTTCTCCGTGAAAACATTGCCTACAACGTACATAAAACAAATACAAAACTAAATGACATTGTTGCATATATTGAAAAACACAAGGAGCAATCTGGAATCGTATACTGCCAAACTCGAAAATCAGTAAAAGAAGTAACCAAAGCATTATTGTCGCTTGAAAACTCAGTTGGACTTTACCATGGTGGAATGACGAAGGAAGAACGGAAGCTCATGTTGGATAAATGGATGTCTGGTGAAATTAAGGTAATGGTTTGTACGAATGCATTTGGGATGGGAATTGACAAAGGAGATGTCCGTTTTGTATTGCATTATGAATTTCCAGATAACCTCGAAGCATTTTTTCAAGAATCTGGCCGAGCTGGTCGCGATGAAAATGAGGCAGAATCAATTGTATATTATCAGGAAAGCGACATTTCAGCACTAAAATTAAGCGCAGAAAGCAGGTTTCCGCCGATTGATGAAATAAAAAGACTGTACAGAGCTTTGTGTTCATACCTAAAGGTTGCTATTGGAAGTGGAAAAAACGAAACTTACAATCTTGACTTTAAAGAATTTGTGCAAATATTCAAACTTAAATATTTAGAAAGTTATCATGGTTTAAAAATGCTGGAGTTAAATGGTGACATTGTTTTTTCAGAAGGTGTTTTTCATCCAACGAAAATTAGAATAGCAGTGAACAACATGGCATTGTACAATTTTCAGATTAAAAATGAAAAATACAACCAGTTTATAGAATTGATTGCGCGATCATATCCCGGAATACATGATTTTTTCTATCAAATAGATGAAAAAGAAATTGCAAAAAGATTAAAATTGGGCGAAGGAGAGATAACATCAATGTTACAATACCTTGAAAAAGCTGGAATTTTTGATATATCGTGGCAAAGTAGTTTACCAACCTTAACGTTTGAGCATGAGCGTTTGCCTGACGACTATTTGCGAATTTCTAATGAAATATACCACAGTAGAAAAGAATTGTATTTTGACCGACTTGAAAAAGCAATAAATTACCTCCAAAGTGACAAATGTCGTGTTCAACAAATGCTTAATTATTTTGGGCAGGAAACCGAACCTTGCGGAAAATGTGATAATTGTGAGCACAAAGATTATTTAAAAGAATTTCCGACAAAAGAAATAAATAGTCTAATGACATTTCTTGCATCTCCTAAAACAATTGAAGAGATTGCAAGTAATTTTAAAATATCTCAAAGCTTTACTAAGAAAATATTATTTAACATGGTATTAAAAAGTATTTTGATGGAAAACGAGGGATTGTATAGTGTGAAATCCTCAAAAAATTAAACTGTTGTAAAAAAACTATAAGAAATTATAATATGACAAAAGTTTTAATTACAGGTGCAACAGGTAATATTGGACATGAAGTGTTGATTGCATTGAAAAAAAATCATCATCATTTAGAAATTTTTGCAGGGGTTAGAGACATAAATAGTGAAGATGAAAAGCTAGCTAATTTTGACATTAAGAAAATTACTTTTGATTTTACAAATTGTGCAACATTTGCACCTGCCTTGCAAAATATTGATTTACTTTTTTTGCTGCGCCCACCGCAGATATCAGATGTGAACAAGTATTTTGCCCCACTAATCGAAATAGCTAAGCAATGTTTAGTAAAACATATTGTGTTTTTATCTGTTCAAGGTGTTGAATCGAGTAGGATCATTCCACATCATAAAATTGAAAAACTTATTGTTGAAAGTGAAATCTCCTATACTTTTTTGCGTCCTGCCTATTTCATGCAAAATTTTACAACAACCTTGCGTAATGATATAAAAAATTATCAAAAAATTTATTTGCCAGCAGGAGAAGCTAAATTTACTATAATTGATGCAGAAGATATCGGCGCAGTAGCTGCAAAAGTATTGATTGAGCCAATAAACCATATTAATAAGTCATATGAACTAACTAACAATGAACTATTTAATTTTACTGAAATGGCAGCAATAATTAGTGATGTAATTGGAAAGACAATAGAATTTATATCACCTAATTTAATTCAATTCTTTTTTGCAAAACGGAAAGAGAAAGTTCCTACAATGCTAATTTTGGTAATGATTATGTTGCATTATTTACCAAGATTTCAGAAAATTCCCAAAACTACAGATTGCGTAAAAAGCATTACAGGCCAAGAGCCAGTATCTTTTAAGAATTTCGTGATTAACAATAAAAACTTACTTGTATAATTAAAGGGGTGGCGTATAGGAAATGAGACAAACATTTCTAGAAACACTTTTGCCTTTTTATTTCGAAATTAGGTCATAATTGAAATTTCTGGGAATGTTACAAAAACTCCATTCCCATAAATTTCAATTAATATTTTATTTTAAATTCCAATTTAATTCTTAGCCGTAACTTCCATTTTAATATCGTAAATCTCTTTTTGCACCATCCTTAATTGTTCTGACAAGGTAGAATCATCTACTCTAACATCTGGCAATTCAGGACTAATGTAATTAACAAATTTCCATACTTCCAAAATATCTTTAACTTGAACCATGTATGGCGAATACATAAGATTAGTTGAACATAATTGTATAGCGTGTTTCGTTTGAATTAAATTATGCACGATTTTAAAAACGATGCCTTCATCTTTGGTAACAACAATACATGGCGTACCATCTTTAATTGTTTCCCAATTTTGTAAAAATTCTGCAGTAACATACGAACCTTCGTTCACTGGCGGCATAGAATCTCCTTTTATAGGAAAAGATCTATATTTTTTATTTTTAGATAAAAACGGCAGGTGAAATGTTGGTAGAACTTTAATATATTCAGGATCAGAATACCCAGAAGAATAACCTGCAGATGCTTTTAAAGGCACCATTTCAATTTGTTCATTGTTATCAGAATCTACAACGCTCGTCAAAATTCTAATTTTATCACCAGCAAGATCTATAAGTAAATCATTATCGAGTGCAGAAAACTGAGCCTCTGTAAAGGTTCTCAAATCTTTTTTTACCAAATCATCAATTTGAATATTGTAAAATTTAGATATCGTGATAAGACCATCAATACTGGGAGAAGCCACACAGTTTTCATAACCAGAGTAGCTAGAACGTGTCATTCCTAAAGCCTCAGCTGTTTCAGCTTGCTTTTTTTTAGTTCTTTTACGTAGAATTTTAAGATTCGAAGGAAAATGCATAATTTATTTTTTTACAAAGATATAACAAATTTAATATAAACCAAAAATAAAGATTATTATTTAAACAAACTTTGAAACTATTGGTTTTCCTACCTTTTTTCCATACACTGCAGTAAACTGTGCACCCAAAAATATTATTTGGGAGGTATAAAACATCCAAACGAGTATAACTAAAATAGCTCCTGCTATTCCTAGATCGGCTGCGAAGAAAAAATTACCGAGATAAAATTTAATGATAATCTGACCCAAGTACAACAATAAAGAAGTTACAATACTACCTCCCAAAGCCAATTTCCAATGCACTTTTCCATCGTGAAGGTATTTAAATATTATAAAGAAAATAATGATATTTGTGAGCACAGAAGCACCATGTTGAATTATATAGACGACTGTGGTATTCAAGTAATCTAAATCGGCAAAGATTCGATTACCAAAAGAAATTAAAACTGTTTCTCCAAAATAAACTACAATTAAAGTAAAGCCAAAAATGGCCAACATCGCTACTCCTATTAACCTGGCAAAAAGATGGTTAAGTATAAATTTTCTTTTATCGAGAATGTTTACTTGAATGTCGAAAAATTGATTTATGCTGGATTTTAGGGAAGCGAGTAATGCAGTACTGGCTAATAATAATGCGAGTATACCAAACGTATTCATCAATGGATTTCCTTTTTCGAAATCTACATCTCTCAAAAAATCCATGATTCCAGTGATGTCTTTAATTCCCACATGATCTTTTAACAAAGAACTAATAATTTGAAGCATTGTGCGTTGGCCTACAATTTTACCAAAAGTCGCAAAAGCCAGATACATTGTAGGTATTAAAGCAAATATTGTGTAATATGCCAATGCTGCTCCATGAAAAAAGCTATTTCCTTGAAAGAATTGCTTAAAGGTCGTAACAATCATCTCCCAGATTTCCTTCCAGGATAGGGTTCTAATTCCTTTAAACAATGAAAATTTCTTTTGTTCCATTTAAACTCTCAAAATTATACAGAACAATTGGCTTTTCATTTTCTAAAATGAAATAATTATGATACATCCCATGTCTGAATCTAGATTCTACGAAAGAAACAGGAATTCGTTTCGCATTTTTGATATTTGTTAGAAAGTATTCATGTGGTCTTCGTAAAATTCTTTTATTCTTTACCGTAAAAACATTTATTTCACCAAAAAATAGTGCCTCTTCCCTACTCTTAGGCTTGTTATAAAAATCTTCTGGCACACTTTTCCGTATTATTTTTCCTTGTTTGAGATAAATAACTTTTTGACAAAATCTAAAAATATCTCTTTCGTCATGTGTAACTAAAATAATACCTAGACCTCTAATCTGTTGAAGTTCCAGAATATATTTTGCAATTTTCTTAAAAATATGTTTGTCTAGATTTGAAAAAGGCTCATCTAACAACAATATTTTTGGTTCAGCTGCCAAAGCTCTTGCAATGCTTAATCTTTGCTTTTCACCTCCTGAAATTTGTATGGCTTTTAAATCTTGGATATGTTTAAGATCTAATAGTTCTAATAATTCTTCTGTGAATTTGTTTTTTTCCTTAAAGGGTAAATGTAATAGCTTTTGTTCAATATTTTCAATTATTGTATGGTATAAATCCAATGCAAAATCTTGCTGCACCAACTGCAAGTCTTCATAACCTGGAATAAGTTTTTCTGTGGGACCAATTACTTTTTGCTCTTCAAAAAACACTTCTCCTTTTTGAATGTCAACGTAACCTGCAATTAATTTGAGTAAAGTAGATTTACCTGCGCCACTTTTACCAACAATACCAAGTGTTTCGCCTTCTTTTAATGTTAAATTAATATCCTTTAATATTTCGTTACTCACAAAATTATGGGACAAATTTTCTACTTTTAAAAGTATATTTTTGCTCAATCAATTAATTCTTTCGGAAATGAATGCGATGCTATGTAAATTCCAGGAATTGGGTTGGAATGTGGTTCGTCTTCCCGAATGTAAACTTGTAATTTTCCTGCATCTCTGTCCAACATATACGAATCAATAATTTGTTCTGAAAATGCAAGTTGTGTAATTTTACTTTCTTGATCTTCCAATTGAAAAATAAGCATGTTATCAATTTGATAGCTAAATTCTTTATCGTCTGGTAAATTACCCACTAAATTATAAATTCCATAACGGGTAGTTTCCACATTATTTACCTTCGACAAAATATCAAATTCATCTTCCCAGTCGTGGTAGCGATTGTTTTCAGACTCCTTTCCCTCATGTTGTGCATCTGCATGTTCTTGAGAAAAATCGTTATTCAACATGTAGACATGAACTTTAAATTTCATAATTTTTAAATTAATTTTCAAATAATATAAATTCTCAATATGCTCCCAACCATCTTCTTAAAAACCACTCTAGGCCTAAAAACAACACCAATAAAAACAACAACCAGCGGTAATCAATTAAATCATTAAAAGACGATTCTTTATAACTGATACTGGTAATGTCGTCTCGCAAATCTATATCGGTTATCAGTTTTTTATATTGATCCAAGGTGTAAAATTTACCTTGAGAATTATTTGCCATGGCTTTCAACATTCCATGATCTGCTCTAGTTGATAAACTTTCTAAATCAATTTCCTGCACCACAAAAGTTCCGCTTTTTTCGTAAGATTTCCCGTTGTAAGACGCAGAAGCTTTCCAGTTGTACACACCCTTATTGAGTTTTCCGAGCGAAAGTGCATACTTGTTACCAATTTTAGCAAACTGATTTTTATAAACTTTTCCGGACTCATTGGTATACGTAAACTTTATATCAGGTTTGTTAATCATTTCAAGGGCTTCATTATAAAATTCACCGCTGATTTGTATTTCTTCGTCTGTTGAAAATCTTTTCGGTAAAGTAATTCTCAACGCAGATGTATTTTGTTTTAATACTAAATATTGATTTACTTTTTGAAATAATTCATTGAATAAATTGTTGTTTTTTGATTTTGAATATTCGGCAATTTTCCATCTCCAAATGCCTTCACCATAAATAACACCATATTTTTGACCTTTTCTGGCTCCGAAATAAAGTAAAGGTTCTTTTTTAGATATACCTCCCACTTGCTGATTTAAAAATACCTTCGCTCCACCTGAAAGATTCACTGTACCAAATTTTGTTTTGAGTGGAGGAAAATTACCCAGTGCATTTTGCAATTCCTGAGAGATTTCAAACTCTCTAAATCCACTATTAACGGAAGCTTGCACCTCATCAAATTGATTTCTCGACTGAATGCTCATTCCAATTTGCAACTCACTAACTCTATTAGCTTGTGTGTTTGGTCCAACAATATAGAGAACTGGCACGTTGCCGTTTAGCAATATATTATTGTATTCATTTGAATATTGAATTCCAGGTTCATGCCAAATTACCAAATCGACATTTTTTAAAGATTTATCCCAATCTTTTATCAATTCAGACTTAACTTCAATATTTTCATCCTGATCTAAAACACTTTTTATTGCGGCAATGTCAGGATTTGGCGCGCCAGCTAAAAGCAAAATCTTATTTCTAGAATCAATCACTTCAATATAAAAAGTACGGCTGTTGTTTTGGTAATTGTATTCGTTAGAAAGTTTGCTAACTGAAACGGTGTATTGCTGATAACCTATTTGATCGGCATCTAACACAAAATTTAGTTGTTTAAAATCATAAGATTCATTTTGATAATTTACACTTTGACTGGCAACAGTTCTTCCATTTTTTGAGATGGTAACAATTGCAGTAGCATTGCCAATTTTGAGTGCTTCTAAATCTACTTGAACTGGAAATTGATCTCTGTAAAATGAAATTTCGTTTGCAACAACATTTTTTAGCACTTGATCTCTTTTCGGAACGGTATCTCCAACTCCAACAGTAAAAATTGGTGTAAGTGCAATTTGTTCGGCTGTGTATAATGGACTAATTCCGTCGTTGTAGTTGCCATCTGAAATAAATGCGATACCACCGATATTTCGATTGTAAAAATCACCTCTAATTTTTTCAAAACCTTTGTTTAAGGCAGATTGTTTTGCTTTGAAAGTTAATTTATCTCCTAATTCTACTTCATTTCCAATATGATAATCAAGAATTTCGAATTTATCTCCATATTTAATTTTCAATTCTTTTTTATAATTCTCAATGTTTTTAGCAACAATGGCGCTGTCCTTATAATTCAACATAGACTTAGAATTATCAATTAAATTAATGAACAATGGCTTTTCGGAGCGGTAATTTATATCTTCAAATAAAAGTCCGAGCAATAAAACACCAATTAAAAATAAGCTTAAAAATCTAAGGGAAATTAGCGCATATTTCCACTTTTTGGCACTTTCTTGCAACCACGGCACTTTTTGGTATAAAATATACGAAAGCACAATGCATATAATACTCCAAGGTAAAAGCCACCATAGAGATATGTCGGTGATAAAATTCATTTTAAATTTCTAAAAGCACGAAGATAAACATTCCAAACCTAGTAATTAGAATAGTATTGAAACTAAAACATCTTAAATTGAAACGAATTATCAATCTTAAAATTACTTAGGGTCTTTAAAATTTTGAACAGTATAAGAAACTCCTAAGCCGAGAATAGATTTAAATTGTGTGCGAGGTCCTGTATCTCCATTTCTGTCAATGATTTTGATATCATCATCGTAAATTAAATTCCATTGTAAAGATGATGAAAACCACTTATTAATCTTAAAAGTGAAAAGTGTTTCAGCATTTACATCAATATTTTGTGGCTTATTTTGATAATTGGAAAACAATTCTAATTTGGACTTGAATTCAATATTTTCCATTAAAGCTGCACTGTAAATTAATCTGAAATAAGCTCCATATTCGCTTCTTACTTGTTTTCCTTCACTTGCCAAAGTTCCATCTGTGTTATAAGTTGCTGGAGCAACACCAAAGGCTCCGGCGTTTGCTAATAATGCATCACGCACAAAAGTTATTTTTGCTGAAACAGGAGATAAAAAGGCACTAAACCTAGGATTGGGAGCATATTCCACACCTAGAGCGATATTCACATATCCAGGAGCCATAAATTTCGAAGTTCTTACCGAATCATTTGGAAGATTAAAGCCATCTAAGAACTGAGATCTGAAATTACCTAATATAGAATAATACCAATGTTCTTTAAATTCATATCCGCCGTTGGAAGAAAATTCGATTTTATCGTCTGTTTTTATTAGTTTTTTCGATACATTTTTACCAGTATATTGTATTCCTCCTAACGCCAAAGTAATATCGTTTGCCCACTTCCAATGGTTTTTTAAAAACGTCAAATTTGTTGAAATTAATCCAAGTGCACTTATGTTATTTCTTCCACCGGCATTCCAATTAACAAAACTAGCTTGACTACCATTGAGCGTATAAATAGATTTTACTTTCCAAAATTTTAAAGAATCTGGTTTACCGGAATCTATAATTGTATCTTGAGCGTTTGAAACAAAGCAAAGAAAAAATGCGAATAGAATTAAAATAAATTTCATTTAAATAAATTTTGGAGCGCAAAGTTCTTGAAAAAATATGAAACCTCCAATTCTTATCAATTCTACTTTAATTTTCAATAATTAATCACGATTAAATAACTATTTTTGCATTGTAAAATTTTAAAAAATGATTCAAGAAGTATATATAATCTCAGCCGTTAGAACCCCGATGGGTTCATTTATGGGTGCATTTGCAAACGTTTCTGCTACAGATCTAGGTGCTACAGCAATTAAAGGAGCATTAGAGAAAGCAAAAATTGATGCTGATAAGATAGAAGAAGTTTTTATGGGTAATGTATTGCAAGCTGGCGTAGGTCAGGCACCAGCAAGACAAGCTGCCCTTAAAGCAGGACTTGGTAAAAATGTTCCTTGCACTACTGTTAATAAAGTTTGTGCATCTGGAATGAAAGCCGTAATGTTTGGAGCACAAAGCATCTTGGCAGGTGATAATGATATAGTTATTGCGGGAGGTATGGAAAACATGTCGCAAACGCCACATTATTTGCAAGGTAGAAACGGAACAAAATTCGGTAACGTTGAAATGTTGGACGGAATTACCAAAGATGGTTTGTTGGATGTATATAACAATGTGCCAATGGGAAATTGTGCTGAACTTTGTGCAAAAGAACATAGTATTTCTCGCGAAGATCAAGATGCATTTGCAGTTCAATCTTACACACGTGCGGCTGATGCTTGGAAAAATGGAAAATTTTCTGATGAAGTAGTACCAGTTTCTGTTCCCCAAAGAAAAGGTGATCCAATTGAAGTTTCTGAAGACGAAGAATACAAAAATGTATTTATGGATAAAATAGCTTCTCTCAGACCAGCATTCGATAAAGATGGAACAATAACTGCTGCAAACGCTTCTACTTTAAATGATGGCGCTTCTGCTTTGGTATTGGCCTCAGAAAAAGCAGTGAAAAAATACAATTTAAAACCAATCGCTAAAATATTAGCTTACGCAGATGCAGCTCAGGATCCGGAATGGTTTACAACAGCGCCTTCATTGGCAATTCCTATGGCATTAAAAAAAGCTGGCATTGATAAAGCTGATGTTGACTTTTGGGAATTAAATCAGGCATTTGCAGTTGTAGGTATTGCCAACACTAAAATTTTAGGTTTAGATCCTGAAAAAGTAGATGTTAATGGTGGTGCAGTTGCTTTAGGTCATCCACTTGGAAACTCAGGATCACGAATTTTAGTTACTCTTATCAATGTGCTAAAACAAAATAAAGGCAAAATTGGTGGAGCTGGAATTTGTAACGGTGGCGGTGGTGCTTCTGCTATGATAATTGAATCTTTAGATTAATAAAAAAAATATCGAAAAAATTAAAAATGTCTTTCCAATCACGGAAGGACATTTTTATGTAAAAAAGTTTGTATTTTCAGACCTTCGTATAAATAATTAGTATTAGAAAGTTTTAAAATGGAATATATGACACCTTTGGCGGAGAGAATGCGCCCCAAAGAACTTTCGGAATATATTGGGCAGAAAAAATTGCTGGAGAAGAATGCTTCTTTGCGCAAAGCTTTGGATGCTGGTGTATTGCCCTCCATTTTATTATGGGGACCTCCAGGTGTTGGCAAAACAACTTTGGCAAATTTAATTGCGAAAGAATTAAAAAGACCGTTTTATACTTTATCAGCCATTTCTTCGGGTGTAAAAGATGTTCGTGAAATTATCCAAAAAGCAGAAGGTACTGGAATGTTTCAAGAAAAAGGAGCAATTTTATTTATAGATGAGATTCACAGATTTTCTAAATCACAACAAGACTCTTTGTTGGGTGCTGTTGAAAAAGGAACAATTACTTTAATTGGCGCAACCACTGAAAATCCATCATTTGAAGTGATTTCTGCACTATTATCTCGTTGTCAGGTTTACGTGTTGGAATCGCACGGAAAAGATGAATTGTTAGAGTTGTTGCAAAGAGCTGTTAGAGAAGATAAATATTTGCAAACGAAAAATATAAAATTAAAAGAAACAGATTTACTCTTGGCTCTATCTGGCGGAGATGCAAGAAAATTATTAAATGTTTTTGAAATTATAGTTGGGACTTTTGGTCAGGAAAAAAATATTGAAATAAACAATGTAATCGTAAAAGATGTTGCACAACAAAGTTTGGCGCGTTACGATAAAGATGGCGAGCAACATTACGATATCATTAGTGCATTTATAAAATCGATAAGAGGTTCAGATCCAAATGCTGCGGTTTATTGGCTGGCAAGAATGGTTGAAGGTGGCGAAGATCCAAAATTCATTGCACGCAGATTACTAATATTAAGCGCAGAAGATATTGGCTTGGCTAATCCGAATGCTTTGTTGATGGCCAATTCTTGTTTTCAAGCGGTAAGTATTATTGGCTGGCCTGAAAGTAGAATAATTTTGTCGCAGTGTGTCATTTATTTAGCAACTTCGCCCAAGGGAAATGCTTCATACATGGCGATAAATAAAGCCCAAGAAGAAGTTAGAAAAAGTGGCGATTTGTCAGTTCCTGTTGCTTTAAGAAATGCTCCAACAAAATTGATGAAAGATTTGGGTTATGGAGATGAATACAAATATTCTCATGATTATGGTAATAATTTTACCGAACAAGAATTTTTACCTTCTGAAATAAAAGGAAGCAACTTTTTTAAAGCCGGAAGCAGCCAAAAAGAAAAAGAAATAGAAGACAATATTCAGAAACTTTGGGGTAAAAAATATAAATGATGGCTAAATTTTTATACTATATCATTGTTTTATCTTTCTCACGGTTACCTCTCTGGATTTTGTATATTTTTTCAGATTTTTTCTTTCTATTGTTGATTTCTATAGTTCCCTACCGAAGAAAAGTAGTGATGAATAACCTAAGGAATTCTTTTCCCAATAAAACTAATCGAGAATTAAATAAGATAAAACGAAGATTCTACAGACATTTTACGGATTTATTAGCCGAAGGAATTAAGAACTTAAGCATTTCGAAAAACCAATTGTCAAAAAGATTCAAAGTCCGAAATCCTGAAATAATGCAGCAGTTATTTAATGAAAATAAAACTGTTATTTTAGTTTCAGGCCATTACAACAATTGGGAATGGCTTATTCGCTTTCAAAATATTCTTTTCCCTCACCAAGCTTTTGGAATTGGGATGCCCATGACGAGTAAATTTTGGGATAAGAAAATAAACGAAAAACGATCGGAATTTGGAATGAAAGTAGTGCATGCAAAAAACTTTAAAGAAGAATTAGAAAAAAATAAGAATATTCCTAAATCTATTTTAGTGCTTTCAGATCAATCTCCTGGTGACAGTAATAAAAGTTATTGGATGGAATTTTTGCACCAACAAACGGCAGTGCTTTTTGGTGCCGAACTCATGGCACACGAAAACAATTTTGCTGTTGTAGGATTTACAATTAATAAAGTAAGTAGAGGTAAATATGAAATGCAACTTGAATTAATTACCGATAATCCTAGAGAAAATAATTGGGGAGAAATCACCGAAGCGCATACAAAAATGCTCGAAAAAGCAATCATTGCTAAACCACAATATTGGATTTGGTCTCATAAACGTTGGAAAAGAGCCATTCCCAAAGATTTACAAAGTTTGAAAGAGGAGCAAAAATTAAAGTTCAACGCTAAATACAAATCAGAAATTAGTCGGAATAACAATTAGAGTTGTTTGTTACTCAAATTCCTTATTTTTGGGAAAATTCTCTTTGTGAAAACAGACTTAAAATTCAAATTCTTATTTATAATATTTATCACCTGTTCACATTTAGGTTTAGGACAAATATTGCAGATAATAGATTCTACCACACAAAAAGGAATTGACTTAGTTGATATTTTTAGTGAAAACCCGAATATTTTTACAACAACAAATTCTAAAGGCGAAGCTGATGTTAGTGATTTCAAAAATTGTGAGGTCATTTTCATAAGAGCCAATGAGCATCAAAATATTACAATTTCCTACAAAAAATTGGTAGATTTTAAATTTAAATTGTTACTAATTCCTACAAATTTAAATATGGAAGAAGTAAACGTTTCTGCAAATAAGTGGCATCGAAATGAAGAAATTAATTCTAGTAGAACTACAAATATTTCTCAAAAAGACAGAAATTTATTTCAACCTCAAACAACAGCAGATTTATTGGCACTTTCAGGAAAAGTATTTATACAAAAAAGTCAGCAAGGTGGTGGAAGTCCTATGATTAGAGGATTTGCGACCAACAGATTGTTATATTCAGTTGATGGAGTGCGCATGAACACTGCAATTTTTAGAGAAGGAAATATTCAAAATGTTATTTCATTGGATGCATATACTTTGGAAAATACGCAAATAATTTACGGTCCCGGAGCCATACAATATGGAAGCGATGCTATAGGTGGCGTTATGAATTTTCAAACTTTGATTCCGAATTTATCTTTGAACGATAGTCTTTTGATTGTTGCCAATGCAAGTAGCCGATATGCCAGTGCCAATCAAGAATTTACATTTCATGGAGATATTAACTTCGGATGGAAAAAATGGTCAACATTAGTAAGTTTTACTGTAAGTGATTTCGAAGATTTGCAAATGGGAAAAAATGGTCCTGATGATTATTTGAAATCATACAAAGTTACGGTAACCGATACTGCAGATATTGTTGAAGATAATCTTAATCCAAGAATTCAAAATCCGAGTGCCTATACACAAGGAAATTTAATGTATAAACTGCGATTTAAACCAAATGAAAAATGGGATTTTCAATATGCTCTTCATTATTCCGAAACTTCTGAATATGGAAGATACGACAGACATTTGCGCACCAAAAACAACAAACCATTTTATGCTGAATGGAATTATGGCCCTCAAAGATGGATGATGAATTTGTTTCAAATAAATTATAAATCAAAAAGTAAATTGTTTGATGAATTTTACATTCGTTTCGCAGTGCAAAATTTCGAAGAAAGTAGAATCAGTAGAAAATTAAACAACCCAATTAGAAGTATTCAGAGAGAATTGGTCGTTGCTTATTCTGCGAATGTCGATTTCTCCAAGAAGATAAATGCAAGTACTAAATTGTATTATGGTGCCGAATATGTATTAAACGATGTGAAAAGTACAGCCAGAGATGAAAATATTTACACAAATGAAAATTTCAATGCTCAATCTCGATATCCAAAATCGTTGTGGCAGGCTGGCGGAATTTATGTTTCAGTAGATAGAGTATTAAATAAAAAAATGAATTTAGGTTTTGGGGCAAGATATTCTATTTTCGCAATAGATGCCCAATTTGATACTACTTTCTATGCTTTTCAGCGGGATGCTAAGTTAAAAAATGATGCATTGAATGGAAATATAAGTTGGACATACAAGCCCTCACAAAAAACATTGATTTGCATTAATCTCGCAACGGCATTTAGAGCTCCTAACGTAGATGATTTAGGCAAAATATTCGATTCTCAACCGAACTCTGTAACCATTCCGAATCCAAATTTAAAGGCCGAATATGCAAAAGGAGTTGATTTGAGCATTACGCAATTGTTGGGGAAACTTTTAAAATTAGAAATAGTCGGATTTTACACCCATCTTGACAATGCTTTGGTTCGCAGAGATTTTCAATTTAATGGTCAAGACAGCATAGTTTATCAAGGAGAAACGGTAAAAGTTCAAGCCATTCAAAATGCAGCCTATTTAAATGTTTATGGTGGTACGATTAGTTTAAACCTCAAATTAAAAAACGGATTGAGCAGTCAATTTGTATTGAATTTTCAAAAAGGCAGAGAGCAATTGGACAATGAAACCATAAGTCCTTCGAGACATGCTGCACCGTTATTTCTGAATTATCGTTTGCGCTATGATCGTAAAAAACTTAGTTTATTAGCTTATATAGATTACAATACCCAAGTGAAATTCGAAGATTTGCCAGTTTCAGAGCAAGCTAAAACAGATATTTACGCAAAAGATGGACAAGGAAATCCATATACTCCTGAGTGGTACACTCTCAATTTCAAAGCAAACTATTCTATACTTCAGAATTTCGTATTAAGTTTTGGAGTGGAGAATATTACGGATCAACGTTATAGAGCTTACAGTTCTGGAATTAGTGGAGCTGGTAGGTCTTATGTTATTGCTGGGAAGTTTAGTTTTTGATCGCTCAAGGTAGGATTAACGAGAATGGCATTTTTTCTGGAAGAATCATTCTCATAATCAGAAAATTACAATCGTTAATTTTGCCATTATCCTGAATTGGGTTTACTTACTTTATTACAGGTCAATATTAATACAGTATCATCGTTACCACCCTCCCTGCCCTCCCTCAAGGGAGGAGAAATTAAATCCAATCAATTCACTTCACTCAATTTAATTGAAGTAAGATTTATCGTTACCACCCTCCTATCCCTTCACTAACGTTCGGTCTTCATGAATAAATTCATTCTTCTCAAGGGAGGAGAATTTGGAATTTTAGAACTTACTTAAATGATGATGTTTTTACTTTAATTCACCTCACTCAATTTAATAGAAGTTCTACCTACAGCAATACTTGCTTTGTCTATTTCGCTGTTAATTTTGTCAATTATTATTTTTGCTTTGTCTCTGCTGAGATAAGTGCCGGCTAAAACGTTTAGTTCGGCTTTCATTTTTCTTAGAATTGCAGCCGTTCTGTAAACACTTAAAACTTCATTGTTTGATAATTGATATGTTGTTTGTAGATTTTTAAATTCTTCGGATTTTGTTTGAAAATTAGTTTTAACAGGATCTGTGTAAGAGTTGACTTCTACCAAAATTTTTCTATTTAAATCAATCATTACCTCTGATTTCCGCAAACGCAAATAAGTAGAATCTTTCGGATTGCCGTTATAAGATTCTTGAGATACTTGTTGGTTGTCTCTAATTGTTCGGTTTCCATCCCAAGAGCCTATTCCCTGCCCTCTTGCTATTAATTCAAACTTTAAATCTTTATCTTGTATCGCTTCAAAAAATTGTAAAACTGAAACACTATCTTCTGCTTTAAACAATTGGTAATCTAATTGGTAAGAATTAGAATTAAATACATCTAATAAGGCCAAATTTACTCGAGAATCAAAACCGGGAACTATTGAGATTTCATTGATGTGCAACATTACCTCATCTGCCGATTTACCTAAACTACTGTTGGGAATTGCCAATAATCGTACTTCAAAGTCTTCTTTGCCTTTTGATTTAGGAAAACGGAATTCTTGTGTAAAAATATCAAAAGTGGTTGAATCTTCAAACATATAAAATCCGTCTTTTTCGGTATATGCAACTGGATACAATCCGAAATTTTGTTTCATTTCATCTAGTTTTCTTTGGTAAATTGCCATTAAATCTACTGCTTCTTTTTTGTCTTTTTTCAGTTGAATAATTTCTAATTTATAGCCTTCATAAGCATTGTAAAGTCCTACAATTTCACTTTGTTTTTTGCCTCGGCTTCCTTTATTAGAGCTTGTTGTGGGTTTGTAATCTACTGGGCCACCTCCTTTGTTTTTCTTGCGGGCTTTTTTTACTTTCCTACTAGAATTGCTACTTGTAGTTATAGGAGTGTAACCCATATCAGAGGTTTTTTTCTCGGTTTTTTCTATTTTTAATTCTGTTTCGTCTCGTTTTTTAATATTGTAATCTATCCAATAATCAAATCCTTTTTTACCGTAAATCATTTCATGAAGCTTGGCAATTTTATCATTTTGCAATTCATCAATTACGTTCTGATAAGTCTTACCTTCGGCAAATGCTGAGTCAGGAGATAAAAATCGTGTTTCGCCGGAACCAAAAAGTCTATAAGATTTTGAGTTCTTTTCTACAACTACGGTGGTTTGTTTTTCGGAATTGTATCCCCAAACGTCAAAATGAAGATTTGTAATTAAATTAGAATCTGCGGTTTTGAAATCTAATATAGCTACAGTTAAAGGTTCAATTTTATATTCGGTTCCTTTCGATTTATCTTCTATTTCTACCAATTTAAAATCATAAGGAAAAAGTCCAACCGCTTTGGGCAAACCCTTATTCCAGCGTCCGCGTTCATCTTTTTCACGTTCTTCGAGTAAACCAGAAGTTGTGCTACCATCACCGGCGGCAATTAAAACATTTCTAAAATCTTTGGAGATTCCGCCAAGTTGTAGGTAAATTTCATAAGCTCTTTTTTGGACAAAGGAATTGATAGCAAAGTTCATAGCTTCAACGGTCAACATAACATCGTTTTGTGATAATTGTCTGTTAGATTCTAGAATTGCAACCTTCTCATTGAAAGATAATCCGGCATTTAGTGCTTGAAAAACCTTTGGTTGCACTTCCAAAACATCGCCATTTTTTCTAAGACTTGCTTCTGGTAATTTACTTATGAGATATGATTGAAAGAGATTAAATTTCGGCAAGTAGGGTTCAAGTTCTTTTGTACTTACTCTTTGGGCAAGTAACATTTTATTCAGTTCCCAAATGGCCATTTTGTTTGCAGCTTCAGCAATTAATCCTGGAGCAGATTTGGCAATTTCCGACTTTCTGATAACCAATAATTCTGGATTATTGATGATTACCAGTTCCATGGAGTCGTAATTTAGTTCTTTGGTTGTCAGTAAAATTTCAGGACCTTTGTATTCAAAATATCTCCCGAAATTCTGTTCTAAAATCGGACTTTTCTTAACAACATGAAATAAGTATGCTCTTTCTTCAGGGTTGAGTGTTTCTTCACCTTGGGCAAAAGCCTTTGAATGATTAAGAAATAGAAAGAAAAGTACAAAAAATTTAAAATATAAGTTTGCCATATTAATTGATAACACAATTTTCCGTTGAAGTTACTAAAAATGTGTGTTTGGATGGGGAAATATTTTGGTAAGTTATTAACGCAGATTTAGGAATAAGAATTAAAAGTAACATTAAATTTTGCTTGACGGGAGTGTTTCATGGCTCTTAAAATGCCAAACCAAATTATTATGGATTTTCACTTCTTTAAGGTATAACCCAAACTTATTCCAGGCCAAGGAAATATGCCGTAATCAATGCCACCGACATCATTTAAAGCGGAAATACTGTGTGATCGAGAGCCTTTTTGACCTATTAGTCGTACACTTAATAAATCAATCATTGCATTGGCAGTTATCCTGCAAAATATACCACCATTCGGTTTTTGAAATCGATAACCAAATTTCGGGTTCAAATAATTATAGAAATAGGTTCTATTAGTACCATATACTGAAAATACAACTTGAGAAGTAAAACCAATTCCTAATTCTAGATGGTGACTTTTTTTACCCAATAACCAATTATAAGATACAGGTATTCCGATATACGTTCCTATTCCAAAATCAATGAAATCAGGCACATATACAATTCCTAAAGTATAGGAATTCATAAATTTCTTATCCAAATTAACCAGTTTGTCATAATTTAAAGAATAACAAAATCCCTGACCGAATGCTTCAGCATATATTGTATGAATTTTGGGTTCTGATAGAGGCAAATTTTCTTGAGCTGAAATTCTTGAACAAATAACTAAGCTGAGAGCGAAAAGTACTTTTTTCATAAATTCTGATTGTGTTTTTGTTAAAACAAATTAGGTTGATAAATAGTTACACTTATGTTTGAAATTATTATGGTCTTGTAAATTAGTAATTACTGTAAACTTAAAATTTATCCCGAAATTTAAGCCAAGGTTGTAAAGGCGTTCATTAAGAAAAACTGAAACAGTTCGCAGAACACCAAGTAGATCAACAAAAGCCTTGGTTCCCAAATAGCATCGAACTAAAAAGCTCCGAAGATAAGCTGAACTTCGGAGCTTTTTTTTATTGCTTTTGTCGACTACTCGGATAAATGTTAGCAGGCGTTTTTTGTTTCTGCATATTTGTCAATTGTCTGCTTTCGATTACTAAATTGGGCATATTCCACTGTCAAATTTATAAACATTAAATTTTTTCTTTTTGTCCACGTATAATAAAACTTTAGTTAATCGTTGGTCGTAAATCCTAACATTATACCAAGTGTTCTTTTGAAAACTAATTGGGCAGGTGTCGTATTTTTTGGAGTTAAGAATAAACTCCTCATTGTAGTAGTCTGGCTTTTTTTGAATGGAAATTATTTTTCTCTTTCGTCCATTTAATTTAAAATGTATGTCAATTGTGTCTGCGTTCCATTTGTAGTGTCCATTAGGCTTTTTAAAATATATTTTGTCTGGCCAATATTTTTGCACCCCGTCCATGCCTGGATTATAACAAGCAAATCTTTCTGTCACAATATATTCTGAAGGCATACTAACACTGTCCTTTTTAATTACTGTCAGCCGCTCAAAAAATACTCCGTTGATTAACTCACATGAACCTTTTACACA
>JBBSUQ010000019.1:0-27016 GCA_038234235.1 Flavobacteriales bacterium
AAGTACTGAATTGGTACAATGGCAAATGCGGTATGAAAACTGACAAAGCCTACAAGAAATTAAAAAAATTAACTTCTACTACTGTAATAGTTGCCGTTATAGATTCAGGAATGGATATAGAGCATGAAGATTTAAAAGGAAAAATTTGGGTCAACAAGGGTGAAATTCCTAACAACGGAATTGATGATGACAAAAACGGTTACATTGATGACATTCATGGTTGGAATTTTATAGGAAGTAAATCAGGTGAAAATGTTGACCATGCAAATCTTGAAAAAACAAGAATGCTTAGAGAATTCACTAAAAGATTTGATACTAAAACTGAAAGTATTATTTCATCAAGCGAAAGAGCTGATTTTGATTTATACAAAAAATTAGAGGCAGAAGTTAAAACAGAACGTGCAGAAGCAGAGGGAGTAATTGCCCAGATTAATTCGCTTAAAATGATATTGCCAGCAGTGAGACCAGCTATTGCTGCCGCTCTTGGAAAGGATAACTACACAATGAAAGACCTTGAGAAATGGAAACCTACAGACCCTCAATTGTCACAATACAAGCAATTTGCCATGGCTCAGATGAATGGTAGGATGACCGAAGAGAGTTTAAATTCTGGTATTGAATATTACAGAAATCAATTAGATTATTACTTAAATGTAGAATTTGATGAGAGAAAAGTAATAGGTGATGATCCCAACAATATGGCAGACCACAATTATGGTAATGCTGATGTTGAAGGTCCAGATGCTTTGCACGGAACGCACGTAGGAGGCATAATTGGGGCCGTAAGAGGAAATAGTCTTGGAGGTGATGGAGTAGCGGATAATGTGTTGTTAATGTCTATTAGAACCGTTCCTGATGGTGATGAAGCAGATAAAGATATTGCAAATGCAATTCGCTATGCGGTTGACAATGGTGCACAAGTTATCAATATGAGTTTTGGTAAATCTTATTCTCCGCACCAGAAAGAAGTTTACGAAGCGTTGAAATATGCAAATGACAAAGGAGTTTTAATGATTCATGCAGCAGGAAATGATGCAGTTGATGTTGATAGAGCACCTAATTTCCCAAGTACTCATTATAGTTTTCAAACCGTTGAGTTACCAATGATTTTAACTATTGGTGCATCTACAAGAGATCCAAAAGAGAATTTGGCGGCAGTTTTCTCAAACTATGGTGATCAAACAGTTGATGTTTTTGCTCCAGGATTCGAGATTTGGAATACCGTTCCTCAAAGTGATTATAAATTATTGCAAGGAACTTCTATGGCGGCGCCAATGGTTGCTGGCGTTGCTGCAATGTTAAAGTCATACTTCCCTAGTTTAACAATGAATCAAATTAGGGATATAATGCTAGAGACAGCAAAATCTTATAAAGGTACTATTCAAATTTTACCAGGAACTGACCAAAAAGTTGACTTTGCTACGATGTCTAAAACTGGAGCAGTTATTGATGTTCTTGCTGCTGTAGAAAGATGCAAAGAATTGACTGAAAAATAACTATAAAAATTATTACAAATTGAGTCGGAGGTTTTAATAATCTCCGACTTTTTTTATGCGATTTAAAAGCCATTATATTTGATTTCATTAAAAATTTAAAAGGTTTAAAATTATTTAATTAGTTGATTATTAAAAAAATAGTTTAAACTAAAAAATTATTTCACTTTTTTTTCTAAAAAAACTTGTTTTAATCAGAATAAATTTTGTATCTTTGCTTCATAGGTGGTTAGGTTAAATTAGTAGTAGAAGGAGTAAGGAACGCTAGTTTCTTACTCCTTTTTTAATTTATATGTTTATTTGTTTGTTTCTAATAAATATTTCACTCAAATTTCCATTCTTTATTTATTAAGTTATTTTTGTTGTATGATAAATAAAATAACAAAACTCTTGTCGGTTTCTCTTCTATTCTTTCTCTTTTGCGCTACTAGTAATCCGCCAACCGCAGAATTAGATAAACTTATCGATTCTTGGCATAAATACGCTGCAGATGCCTCACTAGAACCATATTTTGCTAAAACAAGTGAAGATTTTATATTTTTAGGTACGGCTCCGGGTGAAAGATGGACCAAAGATGTATTCTATAGTTTTTGTAAACCTTATTTTGATAAAGGAAAAGCTTGGGACTTTACTGCAAAAAACAGAAAATGGAATTTTGATAAGAAAAATAAATTAGCTTGGTTTGATGAAGATTTAGATACTTGGATGGGCACATGCAGAGGTTCGGGTATTTGTAGAAAAATTAAAGGTGAATGGAAAATTTCTTATTACAATCTTACCGTACTTATTGAAAATGAAAAAATTAAAGAATTTATAGCATTGAGAGGTGAGGTTATTGCGAAGTAAAATAAATCAAATAAAAGTCTGAACGACCGACTGAACCATAAATTATCATCTTAATTATTACACAATTGCTTGAACTAATTTTAAATTTGATGTTAAATTAAATATTTTATTTATATTTGTGATTAAATTACAATTATATTTACCATGAACAATAAACCAAAAAATGATGCACCTATCGGTCGTTACCTGAATAGACCTTGCTGTACTTGTGAAAAACCACTCTACGGATTGCGTGAAACAAAAAGATACTGTAATGATCCATGTCGTTATGAATTTCATAGAAGAGCCAATCTTCAAATTCAATATGTCATCATTAAAGGTTTAATAAAGTACAAAAAACGAAATCTACATTTATTGGAAATGATGATGGGTCCAACATGCAGCAAAATGTGGGTTAATAAATTTTATCTCGAAAAATTAGGGTTCCGTTTAGAAAAATGTAGAAAAGCGAGATATGTAAAAAATGGCCAATATGGTGTTGGAAAGACAATTTATCTTCTCCCAAATTACAGAATATTTAAACTTGGCAACTTATTTTTAGTCGAAAGAGTTAAGAGTGATACTTTAGGAAATTCGAGAGAATTTAAATTTATCAGAGGCACTCATGAGCGATATTTATGGGATCCCAATTTTCCAAGTTGCAATGTGAAAAGTGAAATACAATATGAAAAGATTTTCGAACACTCAAATCAATTGAATTTCGGACCTTCTGATCTGCAAAAATTGGATGAAATATTCCAAAAATTCGGGGTATGGAGAATGTAAACCTTACGGTAAGAAAACAAATAATATTTTGAATTACAACGTTTTAACTTAAATATTTAAGATTGACAGGTGTTGAAAAATTGAACTTTATCTAATTTCAAACTTTTCTCATCAAATCTCTCCCAAAATCCCAAAGTTTAAACCAAAATTCAGCTAATTTCTCTGTATTATCCCATCCAAATCACCATGAAAACTGACATAATTATTGATCAGAATCTAAAATAATGTCCAATAATTCACTCAAAAAAAAAGGTACCGCAACAAACCTGCAATACCTTTTTTTAAATATTTCCAGTATTAGTATTAGTTAATTTCGGTCACAAAACTCAATTCTAAATCTGTGGCTCCAGGCTCGCATGTTCCATCTTTAATTCCTGGTTGGTGTTTCAATCTTATTAATGTATTTCCAACCGACGCATTTCCAGTTGTCCATTGTGATTGTAAGCCAATTTCATAAGTTCCATCAGAATCCGTTTTAATAATACCTAAATTTAAACTAGCATCCGGACCAAAACAAAACAAATGATCAGACCCTTCTGCTAAAACTTCCACAGAAATATTATCATTTGCTCCGTTAGATTCATTAAGTAATAAAACGTAGGCATTGTAAACAGCATTTGGTAACAATCTGATGGTATCAAAACTGCTCGGTGCATTTCCTCCCGGACCATCGAGATCCTTAAAAATCGCCTCCACACTTGGATTTACACCATTGGGATCTGTAAACTGAACTTTACAAGTTGTAATTAATTCTTCAGGGTTCTCAACTGGCGGTGATGTTGGCACTGGCTTATCTTTTTTACATGCTACAACAAGCATCGTAAACACTACAATAGACATGATAATTTTAATATACTTTTTCATAATTTTATTTTTTTTAATTAATTTTAAATTTAATCTCTTAATACTGGAAATATTTATTTCTTTTTAAAAGTATTTCAGTTTTGTTGTACCGATTTACTTCAATTCAATTTTTAATTTAATTCCGAAATTAATTCCCAAATCGTCCGCAAAATATCTGTAACGATTTAGGTAATCTCGATAAGTTGTATTTAGCAAGTTATTACAAACCAACACTATTTCAATAGGATTTTTATTCATTGTTTTAATACCGACATTCATGTTTATTAATGAATATGCTTTTGGCGGTGCTACAAAATCACTCTCAAATTCAACACGTTTTTGTTCGAATGTATAAAGGCTTTCAGCTCCAATGTTCATTTGAATTTTTTTGAACTTTTTAGTATACAGAAATCCCAAACTCAATCTATCTGCTGGTATGCCAACGATAAATGTTTTGTTTTGAAAATTCTCAGCACGAACTACGGCATATTTACTAGTTACTGACAAACTTTCAAATGGTTTATAATCTAACTGCCAATCAAATCCACCCATATTTAAAGCTGTTTGCTCATAATTATATTGAGGAAATGCACCTTGAATAGTCAAAACATTTTCTAAACTAGGTCGCAAATAAATGAAATTGGAAAATTGATTGTAATAAACATCCAAATAGGTTTGAATCTTCTTGCTTTTATATTCAAAATTGGTTTGAATTGCATAAGATTCTTCCTTTTTTAAATCTACTCTTCCATTTTCAATACTCGCAGATCCATGATGCAACCCTTTGCTGTACAATTCATTTATTGATGGTGGTCTCCAAGCTTTACCGCCATTTAATTTTACAAGAAAATGATGCGAGAATTCTTTCACCAAACCTAAACTATATGAAATATTTTGAAAGTTATAAATGGGTTCAGTAAGAATTTTATTTTCATATTTGTAAACGTGCAAATTTGAATAATCACCTCTTATTCCAGCTTCTATCGCCCAAGTTTTCCAATCATATTGCACAATGGCAAATGAGCCAATGTTTTTACGAATAAAATTAGGCACAAAATATCGACCAGCATAAGCATTTCCTTGATAACTTCCTGTTACACCCATTTTAGTATTCACGTGCTCATTGATTTTATGTTCCAAAATTAATTCACCACTATTGGTAACCAATTGCAGCCTAAATGCGGGTTTATTAGCATCAAAAACACTGTCTGAATATGCTTTGTGAATATCAAACTCTGCTCTTTCATTAACTTGTCTGCCAACCACCAATGCCAAATTAGTTTTCTTAGTGAAATTGTATTTTCCTTTTAACCTCAACGTTTGGTGCGAAATTTCTTGTCGAGGATTTTTTATTTTATAAGAAAATGAACTAACATTATATGGTTCACTAGCGTTATAGGCATTTTGCAGATCTGTGAGATTTGAAATATGACTACCGCTAAAAATACCTAGACTTGTATTGAACTGAGAATAATAAACATCCATTAATATTTTATTTCTCTCGTATCCGGCATTAACTGCAAAATTGAGTTCCTTAAAACCAGTATTATCTAAATAATATTTCGGTGTTTTATTATTACCCCCAATTCTTTGTGTACCTTGAATTCTTGCGTAAACGCCTTTGAACTTTCTGCTACTGTGAACAATCAGTAATGAATTTCCAAAAACATTTCCATTGCTCCCATAAGATCCGTTGTATCTAATTTTTAGAGGAACGGCTGTATCAATCTTATCAGGTTCTAGCACAATTACGCCGGCAATTGCTTCACTTCCAAACTGCACTGTACTGGCACCTTTAACAAGTGTAACTTCACTGCTGTAATTTGGGTCAATTTCTGGCGCATGCTCACTCCCCCACTGCTGTCCTTCTTGCTTAACACCATTATTAACAATTAAAACCCGATTGCTATGCAGACCATGAATTATTGGTTTTGAAATTGAATTCCCAGTGTTTAAACTTCTTATTCCTGGTATAACTTCAAGTTGTTTTCCTAAAGTATTGCCGCTCATTAAAGCATTTTGACTTAATGAAAATTTCAATTGAACACTAGAATTTTTATCAACTTTATAATCGACAACATCAATTCCTTCATATTCTAAGAGATGAAATTCCAATACGGTTTGCAGAATGGTATCTTTCTTTAAATCAATTTCAAGTTTTACTGGTTCGCAACCAATATGGTGCGAAAAAACTAAAGTATATTTTTGGGGACAAAGTTGTTGAATTTGAAAATTACCTATAGAATCGCATATTGCACCTAACTGAAAATCTTTTATTTGAACTTTTGCGTAGGGTACACCAATACCATCGTGCAAATCATAAACTTTTCCGCTGATGCTAAGATTGCATTCTTGAGCCAAACTAATATTCAAAAACAACACCATGAACACCCGAATAATTATTTTCATTGGGATTCATTTTTAATGGATGTTTATTAAGAGAAATTAAGCCTGATTTGGGGGGCCTCGAGAATTTTCAAAATCCAACGCAACAAGATCCAATTTTAATAAATAAAAATCAGATAAATCAAAAAACGGTGCTGGATAAGATAAATATTTAAGTGGATTTTTAAGATCATAATGCACAAAATCTATATCACAAGCAAGACAATGATTCTTAACTACAGATTGTTGCTTTTTAGATTTTTCAGTTTTTACAATACTTGAACATTCATGAAAAACACTTTTTGGACAAAGCAAAAGCAGTATCCAAACCATAAATACAAAAGGAGAAAATTGTTTTATAAACTTTTTCACTACTCAAAGGTAGTCAATATTTTTTATTAAAATAAAAAAAACCGTTTGAAAAATTTTCAAACGGTTTCAATTAATTTCGGAATTGTCCTAATATTATTGCACTTTTAGAAAACTATAGTTTTTTCCATAGTAAAGCATTTGCTCCACAAAATTCTGACTATAATCAATAGTAATATCAGTAATATTGCCATCTTTATCTTTTTTCACCACAAAAATTGGATTTACAAAACCACTGTAAGGAGCAATATTTAATGGTTTAACTCTATCTAAAACTTGCTGATGAACTTTGGCATCTACTTTAACACCATATTTCTCTACCAAATTTTTACCTGAATTATAATCACCTTCTGATTTAATTCTCTGAATTTCTCTTAAAAGTTCACCGAACAATACACGAAGTTTGCCATAATCTTTTATATCGTAATACGTTTTGCCATCGCGCTCAATTTTTTCAATCACTTTATCTTTCAAACCTTTTTCATAAACCCAAGCAGCTACTAATTGGCGGTTTTGCATGTGCTCTTCTTCCACTTGTTTGCCCATTTCAAGTCTTTGCAACTGTGTTAACATACCATTTCTGATATAGCCGTCATATTCTGCCTTTCCTACTTCAAGACTTGGTATCAATCCTATATCAACTAATTTTTGATCCATTATATAATAAAGTCCAACCAAATCAGCTCTTGCTTCTTCAAGTGTAGATGAATAATTTTTCAATGTTTGTGCTGGTTGTCCAACTCCTGGATTTATTTGACCAGAAGCATGACCAATCACTTCATGCAAAGCAGTATGTATTTTTCCTGCTAAACTTCCGTATTTCAAAGCTCTATCAATTTCTTCTTGATCGTTAGCAAATTCTTCTGTAACTGAAGGTCCGCCCGCTTTATCGTAGGCAGCAATAATGTTTCCTAAACTCACAGATTTTGAACCATGTTCTTGTCTAATCCAGTTATTGTTGGGCAAATTAACTCCAATTGGAGTGCTTGGAGAAGCATCACCCGCTTCACTTGCAACCTGAACAACCTTATAGCTTACACCTTTTACGTTTTTCTTTTTGTGTTCAGGTAAAAGTGTTGAATTATCTTCGAACCACTGTGCATTTTCAGCTACAACCTTCATTTGTTTTGAAGCTTCAAAATCTGTAATTTGAACCATACTTTCATAAGAAGCACGTTTACCCAAAGCATCACCATAAATTTCAATAAATCCATTTATATAATCTATATCGCCTTCTGTAGCTTGAACCCAAAGAACATTGTATTCGTCCCAAGTTCCAAGATCTCCAGTTTTGTAATATTCAATTAATTTTTGAATTGCTTTTTTCTGTTTTTCATTTTCAGCTACACCAACTGCTTTATCAAGCCAAAAAATTATTTGGTCAATAGCTGAACCATAAAGTCCACCAGATTTATAAACTTCTTCTGTCAATTTACCATCTTTCATTACCAATTTAGAATTTAAACCTAATTCTCTTGGACGAGGATCGGAAAGATCGGACATTTTATCATAATAATCACTTACCATTTTTTGGGTAACACCTTCTCCGTAAAATCCATTGGCCGAAGAAACAATCATATCTTTTTTTGAATCTTTTACTTTCCGTTTCATTCCAACAGTGCTACTAAAAATTAGTTCTTTGGCTTCTGTTGAAATACTTGCTCCAGTTTCACTTAGCAATTTGTCAAAATAAGTCTCTGAAAATTTCGGCATTATTTTATCCATACCGTAATGATGGTGGACTCCATTGGCAAACCATATTTGTTTAGTATAAGTTAAAAAATTGTTCCAATCTTCATCCCCAGAATTACTTCCTTTTTTCTCTATAATTTTCTCTAAAGTTTTTCTTATTTCTAAATTATGAGGATTATTCTGAGCGAATATTATATCTCTACCAGATAAACCAGCTTGCGATAAATAATAAACTAATTTCTTCTGATCGAGCTTTAAGTTGTCAAAACCGTTTATCTCGTATCTCAGAACTTGAATATCAGCAAAACGATCAACTTTAACGTCCAAACTATCACTTTTTTCATTGTTCATGTCAGTTTCAATTTCAGTTTTATCAATGTCTTCTTTGTTATTTTGGCAGGAATACAATAATCCCATTGCTGAAAAAGCTATAACTACCGCAGATTTTAATATCATAAATTTATTTTTTTGGTTTTATTTTTTTTGGTTTTTAAAATTACTAAATCTATTTCTATTCTGCCAACTATTTGTAAAGTTGAATAAAACCCATACTGTAAGTTGTGTCAATAATCATTCTAGCAAAATCGTATTTTTTAATTGTATCCATTTCCTTAATTTTATAAATATTATTTCTTTCAAATAATGATTCAATGCCATTGGTAGTTGCAATTAAATTTTTCACATCTGGATCAAAAAACTCAAAATCTGCTGAAATATATTTTCCTGTTTTATCCGCAAACCAGTATTTGCATTTCAACCTTCTAGTTTCATCCCAAAAATCGAGTTCTAAAAATGATTCTCGTCTTTTATTTGACCAAAAAGTTTTGAATTCTAAAAAATTAGATTCAAGATATATTTTTGCCTTCTCAAGATTAATTCGCATTTGGTCGTTGAAGGCATATTTATCAAAAAAATTGGTGAGATTTCTTTCATTCATATTAATTTTAAAGGAATCTATGTGCGCATTTGAGGTTGAATCAATTTTAGAATTAAAGTCTTCGGATGGCTTATAGTTAATTTTCAAATCTGGAATTTCGTCACAGGATATAAAAGTGAGTAAAAAGAAAATAGTTAGAAAATACAAGTATATTTTCATACTAAATTTCTTGAAAATTCACTTAAAATAATAGCTGTAGCACTTGCAACATTTAGCGACTCGGCATCCCCGAAATTTGGTATAGAAATCGAATGTTGTATTAATTTACCAATTTCCGGACTAATGCCGTTACCTTCATTACCTAAAACTATTATTGCACTTTCTTTAAGTTGCTGGTTGTAAATACTCTCTCCATTCATAAAAGCTCCATAAATTGGGCGATTATCAACGGATAAATAATCTGAAATATCGGTATATGTAATTTTTACGCGGCAAAAAGCTCCCATACTTGCTTGAATAACCTTTGGATTGAAACAATCTACAGTATTTATCGAACAAACAATTTCAGAAATACCAAACCAATCTGCCATTCTCCAAATCGTGCCTAAATTTCCAGGATCTTGAATATTATCTAAAACTAGCGTTATTTTATTTGATGAATAATGATTAATATCCATTGGAATTTTTGCAACTGCCAAAATATTACTTGCTGAATGAAGTGCCGAAAGTTGTGACATTTCTGAACTTTCTACCTCAAAATTTTCCCATTTCTGTTTGAAGATAGAAAATTTATCATTTTTTAACTGTACCACACAAAGTATGGTTTCCGGCAAAAACTTTATCAATTCTGCAACATTCTTAGCGCCTTCAATGATATACGAAGATTCCAATTCCCTATTCTTCTTCCGATGAAGAGAACGGATCCATTTGTTCTTATTTTTGGAAAGTACCGCCAATACTATTGATTTTACTATTTTTGTCGTTCAAAAATCAAGTTTTGAATCGTATTAAATTTTTGCATTTCTACATTTTGCTAATTGCAAGCCTTGCAGCTTGTAAATTAACTAAAAACGTGCCCGAAGGTAAATATTTAATTAAGAAAAACAAAATAGTCGTTGAGGGAGAAAAAATGAGTGCAACTCCTCTCTATGGTATAATAAGACAACCTGAAAACACAAGATTTTTAGGACTTAAAATTAAACTCGGATTTTATAATATTTACGATTCCACCAAAGTTGCCAATAAGAGGCAAATAATGGATATTAAAATCCGAGAAAAGAATAAAAAAAAGCAGGCAAGAGAAGATAAAGTCGACACAAAAAGAAAAACTGCTGCACGAGAAATTGGTGATTCCACTTACGTAAAAAAGACGATTCCAAAAAAAGACACAATTGAACCAAGAATGTTTTTTAAAGAATGGGTCAAATATAAGCTTGGAGAACCACCTGTAATTTTAGATACAAGTTTATATATTAGAACATTAAGTCAACTTAATAATTATATGAAACGTAAAGGATATTATTACAGCTCAACAGCTGGGGTAATTGATTTTCAAGACAACAAAAAAGCAATTGTCACTTACACAATACAAACTGGTGCAAGATATTACATTGATACCTTTCAGTTAAATTGTCCCAATGAATCTGTGGCAGGTTCAATTACCAAATATATCAACAAACAAGATAAAAGTTTCTTGACAGGCAGGCCATTAGATGCCGATTATTTAAATACAATAAGAACAAGAATTGCAAAACATTTAAAGGACGACGCATTTTATGGATTCTCTCCCGCCAGTATAACTTTTGAAGCAGATTCTAATAATTTAAAAGACAACAAGTTAAATATAGCGATAAACGTTGCTGACAGATTGGTTCGATCCGAAGAAAACCGAGATTCATTAGTTTCAGTGCCATATAAAGTTTATCACATGAGAAACGTTTATTTTCATTTGAGCGATTCAACTTTGTATAAGGGAAATTTGCGTAGAACGATTGTTGATAGTTTGGGTTTACCTTTAAGTAGTGGCCAGTTTTTAACAACTATAGATACATTTTATTATGCTGAAATATATGAAAAAAACTCAAGTAACGGAGAAAAACAGCTCGATCAATACAGAATGGCAATATTTACATACAACGGTGAAATGTTTGTGAAACCAAAAATCATAGAATCTCAAAATTATCTAGAACATACAAATTACTATAAAGATTACTATTTGGACAGATCCTATTCACGTTTATTAGATTTAGGTGTATTTCAGGTAGTTAAACCAGTTTTTGAAGAAATTAAAAATACAGATTCGCTAGACATTCATTATTATTTGATACCTGTGAAAAAGCGAAGTTTTGGTTTAGAACCAAGGGCCACAACTTCTAATGGTTATTTAGGAATATCTGCATCTATAAATTATATTGATAAAAACATTTGGAGATCAGCCACTAAAATGACCATTTCGTTGGCGGGGGGTATAGAATCTCAGCCACCAATTTTTGATAAAACCGTTGACGGAGATAAAATAAAAACATCCGCAAGAGCCTTTAATACTTTTGAATTTGGACCAAGTATTAAATTTGAAATACCCGGAATTTTTCCAATTCCTATTACAAATATTAGTAAGCGAGCAAAACCTAAAACTCAAATTTCTTTAGGATTCAACGTTCAGCAACGAACAGATTTTACTAGAAACATACTACAAACCAACTATTTATGGAAGTTTTTTGTTGGAAAGAGCCAAATATTCACAGTAGGTCTACCCACATCTTCAGTTATAAAAATCGTGAAAATTGATAAAAGCGAAGATTTTAAGAAAAGAATCAATGATTTAAATGACCTTTTTCTTCAAAATGCTTACAGCAGCCAGTTAATTTGGCAGGATATAAAACTAACATTTGAGTTCAATGATAAGAATTTAGATAAGAAAAGACTAAATCCTTTTGACAAGGGAAATTTGTACAATCAAATATCTTTTGATCCTGCAGGTTTATTTTTATCCGCTTTTAATTCTAAGTTGTCGCAAGACACAAATGGCAGATATTTAATTGCAAACATACCTTATTCACAATTCGTCAGAATAGATGAAGAGGTTATTTATTCTTATCCATTTTCAGGTCTTAGAAGTTTACATTTACACGGTTTAGCAGGTTTCGGAAAACCTTATGGAAATAGTTCAACTTCCTTACCTTACGATTATGCATTTTTTGCAGGTGGTGCAAATGATAACAGGGGCTGGAAAGCAAGAACTTTAGGCCCGGGATCTTACAAATACTATTTAGATACTAACCGAACTGCAACCCAAATAGGTGATATAAGAATTGGTGGTTCAATAGAATACAGATTTAATTTGGGTGGGCCATTTAGAGGAGCAGTTTTTACAGATGCGGGGAATATTTGGCTTATAAATAATGATGTTAAAAGGCCAGGTGGACAATTTTCTAAAAATTGGATAAATGACATAGCCGTTGCAGGAGGAGTGGGAATACGATACGATTTTGTTTATTTTGTATTAAGAGTTGATTTAGGTTTTCCTCTTAGAAATCCGGCCTTACCTGATGGTGCCAAATGGATCACCCAAAGTAGAGATCCATATTTACAAGAAATACAGGCTGGCAAAGTTCTATATGGTGACGATTTTGATGAATTTTTACCAAAACCGTTTAAATGGCAATTGCATTTTGGTATCAATTACCCATTCTAATAGGTTTTTTTTAATTACCAATTTCTCTTAACAAACTTTTTTTACTACATTTAATTTTCAAAAATCTCAAGATTTGCATAGCGTAGCAATAATGTTTTAGCTCCGTGGGTTGGGAAAAAAATAGTTGCTTTTTTATCTTGTCCGCTGCCCTCTAATTTTAATATTTTTCCTTTACCAAACCTTTCATGCCCAACATTATAACCAACTTTTAAATCTAAATCTGTTGAACCAGAAATTTTTGAAGCTGAAGAAATTGGCTGTAAATTTTTTAAATTAATTCCTCCAACCGATTTATTTAATCCACCAAGAGAATTGAAATTTCTTTCATTTAATGATCGACCTTGAGATCTTTCAACAATTGGAAAATGTAAATATTGAGAATCTATCTCATCAATAAATCTACTGGATTCTGATGAAGTTACTTTTCCCCATAAAAATCTAGACCGCGCATAAGATAAGGTACAACCCGTTTTTGCGCGTGTTATTGCTACGTAAAATAATCTTCGTTCTTCTTCTAAATCAGCTCTTGAACTCAAAGTCATTTGACTAGGAAACAAGTTTTCTTCTAAACCCACTAAATAGACATAAGGAAATTCTAAACCTTTGCTAGAGTGAATTGTCATTAAAGTAACAAAGTTTTTCTCCTGTCCTTTATCCTCATCTGCATCAGTAAGTAGTGCAACATCCATTAAAAATTCTGCCAAATATTTGGTTTCAATTTCTTCTCCTTCTTCAATGTCATCAAAAGGATTCGTGAATTCCTGAACTGCTGCCAAAAGTGCCTCCACATTTTGATAATGCTCAACTTCTTCCGGACCTTTGTCTTTATCTTTATACAAATCTTTTAAAATACCCGACTGATTTGCAATTTCTTGTGCCATCGTATAAGCATTTAACTTTTCCATTTGAGCAGAAAAACTCTGAATCATGGTTACAAATTGATAAATTTTTGCCCTCGTTCCCGAATTTAATGGAACAGGATATTTATCCATATTTGAAATTACATCCCAAAAACTTACATCGTGTTTACTGGCAGATATAATTATATTATCAATTGAGGTTTTTCCAATTGCCCTTTTTGGATAATTAATAACTCTCTTTACAGCCTCTTCATCATGATTATTTGCAGCGAGTCTAAAATAAGCCAACAAATCTTTAATTTCTTTCCGCTGATAAAAAGATATTCCACCATAAATTTTGTACGGAATATTCATTTTTCTTAAAGATTCCTCAAAAGAACGAGATTGCTTGTTAGTTCTGTAAAGAATAGCAAAATCATTATATGAAAGACCGTTACCCTGCTTTGTATCATAAATTTTCGCAACAATTACCTTTCCTTCTTCATTATCAGTTGCACAAGGCACAACTTCTAAATGTGACCCCAATTCATTTTCGGTCCAAACATTTTTTTGTATTTGATCTTTGTTATGTTTAATTAAACTATTTGCTGCTTCAACTATATTTTTAGAGCTTCTATAATTTTGCTCCAGTTTGTACATTTTAAAATCTGGATAATCTTTTCTGAAATTCAAGATATTTTCAATATTTGCACCTCTAAAAGAATAGATAGATTGTGCATCGTCTCCAACTACACAAATATTTTCATAAACGGCTGCAAGTTTTTTAACTATTAGATATTGAGCATAATTGGTATCTTGGTACTCATCAACCAATATATATTTGTATTTGTGTTGGTAATAATGTAAAATATCTGGAAAATCTCGCAGTAAAATATTTGTTTGATAGAGTAAATCATCAAAGTCCATTGCTCCAGCCTTAAAACATCTTGATGCGTAAGCCTTATAAATTCTAGCTATTTCAGGTCTCTTAGCAGCCACATCTTCCAACATAATTTCCGGATTTTCTGCATATGCTTCTGGGGAAATTAAATTGTTTTTAGCCGTAGAAATTCTACCGTAAACAGAACTTGGTTTGTATAATTTATTATCTAAAGAAAACTCATTAACAATATCTCGTAAAAGACTTTTGGTGTCTTGCGTATCATAAATTGTAAAATTTGTGGGATATCCCAAACGATCGGCATTGTAGCGTAAAATTCTAGAAAAAACAGAGTGAAACGTACCCATTGTAATATTTTTGGCTTCACCCAAACCTACAATCTTGTCGATTCTTTCTTTCATTTCACGAGCGGCCTTATTTGTAAAAGTTAACGCCATAACATTAAAAGGATCTATGCCGTTATCTACCATAAAAGCAATTCGATAAGTCAGCACTCTAGTTTTTCCAGATCCTGCGCCGGCTATAACCATTGTTGGGCCTTCAAAATTTTCAACTGCCACCCTTTGGCTTTCATTTAATTCATCAAGGTAATTCATGTTTAAAAACTTGTCGTATAAAAGTTATGTTCGTTAAAATATTAAACAATACAAAAATAATCATTTGTAATGAAGCATCTCTTACTTTTTAAATAAGTTTTTCACAAATGAATTATTTCAGTTACATTAATTAGTTATAAATTTGCGCTTTGATAATTATTTTAAAATTATATTAATGTCACATAATATTTCGCACGATATTTCACATAATATCAAGTCAGGAGTTGCTACAGGCGATGCAGTTCAAGCAATTTTTAAATATGCTAAGGAAAAAGGTTTCGCCTTACCTGCAGTAAATGTTGTTGGTTCTAGTTCTGTTAACGCCGTAATGGAAACAGCTGCGAAATTAAAAGCACCTGTAATTGTTCAATTCAGCAATGGCGGTTGTCATTTCAATGCTGGAAAAGGACTGAAAAATGAAAATGAAAAAGCTGCCATAGCTGGTGGCATAGCTGGTGCATTGCACATACATGAGTTGGCCGAATTTTATGGTGCAACAGTTATATTACATACTGATCATTGCGCAAAAAAATTATTACCTTGGATAGATGGTTTATTAGATGCAGGTGAAAAATATTTTGCAAAACATGGCAAACCACTTTACAGTTCACACATGTTGGATTTATCGGAAGAACCGATTGAAGAAAATATAGAAATCTGTAAAAAATACCTTGAGCGAATGAGTAAAATAGGTATGACTTTAGAAATTGAATTGGGAATAACAGGTGGTGAAGAAGACGGTGTGGACAACAGTGATGTAGACAGTACAAAACTCTATACTCAACCAGAAGAAGTTGCTTATGCTTATGAAGAATTAATGAAAGTGAGTGATAAATTTACAAGTGCAGCGGCTTTCGGAAATGTTCATGGCGTTTACAAACCAGGAAATGTAAAACTTACACCAGTTATTCTTGATAACTCTCAGAAATTTGTTGAGAAAAAATACAGTACCGAAGCCAATCCAATAAATTTTGTTTTTCACGGTGGAAGTGGCTCAACACTTGAAGAAATAAGAGAAGCAATTGGATATGGAGTTGTAAAAATGAACATCGATACCGATTTACAATTTGCATATACTGAAGGTGTGAGAGATTATATTGATGAAAATTTGGAATATTTACGCACACAAATTGGAAATCCGGATGGCGGAGACTTACCGAATAAAAAATATTACGATCCTAGAAAATGGTTGCGAGAAGGCGAATTAACGTTCATAAAAAGATTAACAAAAGCCTTTGAAGATTTGAACAATGTGAATACACTATAAAAAATATTATAACAAGTATATTAAAGAATTAATATGAGTTGGTTTAAAAGAAATAAAGAGGGCATTACAACTTCTACACAAGAGAAAAAAGAAACACCTGAAGGTCTTTGGCAAAAATGTTCTAACTGTAAAACGCTTTTTACTGTAGAAGATTTAATTAAGAATAATTACGTCTGCGATCGTTGCCAAAACCATGAGCGACTAGGTTCCGAAGAATATTTTCAAATAATATTTGACGGAGGAAAATACAAAGAATACGACGAAAAACTTTCAAGTGGTGATCCCCTAAAATTCGAAGACACTAAAAAGTATACCGATCGTGTCAAAGCGACTCAGAAAAACACAGGATTAAGTGATGCAATTCGCACGGCAAAAGGTAAACTAGAAGGTCATGATTTGGTTATTGCTGCAATGGACTTCGCTTTTATCGGTGGATCTATGGGTTCAGTTATGGGCGAAAAAATTGCACGAGCAATAGATTTGGCAATTAAAAGCAAGTGTCCGTTTATGATAATTTCGAAATCTGGTGGCGCAAGAATGATGGAGGCCGGTTTTTCATTAATGCAAATGGCAAAAGTAAGCGGTAAACTAGGTCAATTATCTGAAGCAAAACTTCCATACATTTCTTACCTAACAGATCCAACAACTGGTGGCGTAACAGCATCATTTGCCATGTTGGGAGATTTAAACATAGCCGAACCAGAAGCATTGATAGCCTTTGCAGGACCAAGGGTAGTAAAAGAAACGATTGGTAGAGATTTACCAGACGGTTTCCAAACCTCAGAGTTTGTTTTGGAGCATGGATTCTTAGATTATATTTTAGATAGAACGATTATTAGAGAAACTTTAGAAAAATCATTAAAGTTTTTTAGAAAGTAAAAATTGTTAAATTAAAATTATATCTTTGCACCGTAAAACTGCGAAGGGTCAGTTTAATACATAATAATCATTTACGCAATATTGGCATGTATAATAGTCCAGAAAAGAAAAAAGAATTGTTTGCAAAGCACGGAGGTGCTGAGACAAACACAGGTTCATCTGAAGGTCAGGTAGCTTTATTTACTTACAGAATCTCTCATTTGACTGAGCATTTGAAAAAGAATCGTAAAGATTACGGAACGCAAAGAGCACTTCAAGTGTTGGTAGGTAAAAGAAGAAGTCTTTTAGATTACTTGAAGAAAAAAGATATTGAAAGATATAGATCTATCGTTAAAGAACTTAGCTTACGTCGTTAATTCACGTAATTTTAAGCTTTTTACTAATAGTAAAAATATTTTATCTGAGGGGGCAGTCGAATTTTTCGGGTGCCTTTCTTTTTTAAATAGTTTAGTTCAATAATTAAAAATGTAAGTTATAAATATGAATATAGGAATCAAAAGGTCAATTACAACGGGAGGAAAAGAGATAACCGTTGAAACAGGAAAGTTGGCAAAACAAGCAGACGGCTCCGTAGTATTGCGATGTGGTGATACAATGATACTGGCCACGGTAGTTGCTGCTCAAGAAGCAAAAGAAGGGATAGATTTTTTACCGCTAACTGTAGATTACAAAGAGAAATTTGCAGCAGCTGGAAGAATCCCTGGTGGATTTTTTAGAAGAGAGGCAAGACCATCTGAAAGTGAAATTTTAATAATGCGTTTGGTAGATAGAGCTCTACGACCATTGTTTCCAGACGATTATCATGCAGAAGTGCAATTGATGATGCAACTAATTGCGTATGACGGTGTAAACAACCCAGATGCACTTTGTGGTTTGGCAGCATCTGCAGCACTTGCAGTTTCAGATATTCCGTTTAACGGACCAATGTCTGAAGTACGTGTCGGGAGAATTGATGGAAAATATATCATCAACCCAACTATTCAAGAAATGAAATTGTCGGATATCGATATCATGATTGCTGGAACGCACAAAGACATCGTGATGTTGGAAGGTGAAATGCAAGAAATTTCAGAAGCTGAAATGGTAGAAGTTATCAAATTAGCGCATGAGTCTATTAAAGAACAATGTCAATTTCAATTAGATTTGGCAGCAGAAATTCCAACTGCTAGTCCAAAAAGAGAATATTCGCATGAAAAACACAACGATGACGTAAAGAAAAAAGTTTACGAATTCGCAATGGATAAGTGTAAAGCGGTTGCAAGACAAGGTTTGGCAAGCAAAGCAAAAAGATCTGAATTGTTTGATGCGGTAAAAACTGAATTGAAAGCAACATACAGCGAAGAAGAACTAGCTGAAGTAAGCAGCTTTATATCCGTATATTTCAATGAAGTTAAAAAGAAAGCTGTTCGCGATGTAATGTTGCATGAAGGCATTCGTTTAGATGGTCGTAAATTTGATGAAATCCGTCCTATTTGGGCAGAAGTTGATTATTTACCAATGGTTCACGGAAGTGCGGTTTTTACAAGAGGTGAAACTCAATCGCTTACAACTTTGACACTTGGTGGCAAAATGGACGAGCAAATGATTGACAATGCAACTTTCAGAGGAACTGAGAAATTTATGTTGCATTATAACTTCCCTCCTTTCTCAACTGGTGAAGCAAAACCAATTCGTGGAACATCAAGAAGAGAAATAGGTCATGGTAATTTGGCTTTGAGAGCATTGAAACCAGTTTTACCAGATGACAATCCTTACACAATACGTTTGGTTTCTGAGATTTTAGAATCTAACGGTTCGTCTTCAATGGCAACAGTTTGTGCCGGAACATTGGCTTTAATGGATGGCGGTGTGCAAATCAAAGCACCAGTTTCTGGTATCGCAATGGGATTAGTTGCAGATGGAGGTAAATTTGCTGTATTGTCTGACATTTTAGGTGATGAAGATCATTTAGGTGACATGGACTTTAAAGTTACAGGTACTTCAAAAGGAATTACTGCTTGTCAAATGGATATTAAAGTTGATGGCTTACCGTACGAAGTTTTGATACAAGCATTGGATCAAGCAAGAGCAGGTAGAATTCATATCTTAAACAAATTGATTGAGACTATTGCGAAACCAAATACAGAATTCAAACCACAGACTCCAAGAATTGAGGCATTCAACGTACCGAATGACATGATTGGAGCAATTATAGGACCTGGAGGAAAAATCATACAAGGTTTACAAAAAGATACAAACACCAATATTACAATTGAAGAATTGGAAGGTGGTGAAGGAAGAGTTCAAATCATGTCAAACAATGGCGATGAAATGAATGAAGCAATTAGAAGAATTAAATCTATCGCGTTCCCTCCTACTGTTGAAGAAGGTGAAATTTACGAAGGTAAAATCAAATCTTTACAAGCTTATGGCTGTTTCGTAGAAATTGTACCAGGAACAGATGGTTTAATTCACATTTCTGAGTATGCTTGGGAAAAGACCGAAAAAATGGAAGACGTAGCCAAAGAAGGAGAAGTAGTAAAATTCAAAGTCGTTGGAAAAGATCCAAAAACTAAAAAATGGAAACTATCTCGTAGAGTTTTGTTGCCGAAACCAGAAAGAGAAGAAGCACCAAGTGCATAATTAATTTCTTAAAATATAAGCCCGTTTGTCTTTGATGAACGGGCTTTTTTGTTTCATATAATCTGATTCAAAGTCCATTTATAATAATATTTTTAGCTTTCTAAATTGTAGTTTTATTCAAAGTGCAGTCTGTCTCTCGCCCCGATTCCGTTAGCTATCAGAATCTAGGGGGAAATAAAAGAAAGTGGCTAAAAATATGGTACTGTTCGAAAAAGTGTGTAATTTTTAAGAAAGATTACACCTGTCTGATCCTCTCAATTTTCAGCGAAGAGACATTTTAAATTTATTATAAAATTCAATCTAAATAAAAATTAAGGCTCGAATAATCACCCCTTGCTTTGTTACAACCAAAAGACAAAATACCCCTTGCTTTGTTACGAAAAATTGATTAAAGACCCTTTGTTCTGTTACAAAAAATACATAAAAAACCCCTTGTTTTATTACAAAATAATTACCAAACACCCTTTGTTATGTTACAAAAAAATAATAAAACACCCCTTGTTATATTACAAAATAATTATATTACAAAATAATTATATTTGTTGTAGATAAATTGAATAATGGAAGAACATTTAACGTTTAATAGGCAGATATTTAAAGAGTTAAACATCTGGAAAAACAGTACAAGCAGAAAACCTTTAATTTTAAGGGGTGCTCGGCAAGTAGGAAAAACTACAATAGTCAAAGAATTCTCCAAATCTTTCAAAAATTCGGTGCTTTTAAATCTTGAGAAAATTTCAGATATTAGATACTTTGAAGAATATGATGATATTCATACAATAAAAGACGCCATTTTTCTTGAACATAATATTTCCAATAAAAATATTGAATCCACTTTGCTCTTCATCGATGAAATACAAGAATCTCCCAAGGCAATTCAGTTTCTCCGATATTTTCATGAAGAAATTCCAGAACTACATGTAATTGCTGCAGGATCTTTATTAGAATTTGCCATGACTGAAGTGAAGAGTTTTCCTGTCGGACGAATAGAATATTTGTATTTACATCCATTGAACTTTTCCGAATTTCTAAATGCAATTTCTCAAGAACAAGCTTTTATCCAATTACAACAAATTCCTGTAAAAGATTTTGCCCACGATACATTATTAGACTTGTTTAATACTTACACCATTATCGGTGGAATGCCCGAGATTATAAAAGCTTATTTAAAAAATAAAAGTGTTGCAGACTTACCAAAAATATACGAAAGTATTTGGGCTACCTATAAAAATGATGTCGAAAAATATACTTCCAATGATACTGAGCGAAAAATCATAATACATATAATGGACAATGCTTATTTATACCTCGATCAAAGAATAAAATTTCAAAATTTTGGTAACTCAAATTATAAATCTCGTGAGGTAGGAAAAGCATTCCGAAATTTAGATGATGCAAAAATAATAAGACTCATTTTTCCAACTACAGATACCGATGCACCGGTGAAACCTGACATTAAAAAAGCACCAAAAATGCAATTTTTAGATACTGGCTTGGTAAACCACGATTTAAAAATTCAAGGTCAATTATTGGCACTTAAAGATTTAAGTCAGTCTTACAAAGGAGCAATTATTCCGCATATTATTTTCCAAGAATTAATATCGTTAAATGACATTAGCAATCACAAACCTAATTTTTGGGTACGCGAAAAATCACAAAGTTCTGCGGAAATAGATTTACTATTAAGACATGAAAGCAAAGTGATACCCGTAGAAATAAAATCAGGACCCACTGGAACACTGAAATCTTTACATGAATTTATAGAACGTTCTGACCATAGCTATGCTATAAGAATTTATGCCGGTAAATTTAAGATTAAAGAACATACAACTCCAAATATGAAAAAACCGTACAAATTAATGAATCTACCCTATTACTTGGGCACAAAACTGCCGGAATATGTAACTTATTTTATTGAGAATCATTAAGAGAAAAATACATTGATTCTTATAATTACTATAAATTAACAGATCCAATCCAATTCAAAAATTATTAAATAATTAATATTTATAAATTTCAGCTATCAATACTTGCATATTAGCAATAAATTGTGAATTTTGTAGAACAGATATAAAACTAAAAAAAAACGTATCCATGAAATATAATTTTGGCGCAGGTCCTTGCATATTACCTCAAGAAGTTTTCAAACAAGCAGCCGCTGGTGTGCTCGATTTTAACGGACTTTCAATTCTCGAAGTTTCTCACAGACACAAAGATTTTGTTGTTGTAATGGAAGAAGCAATGGAATTAACAAAAAAAGCCTTGAATGTACCTGCTGGTTACAGTGTGTTATTTTTACAAGGCGGTGCAACTTTAGGATTTACAATTGCTGCTTTAAATATGATGCGCGAAAATAAAAAAGGCGCGTATATAAACACTGGAACTTGGTCTCAAGGTGCAATCAAAGAAGCCAAAAAAGTAGGATTGGATGTTCAAGTAATCGGTTCTTCCGAAGACAAAAACTTTAATTACATTCCTAAAAACCTAGAGAAACCCAGTAATGCTGATTTTTTCCACTACACATCTAACAATACAATTTTCGGAACTCAGTTTAAAGATATTCCTCAAACAGATTTGCCTTTGGTTTGTGATATGTCTTCTGATATTTTCTCTAAAACTATAGATGTAAGCAAATTCGACCTTATTTATGCGGGTGCTCAAAAAAATCTAGGACCTGCTGGTGCAACGGTTTATATTGTAAAGGATGAGATATTCGGTAAATCTACTTCACCTTTCCTTCCAACTTATTTAGATTTAAAAAGTCAATACGATAAAGAATCAATGTTGAATACTCCGCCAGTTTTTTCAATTTACGTTTCTATGTTGAATCTGAAAAATTTGTTAGCAAGTGGTGGAGTTCCAAATATTCAAAAAGAAAACGAAGCAAAAGCAGCTTTACTTTATGGTGAAATAGATAACAATCCTTTTTTTGAAGGAACTGTTGCCAAAGAAGATAGAAGTAATATGAATGTTACCTTCTTACTTAAAGACACTTCTCATGAAGAAGCTTTTGATAAAATTTGGAAAGAAGCTGGAATAGTTGGTTTACCAGGACACAGATCTGTTGGTGGTTACAGAGCATCAATGTACAATGCGCTTCCGCTTTCAAGCGTAAAAGTTTTGACAGATTTAATGAACGAATTCACAAGAAAAAACGGATAAAAACATGAAAATTTTAGCAAACGATGGGATATCGGCATTAGGAAAAATATTATTAGAGCAATCCGGATTCCAAGTAATTACTAATAATGTTCCTCAAGGGGAACTTGCAAAGTACATAAATGATAATGAAGTAGCCATTCTTTTAGTGAGAAGTGCAACTACTGCACGTAAAGAATTAATTGATGCTTGTCCGTCTTTAAAACTGATTGGTCGTGGTGGTGTTGGAATGGACAATATCGATGTACAATATGCCAGAGACAAAGGTATATTAGTTGAAAACACACCTGCTTCTTCCTCACAATCTGTTGCAGAATTAGTAGTGGGACAATTGTTTGCTATATCGAGATTTTTACACAATTCTCACAAAAATATGGAGACTGGCGATTTCGCTAAATTGAAAAAAGAATATGGCAAGGGTGTTGAATTGAGAGGTAAAACTTTGGGAATTATTGGTTTTGGAAGAATCGGACAAAGTTTGGCTTCTTATGCACTAGGAATAGGCATGAAAGTTAAAGCTGTTGGTCAAATCAAAGAAACTATTGAAATTTCTTTAAAACATATTGAAGGAGCAGGAAATTTAAAAATCAGCATTGATGTTACAGATAATTTAGAGGAAGTTTTATCAACTTGTGATTATCTTTCTTTACATGTTCCGAAGCAAAAAGACGGTTCTGCAGTTCTTGGCAAGAAAGAATTTGCTCAAATGAAAGATGGCATTCGAATAGCAAATGCTGCAAGAGGCGGAGTGATTGATGAAGATGCATTATTGGAAGCTTTAGAGAGTGGGAAAGTTAGTGCGATTGCATTAGATGTTTTTGAAAATGAACCAAATCCAAGAAAAGATTTGTTAAACCATCCGAAAATTGCTACAACGCCACATATTGGCGCAGCAACGGGTGAAGCTCAAGATAGAATTGGTGAAGAAATGGCAACGATAATAATCGATGCGTTTGGCACAATGAATTAAGATTCTGTCTTTAAAATATGTCTAAAATAAAAGCTTTTAGAGCTATAAGACCAGTAAGAGATAAAGTGCACTTGGTTGCGACAAGACCTGTTTATTCGTATAGAAAAAATGTGTTGAAGGCAAAATTGGAAGACAATCCTTTTACTTTTTTGCACATAATTAATCCTGAGTTTGATAAAACTGTAAGAACACGACCAAATTCAAGTCAAAGATTTTTACAAGTTAAAAAAAAGTACCAAACTTTTCTAGATTCTGGAATACTTCAACAAGATAGCGATGCACATTTATACCTTTACAGACAAACAAAAAATGGTCATGTTTATACCGGAATAATTGCAGGCGCGAGCGTTGAAGAATATAAAAACGATTCTATTAAAAAACACGAAGCTACTCTTACCACTCGTGAGCAAATGTTTACCGATTATTTGGAACATGTTGGTTTTAATGCTGAGCCTGTGTTGCTTTCGTATACGGGAACATTAGAAATTAAAAAGAACATTGCCGAAGTTTTGTTAGAACGTCCAGAATATGAATTTACGACTACTGATCGCGTTAAGCACGAATTGTGGGTTATAAATCTTGAAATGTCGCTAAATATTATAGAAGCTTTTGAAAAAATAGATGCGCTTTATATTGCTGATGGTCACCATCGATCTGCATCTTCGGTGGCTTTCGCTGAAAAAACAACAAATCCAACTGAGAATAAAAATTATTTTTTATCTTATCTAATTGATGAAACTGAATTAAACATTTTAGAATTCAATCGTTTGGTAGAATCTATCGCTCCGTTTACTGAAAACCAGTTTATTGATAAATTGAAAGAATCATTTGTTGTTATACCATTAGAAAATGCGATAAAACCAAAGAAAGAACATCAATTTACAATGTGTTTGAAAGGCAAATGGTATAATTTGGATTGGAAAGACGATAAAAAATTTATAAATCATCCGGTAGAAAATTTAGACAGTGCCATACTTACAAGACATATTTTAAGTCCTATTTTAGGTGTCAGAGATTTAAAAACCAATCCATCAGTTCAATTTATTAGTGGCGCCGAAGAATTGACTACTATGGAAATGTTGGTAAACAATAATAAATTAGATTCCAAATTGGGCAGATTTGATGCACTTTTCATTCTGTATCCAGCAACAATGGATCAAGTTAAAAAGGTAGCCGATAACCAAATGATAATGCCCCCAAAATCTACCTGGGTAGAGCCAAAATTAAGAAGTGGCTTGACAATTTACAATTTAGAAGAATGATTGCAGAAAATTTATCAGAAATAAAGAAAAATATTCCTACAAACGCACTTCTAGTTGCCGTTTCTAAAACTTACGGAGTTGCTGAAATAATGGAAGCATACAATGCCGGGCAAAAGCATTTTGGGGAAAACAAAGTCCAAGAACTACAAACAAAAGTCAACGAATTGCCAAATGATATTCAATGGCATTTAATTGGACATTTGCAATCTAATAAGGTAAAATACATTGCTCCTTATATTTCTCTGATTCATTCCGTAGATTCCATTTCATTGTTAAAAGAAATAGACAAACAAGCCAAAAAAAATGATCGAATTATTGATTGTCTGTTGCAATTTCATGTGGCGCAAGAAGAAAGTAAATACGGTTTAACTTTGGCTCAGGCGCAAGAATTACTGGAAAGCAAAGAAATTGTCGAATTTCAGAATATCAATATTGTTGGAATTATGGGAATGGCTTCTAATGTTGACGATGAAAATCAAGTTAGAAATGAGTTTGGAGAATTAGCAAATATTTTCCATGTTTTAAAAAGTCATTATTTTAAATTTAATGCTGATTTCAGACATATTAGCATGGGAATGAGTGGCGATTATGAGTTGGCAATAGAAGAAGGAAGCACGATGATTAGAGTTGGAAGCAAAATTTTCTCTTAACAATTCCTAATTATTAATTTTCATTCTCAATTCTACTAAAATTAAACTTAACTTCAACAAAAAACATATTTTATGAAAGTAAACATCCTTGAAGTAAATACAGTTAATGAATTGAATTTTTACTGGAAAAAAGAAGATTACATCCAATTATTACATGAATTTGGCTTACCAGATACAGACGGATTAAAAGACAGTGAAATCTTTGAATACATACAAATGTCGGTTTCTGAACTTGAACCTAATGAAGCTGCAGAATTGGTTTTGCAATACAAATTGGGCGATAAATTGAATGAAAATCAGATCCAGAATATCTCAAATGAAATGATGATTGATAGAGTTGCGGAAGAATACCGAGATCCAGCATTGCATTGTGATTTATACAATATCAATCAACTTTTATACAAAGCTTACAATGGCAAATTCCCGAATACAGAAGCTTCGATAATTAAAATTCAAATCGAAAACTTTAAAGAAGAAATAACTCAAGAAGTACTAACAAAAGCAATTGCGCATGGCCTGAACGATCATAATTTACTGCACCGTTTATTTCCCAAACAAATTTCTGGAGAAATGTCATTTACAGATTTAGAAAACGTTATTTGGCACATTGATAAAAAAGAAGATAATACATTTGAGGTCACCACATCAAAATATTGGATCAGTAAAGAAGATTTCAGAGGATTTGAGTACGATTGTGAGATTGAATTCCATGAGGAGGAGTGATTAATTGTTAATTATATAATTGTTAATTGTTAATTATATAATTGTTAATTTTTATTCTCCGAATTTTACAGTTCATTTCAAATTAAATTTCCGAATCATAATTACTCACAAAATATTCTATATATTCCCTCAATTTCGTTCCCAAAAAATAGGGTAAATTCATTAGATAATATTTCTTTCCTGT